>NZ_CP043430.1:3000000-3300000 GCF_008271365.1 Microbacterium sp. 1S1
TTGTTGAGGTCGTGGATGGAGATCGAGGCGTGCTTCGCGAGCGGCACCTCGAGACCCGCCAGCGGATGATCCGAGACGTACAGCCCGAGCATCTCGCGCTCGAAGGCGAGCTTGTCCTTCTTGATCCACTCCGGACGCGGGGGCACCTTCGCGGGTGCTGCTTCCTCCATGCCGTCGTAGAGACTGTCGAAGTCGAAGCCGATGGCCCCCTGCGCCTCGTTGCGCTTTCGGTCGACCGCTGCCTCCACCGCATCTTCGTGGATCTCGAGGAGCGCGCGCCGGGTGTCCCCCATCGAGTCGAACGCGCCGGCCTTGATGAGCGACTCGACCGTGCGCTTGTTGGCGACGTGCAGGGGCACCGTGTCGAGGAAGTGATGGAAGGAGGTGAATCGCTCGTCCTTGCGAGACTGCACGATCCCTTCGACGACGTTGGTGCCGACGTTGCGGACGGCGCCGAGGCCGAAGCGGATGTCGTCGCCGACGGCCGCGAAGAAGTTGATCGACTCGGAGACGTCCGGCGGGAGGACCTTGATGCCCATTCGGCGGCACTCGTTGAGGTAGAGCGCCATCTTGTCCTTGGAGTCGCCGACGCTCGTGAGGAGGGCGGCCATGTACTCGGCGGGGTAGTGGGCCTTCAGATAGGCCGTCCAGTAGGACACGAGACCGTACGCGGCGGAGTGCGCTTTGTTGAAGGCATAGTCCGAGAAGGGCAGGAGGATGTCCCAGAGCGCCTTGACCGCGTCCTCGCCGAAACCGCGCTCGGTCATCCCGGCCGCGAAGCCCGCATACTGCTTGTCCAGCTCGGACTTCTTCTTCTTTCCCATCGCACGGCGCAGGATGTCGGCCTGACCGAGGCTGAAGCCGGCGACCTTCTGGGCGATCGCCATGACCTGTTCCTGGTAGATGATGAGTCCGTAGGACTCCTCCAGGATCTCCGCCAGCGGTTCCGCAAGCTCCGGATGGATCGGGGTGATCTCCTGCTGCCCGTTCTTCCGCAGCGCGTAGTTGGTGTGGGAGTTGGCTCCCATCGGTCCCGGGCGGTACAGCGCGATGAGGGCCGAGATGTCTCCGAAGTTGTCGGGCTTCATGAGCCGCATCAGCGAGCGCAGCGGCGGGCTGTCGAGCTGGAAGACGCCGAGGGTGTCCCCACGGGCCAGCAGCTCGTAGACGGCGGGGTCGTCGAGTCCGAGGTGCTCCAGATCGAGCTCCTCGCCGCGGTTCATCCGGATGTTGTCCAGAGCGTCCGAGATGATCGTGAGGTTCCGGAGCCCCAGGAAGTCCATCTTGATGAGCCCGAGGGACTCGCAGGACGGGTAGTCGAACTGCGTGACGATCTGGCCGTCCTGCTCGCGCCGCATGATGGGGATGATGTCGAGCAGAGGCTCCGACGACATGATGACGCCGGCGGCGTGCACGCCCCACTGCCGCTTCAGGCCCTCGAGACCCAGCGCGCGGTCGAAGACCGTCTTCGCCTCCGGATCGGTCTCGATGAACGCCCGGAACTCGCTGGCCTCCTTGTAGCGCGGATGTGCGGAGTCGAACATCCCATCCAGGGGCATGTCCTTACCCATCACCGCCGGCGGCATGGCCTTGGTCAGTCGCTCCCCCATGCTGAAGGGGAAGCCGAGGACCCGGCCGGCGTCCTTGAGCGCCTGCTTCGACTTGATCGTGCCGTACGTGACGATCTGCGCGACGCGCTCGGACCCGTACTTCCGGGTCACGTACTCGATGACCTCGCCACGGCGACGGTCGTCGAAGTCGACGTCGAAGTCGGGCATCGAGACGCGGTCCGGGTTGAGGAAGCGCTCGAAGATGAGACCGTGCTCGAGGGGGTCGAGGTCGGTGATCTTCATGGCGTAGGCCACCATGGAGCCGGCACCGGAACCACGACCGGGACCGACACGGATGCCGTTGTCCTTGGCCCAGTTGATGAAGTCGGCGACGACGAGGAAGTAGCCGGGGAAGCCCATCTGCAGGATGATCCCGGTCTCGTACTCGGCCTGCTTGCGCACCTTGTCCGGGACGCCGTTCGGATACCGGTAGTGGAGGCCCTTCTCGACCTCCTTGATGAGCCAGCTGTCCTCGGTCTCGCCGTCGGGCACGGGGAACCGCGGCATGTAGTTCGCCGAGGTGTTGAACTCGACCTCGCACCGCTCGGCGATCAGGAGCGTGTTGTCGCAGGCCTCGGGGTGGTCCCGGAAGAGCTGCCGCATCTCGGCGGCGGTCTTGATGTAGTACCCGTCGCCGTCGAACTTGAAGCGGTTCGGGTCGTCGAGCGTGGAGCCGGACTGCACGCACAGCAGGGCCGCGTGGGCGTCGGCCTCGTGCTGGTGGGTGTAGTGCGAATCGTTGGTCGCCACCAGCGGGATGCCGAGGTCTTTCGCGAGACGGAGGAGGTCGGTCATGACGCGGCGCTCGATGGAGAGGCCGTGATCCATGATCTCGGCGAAGTAGTTCTCCTTGCCGAAGATGTCCTGGAACTCCGCCGCGGCCGCCCGCGCGGCATCGTACTGTCCGAGCCGGAGGCGCGTCTGCACCTCTCCCGACGGGCACCCCGTCGTGGCGATGAGACCCTTGCCGTACGTCTGGAGCAGCTCGCGGTCCATGCGCGGCTTGAAGTAGTAGCCCTCCATGCTCGACAGCGAGCTCAGCCGGAAGAGGTTGTGCATACCCTCCGTGCTCTGGCTCCACATGGTCATGTGGGTGTAGGCACCCGACCCCGAGACGTCGTCGCTCCGCTGATCAGCGGAGCCCCACTGCACCCGGGTCTTGTCGCTGCGGTGGGTGCCCGGGGTGACATAGGCCTCGAGACCCACGATGGGCTTGATGCCGGCGTTGCGGGCGGCGTTGTAGAACTCGAACGCCGCGAAGGTGTTGCCGTGGTCCGTCACCGCGATCGCCGGCATGCCGTAATCGGCGGCCGCCTGCGTCATCGCGTTGATCTTCGCAGCCCCGTCGAGCATCGAGTACTCGCTGTGCACGTGCAGGTGGACGAAGGAGTCGGATGCCATGCTTCGAGTCTACGTTCGGCCATCGACATCGGCCGGGCTCACGGCGCCTCATCCACCACCTCGGTGACGACGCTCGTCGTCGACTCCGGCGTGTCGCCGATGACACCTCCGGACCCGTAGCCCTCCGCGATGGAGTCCACCAGGCCGCGCGCCGTGTCGATGACGATCGTCGTCGTGCGGTGGCCCGGCACCGCATAGCGCAGCGTCGCGGTGCCGTCGCCGTCAGTCACCACCTCGAAGCCTGGGATCAGAGCGACCGCACGGAAGAAGGCCGCTCTCAGATCCGCCGGCATCAGGTTGATCGCCGAGGGGTCGGAGAGGCTGGCCACCACCCACTGGTCCCCCTCCGTGCCTGTGAGGCCCGAGCGAGCGCGCAGCCAGTCCCGCAACGCCGACGGCTCCCGCGGCATCTCGTCGTAGTGCGGACGGTAGCCGTCTGCCAGGTACGGCACGGGCGGACTGTCACCTTCTCCGACCGGCCACGCCCCGCCCGGGAGAATCTGCACCGTCCCGCGCTCGCGAAGGGAGGCCCCGGGCGACGAGGGCCACTCCTGCGCCGCCCGAGTCCCCTGCTCACCGAACGATCGCGCGACCTCGGCGTGCCCCCAGTCGTAGAACCAGTCCGTGGAACGGTCGGCCGGCACGTACAGGACACGGGTGTCCCTGATCAGGACGGCGGCGTCCCCCGTGTCGCGGGAGGCGTTGAAGGCGAAGGTGTCGTCGTCGCCGTCGTCGGCGGCCTCCGCGTCCCAGAACTGGACGAACTCGTCGACGGTCTCGATCCGGATGTACTGCCCCTCGCCCGGGTCGAGGTCCTGGGCGTCGACGGTGATGCTCGCCGCCTGCTCGAGGACCGCCGCAGCGGCGCCGTCGGGCATCACCGGGAACAGGATGCCTCCGGCGCCCAGCGCCACGACCGCGGCCCCGGCCGTCAACCCTCCGACGCCGATGCCGGTCCACACCCGCGCGCGTCGTCGTCCGCCCCGCGGAGCACGCGCGGCGGACACCGCGCTCGTCAGAGCCGCACGGGCCCGACGGATGCTCTCGTCCGACGGCTCCGCCTGATCCGCGCCGAGCTCACGCACTCGTTCCATAAGCAGCATCGCTGTCCTCCTTCGCCATCCAGGTGAGTCGGGTCGTCCCTTTCGAGCCGGGTGGCGACAGCCGTCGTCGCACCCGATTGAGCCTCGACCGCACGGTACCGACCGGGACGCCGAGGGCCTCGCCGATCTGCTCGTAGGTGAGGTCGCCCCACGCATGCAGGAGCAGCACATCACGGTCTCGGGCGGGCAGCCCGGCGATGCGGGGAGCGAGAGCCCGCAAGGCGGCATTCGCGTCCAGCCGCGCGTCCGAGGCCGCATACGCGTGATCCCCCGGCCCCTCCGCCGCCGAGGACGCCTCGAACGCGCGCCACTGCCGCACCTCGGCCGCACGGTGCCGCTTGATCATCCGCGTGGCGATGCCGAGGAGCCACGGCAGCGCGGATTCGACATCGAGGTCGAAGGCGGACCGGCGGCGGAAAGCGATCAGGAACGTCTCGCTGAGCACGTCGTCCACCGCGTCCTCGCCGACCCGCCGCCGGATGTACCCGCCGACGGGGCGGACATGCCGCTCGAAGATGGCGGAGAAGGCCCCGGGCTCGTGGAGCGACTGCGCGATGACCTCGCTGTCTGTGTTCACACTCCGTATTGCCCGCGACGCGGGATCCGGTTCACGCTTTCTCGCGGAGATCGAGGCGCATGAGCACGCGCGGGAAGCCGTCAAGGACGGAACCCGTGTCTGCCGCCTTCACGAACCCGGCGCTCTCGAAGAGCCGCCGCGTCCCCACGTACGCCATCGTCAGGTTCACCTTCGCGCCGGCGTTGTCGACCGGATACCCCTCGATCGCGGGCGCACCCCGTTCCCGCGCGTAGGCGACCGCACCCTCGATGAGGGCGTGCGAGACGCCCTGCTTGCGGTGACCAGGGCGGACTCGGAAGCACCACAGCGACCACACGTCGAGGGCGTCGACGTGTGGGATCAGGCGGTTGCGCGCGAAACTGGTGTCGCGGCGAGGATGCAGCGCCGCCCAGCCCACCGGCTCGTCGTCGAGGTAGGCGATCACGCCGGGAGGAGGATCCTGGTGGCAGAGCTCGCGCACCCGCTCGGCCCGCGCGGGACCGCGTAGGGAGACGTTCTCCTTGTTGCCGATCCGGTAGCTCAGGCAGAAGCACACGTTCGAGGTCGGCTTCTTCGGCCCGACGACCGCTGCCACGTCGTCGAAGACCGTCGCCGGCCGAATCACGATGTTCATGCGGTCAGTGTGGCGGAGACCACCGACGCCGAGGGTACGACGCCCCGTCGGGCGGCGCTATTCACCGCGCAGCACGTTCAGCGCGTGCTGGAAGTCCTCCGGGTAGGGCGAGGTGAACTGCACCCACTCCCCCGTCGTCGGATGCGCGAACGCGAGCTGATGGGCGTGCAGCCACTGGCGCGTGAGACCGAGACGCGCGGAGAGCGTCGGGTCGGCGCCGTACAGCGGATCGCCGACGCACGGATGCCGGTGTGCGGCCATGTGCACGCGGATCTGGTGCGTGCGTCCCGTCTCCAGGTGGATCTCGAGCAGGGAGGCACCGGGGAATGCCTCGAGGGTCTCGTAGTGCGTCACGGAAGGCTTGCCGTCCGGAACGACCGCGAACTTCCACGAGTGGTTCGGATGCCGACCGATCGGGGCGTCGATCGTCCCCACGAGCGGGTCAGGGTGCCCCTGAACCACCGCGTGGTAGATCTTCTCGACCGTGCGCTCCTTGAACGCCCGCTTCAGCGCGGTGTACGCGGCCTCGCTCTTGGCGACGACCATGAGGCCGCTCGTGCCGACGTCGAGACGGTGCACGACGCCCTGGCGCTCCGGCGCTCCGCTGGTGGCCACGCGGAATCCGCCGGCCGCGAGAGCGCCGACGACCGTCGGGCCCTCCCAGCCGACCGACGGATGGGCGGCGACTCCCGTCGGCTTGTCCACCACGACGATGTCATCGTCGTCGTACACGATACCCAGCTCGGGTACCGCGATCGGCACGATCTTCGGCCCCTCCTTCGGCTCCCACTCCACGTCGAGCCAGGCCCCGCCCCGGAGACGGTCCGACTTGTCGAGGGTGACGCCGTCCAGACGCACGCCGCCGGAACCCGCCACGTCCGCGGCGAAGGTCCGCGAGAACCCGAGCAGCTTGGCGAGGGCGGCGTCGACGCGCGTGCCGTCGAGCCCGTCCGGGACGGGCAGTGACCGGGACTCCACGCTCAGCGCCCCTCGGCCGCGGCCGCCGCCTCGGCGTCCTCGTCCGTCTCCACCGGGGCGTGGTCCCGCTCACGCGTGCCGTCGAAGCGCAGTCCGAACACGACGAGCAGCGCGACCGAGATCATCCCGGTGACGATGAAGATGTCGGCGACGTTGAAGATCGCCGGCATCATCCACGGCATGGAGATCATGTCGACCACATGGCCGACGGGGAATCCCGGCTCGCGGAAGAGGCGATCGGTCAGGTTCCCGAGGACACCACCGAGCAGGCAGCCGAGCACCACGGCCCAGAGGCGCGAGCGCAGGCCGAAGGCCTTCCAGATGATGATCCCGGCCACCACGGCGAGGGCGATCGTGAAGATCCACGTCACACCGGAGCCGAGGGAGAACGCCGCGCCGGGATTGCGCACGTAGTAGAGCTGAAGGAACTCGCCGAGCACCGGAACCGCCTCATGCAGCGGCAGGTTCTCGATGGTGAGGTACTTCACAAACTGATCGGCGGCCAGCACGACCGCTGCGAGAACCGCAACGATCGCGCCGGCCGCCGACCGACGAAGGGGACGACGTCCTGACAAGAGGGCGCCTTACAGGCCGATCGCGGAGACCGGCGTCGAGTCCGTGGAAGCCGACTTCTCGTCGAGCTCGCGGAGCTGGCCCTCGATGTAGCCGCGGAGCTGGGAGCGGTAGTCGCGCTCGAAGTTGCGCAGCTCGGTGATGCGGGCCTCGAGGGTGTTCCGCTCGCGCTCGAGACGCGCGGTCTCCTCACGCTGCTTCGCCTCGGCCTCCGTGCGGATGCGGGCGACCTCGGCCTCGGCCTCGGAGATGAGCTGGTTGCGCTTCGCCTCACCCTCGGCCACGTGCTCGTCGTGCAGACGCTGCGCGAGCTCGATGATGCCGGCGGTCGCGGTCGCGGAGCCGGTCGGCGCAGGCTCTGCGGGCGTCTCGGCCGCAGGGGCCGGCGCGGGCGTGGCAGCGGCCGGCTCGGAAGCGGCGGCCGGTGCGGGTGCGGAGCCCGACTCGTACGCCGCGAGCTTCGCCTTCAGCTCGGCGTTCTCCTCGAGGGCCTTGCGCCACTCGATGACGATCTCGTCGAGGAAGTCGTCGACCTCGTCCGGGTCGAAGCCGTCCTTGAAGCGGACGTGCTGGAACTGCTTGGTGACGACGTCATCCGGGGTAAGTGCCATGGGTGGCTCCTCTTTCGATGAGTTCGATTGCCAGTACCGATGTATGGCGTGTTCGTGATGTGGCGCGAACCCGGGGCGCGCACCTGGGTGCCAGCATAGTCCCCGAGCCTCAGGGTCGCGACGCCACGACACCCAGGCTGGGACAACTCGCCGTGGTCACCGGACGCGACGGGCGGGGCGGTCAGCGGATGAACAACCGCACGATGTTCATCAGGATCAGGACGACCAGCAAGGTCAGCGCGAACCCGAAGTCCAGCGAGAGCTGACCGATGCGGAGCGGCGGGATGATCCGGCGGAAGAACCGGATCGGCGGGTCTGTGATCGTGTAGACCGCTTCGGCGGCGACCAGACCGAATCCCTTGGGACGCCATTCCCGGTTGAACATCGGGATGTAGTCCAGGATGAGCCGCGCGAAGAGCACGAGGATGTAGACCAGCAGCACCAGGTGGACGATGCTGGCGAGGACCGAGACCAGCTGCACGGTCTACGAGTGGTCGAAGCCCGCAGACTCGGCGTCTGCGTGCGCGATTCCCCCGTGACCGGACACCGCGATGTTCTCCGGCGAGAGCAGGAAGACCTTGGAGGTGACCCGCTCGATGCGGCCATAGAGACCGAGGGAGAGACCGCTCGCGAAGTCGATGAGGCGGCGCGCGTCGGCATCGCTCATCTGGGAGAGGTTGATGATGACGGGGACGCCCTCGCGGAAGCTCTCCGCGATGAGCTGCGCGTCGCGGTACTGCTTCGGGTGGACGGTGAGGATCTCGTTCACGGCTCCTGCTGCGGGCTGGCGGACGGCGACGGGGCGACGGAGCGGCGTAACGGGAGCCGGGGCCGGCTCTTCACGGTCGCGCTCGCGCTCACGCTGAGCGCGGGCGGGCGCCTGCGTCTCCTCTTCGTAGACCTCTTCCTCGTCGGCGAGGCCGAGATACACCATGGTCTTCTTCAGCGGGTTACCCATCGTGTCCTCCGGTTCGAACGTTTCGGGCTGGTCTTGTCACAGGCTAACCCCGGGCGGGGCGCGGTCCCGTGATTGCGGATCCGATCCGCAGGTGTGTCGCGCCGGCGGCGATCGCCTCGGCGAAGTCGCCGGTCATGCCGGCGGAGATCCAGGTCGCGTCAGGTGCGACCGCGCGGACATCCTCGGCGATCGCGCGGAGCCGGGCGAAGGCGGCGGCGGGCTCCTCGTTGAGGGGCGCAACGGCCATGACCCCGCGGAGACGGAGGGAGGACAGCGTCAGGACATGCTCGGCCAGCGCCGCCGCCCCCGAGGGAGCGACGCCACCCCTGCCCTCGTCCTCTGTCAGGTTCACCTGCACGAGAACGTCGAGGATGTCGTCACCGTCCGCGGCCCGGTGCAGGGCATCCGCGAACCGGTCGCGATCCACGGAATGCACCACGTCCGCGCTGCGGCGAATCGCCGCCGCCTTGTTCGTCTGCCCCTGCCCGATGAAGTGCCACTCCAGGCCCAGCGCGGAGAGCTCCGCCGCCTTGGCGGTGAGCTCCTGCTGCCGGTTCTCCCCGACGGAGCGAACCCCGAGGTCGTGCAGGTCCCGCACCAGGGAGGCAGGGTGGAACTTCGTGACGACGATCCGGGTGATCTCCGTCGCAGGCCGCCCCGCGGCACGCGCGGCGTCGGCGATCCTCTCGTCGATCGCCGACAGCCGCGCCGCCAGACCGGATGGCGCCGAGGCGCCGACCGGTGTCGTCACTTCAGGAATTCGGGGATGTCGATGTCGTCGTCCGCGAATGCCGGCTCGATGCTCGTCGCGGGGGTGCGCTGCACGGACGTCGCCGGCGCGGGCTCCGAGGAGGCCTTCTCTGCGGCAGGCTCCGCAGAATCCGACAGGGCGACCTCGGGGAGCGACGCGGTTGCCGGGCGCGACACGACCATCGGGTCGAGTCGCAGCGACGGCTCTCCGCCGTCGAAGCCGGCGGCGATCACGGTCACCCGCACCTCGTCGCCGAGGGTGTCGTCGATGACGGTACCGAAGATGATGTTGGCCTCCGGGTGCGCAGCCTCCTTGACGAGATCGGCCGCGTCGTGGATCTCGAAGATGCCGAGGTTGGAGCCACCCTGGATCGACAGCAGCACCCCGTGCGCCCCCTCGATAGAGGCTTCGAGCAGCGGGGACTCGACGGCGAGCTCGGCGGCCTTGATCGCGCGGTCGGCTCCGCGCGCCGATCCGATGCCCATGAGGGCGGATCCCGCCCCCTGCATGACGGACTTCACGTCGGCGAAGTCGAGGTTGATCAGACCAGGCGTCGTGATGAGGTCGGTGATGCCCTGCACACCGGCGAGGAGCACCTGATCGGCAGTCGCGAACGCTTCGATCATCGAGATGCCGCGATCGCTGATCTCGAGCAGCCGGTCGTTCGGGACGACGATGAGGGTGTCGACCTCTTCCTTCAGCTTCGCGACGCCGGCCTCGGCCTGGCTCTGGCGGCGACGGCCCTCGAAGGAGAACGGCTTCGTGACGACACCGATGGTCAGCGCGCCGATCGACTTCGCGATGCGGGCGACCACCGGAGCACCGCCGGTTCCGGTGCCGCCACCCTCGCCGGCGGTGACGAACACCATGTCGGCGCCGGTCAGGGCTTGTTCGATCTCCTCCGCGTGGTCCTCTGCGGCGCGACGCCCCACTTCGGGGTCGGCGCCGGCACCGAGGCCGCGGGTGAGCTCGCGGCCCACGTCGAGCTTGACGTCGGCGTCGCTCATGAGCAGCGCCTGGGCGTCGGTGTTGACGGCGATGAACTCGACTCCGCGGAGACCGAGCTCGATCATGCGGTTGACGGCGTTGACGCCGCCACCGCCGACGCCGACGACCTTGATCACGGCGAGGTAGTTCTGGTTCTGGCTCATGGCCGGCCTCCGATTAGTAGAGCCTGGAAGGGGTGAACCTTAAACCTCAACTAGAGGTGTAAAGTATTTCCCGGTATTGCGTTCTCTCAGATCGAAGGTAAGCGCCGCTCGGCCGCGCACGCGCAGCGACACGGGCGTGTCGCGCCATTCCCGCGGAAACCCTCAGCCGACGACCGCGACGTCCGGGGACGTGACGTCGATCGAGGCGGCGTCGGGGTTCTTCACGAGCGCCGCCGAGAGTGCGAGCGCCTTCAGGCCCGAGTCCTCCTGGCTCCCCCAGACCACGGTGAGCCCGGAGTCCAGCGTGAGGGTGACGTCGTCTGCCGTCGAGGCGCGGACACCGGTGAGCGCGCTACGGATGTCGGCAGGAAGCGCGCGAACGACGAGCCCGGCGCTCCGGAACGCCCGGGAGTCCACACCGCCCTCGACCTCCACCAACGGCTGCCCGTCGGGCCGGTCCGCCGTGGTCGACAGGGCGACCCCGGCGGCATCCACGAGCGTGAACCCGGCGCCTGACTCGATGACCCCGATCGGCGTGCGCTCCACGATCCGCACGGTGAGGTCGTGGGGCGGCCGCGCCTCCAGTGCGTATGTCTCGATCAGGGGGAATGCCAGCAGGGCTGCCTTGACCTCGCTCGTGTCGACCAGCGCGAGCGGAGTGCCGAGCTGATCGTCCAGTGCGCCCTCGATCACCGCGGGATCGATCGTCGTCGCCCCGGTGACGGTGATGCGCTGCACCGCGAACAGCGGACTGTAGGCCGCGGCCACGCTCCCACCGATCAACAGCACCACGACCCCGAGAACACTGAGCCACACGATCCGGCGTCGCCGAGACCGCTGGGTGAACCGGCGGATCTCCGCGCGGAGGGCCTTGCGGCGGGCGCGGGCCGCACGCCAGACGTCCATCGAGGAACTCGGTCCGACGCGCTCCTCCTCGCCTGCGGCCGCCGGCTCGACGGCCGACGCCGGAGAGTCGTCCACGGTCGGTGTCAGCGACGAGCCGCGCCGACGGGAGATCCCCTCGGGGGACGCATCCGTGTGCTCCGGGGTGTCCGGGGCGCTCGGGAGCGGAGGCGGCCGGCGCATGGGCTACGCCTCGTCGGTCCGGCGCAGTGACTCCAGCACCTGCGGGATGATCTGGTAGACGTTGCCGCAGCCGAGGGTCACGACGAAGTCCCCGTCGCGCGCGACGGAAGCGGTGTAGTCGGCGGCCTCCTGCCAGTCCGCGACGAAGTGCACGCGGGACGGGTCGGCGAACGCGCCGCTCACCAGTTCGCCGGTGACCCCGGGCACGGGATCCTCCCTGGCACCGTAGACGTCGAGCATCACCGTGTGGTCGGCGAGCTCCTCCAGGACGTCGGCGAACTCCTGGTACATGTGCTGCGTCCGCGAGTACGTATGCGGCTGCTGGATGGCGATCAGACGCCCGGAGCCGGCGAGGCTGCGCATGGCCTCCAGCGCGGCACGCACCTCGGTCGGGTGGTGGGAGTAATCGTCGTAGACGGTGACCCCGCGCTCCTCGCCGTGTCGCTCGAGGCGACGGACGGTCCCCGCGAAGCCCTCCACGGCGCGGACGGCCTCGCGGAGCGGGTGCCCAAGGGCCAGAAGCACGGCGACGGCGCCCGTCGCGTTGATCGCATTGTGCACACCGGGGACGGCGAGCTGCATGCGCTCCGCCTGGCCGTCGTGCGAGACGACGGCGGTGACGGGACCCGACGTGATGATCTCGCTGACGCGGACGTCGGCGCCCTCGGCCTGTCCGAACGTGAGGACACGCGGGTGGGACAGTCCGGCCAGCACTCGCAGCGCCCCGGGATCGTCACTGGAGATGACGACCGCTTCGGTCGCCGCATCCGCGAACCGCACGAACGCATCGTGGAAGGCCTCGTCGGAACCGTAGTGGTCGAGGTGGTCGGGATCGACGTTCGTGATGAGCGCCACGGCCGTGTCGTAGAGGAGGAAGGTGCCGTCGGACTCGTCCGCCTCGATCACGAAGAGGTCGCCGCTCCCCGTCGCACTGGAGGTGCCGAGCTGCTCGATGACACCGCCGTTGACGAAATGCGGGTCCGCACCGAGCGCGCGGAGCGCCGTGACGATCATCCCTGTGGAGGTCGTCTTCCCGTGCGCTCCGGCCACCGAGACGAGGCGTCGGCTGCCGATCAGCCAGTGCAGAGCCTGGGAGCGATGGATGACGTGCAGTCCGCGCTCCTTGGCCGTGACGAACTCGGGGTTCTCCGGCCAGATGGCGCCCGTGTGCACGACGGTGTCGGCGTCGCCGAGGTGGGCCGCGTCGTGGCCGACGTGCACGGTCGCCCCTGCAGCGGCCAGCGCGCGCAGGTTGTCGCTGTCGGCGCGGTCACTGCCGGAGACGCGGATGCCCGCGTCGAGGAACATCTTCGCGAGGCCGCTCATCCCGGACCCACCGATGCCGATGAAGTGCGCGGAGGTGATCGTCTCGGGGATGGGGAGGGAGAGGTCGGGTCTGATCATGTCCGCTTCAGTCTACTTTTCGTTCCGGCCCGGACGGCGGCGTCACGCCGCACCGAGCGCCCGGTCGATCATGGCCACGACGTTCTCGGTGCCGGTGCGGGTGCCCGTCGTCTCCGCGGCCTCCGCCATCCGCTGGAGGCGTTCGTGGTCGCCGAGCAGCGGCACGACGATCCGGCGCACCGCGTCGCCGTCGAAGGTCGCGTCGTCGAGGAGTTGCGCAGCCCCCGCAGCCACGGCGGAACCCGCGTTCAAGCGCTGCTCCCCGTTGCCCACCGAGTACGGCACGTACAGCGCGGGGATCCCGAGGGCGCTGATCTCACTGACGGTCGCCGACCCCGAGCGCGACACGATCAGGTCGGCCAGGGCGAACGCGAGATCCATGCGGTCGACGTAGCGACGGAGGACGTAACCGGGCACTCCGGGATCCGGCAGCTCACTGCGCTCCCCCGTCACATGCAGCAGCTGCCAGCCCGCGGCGAGGATGTCCGACCAGGAGTCGGCGAGGGCGTCGTTGAGCCGCTGGGCGCCGAGCGAGCCGCCGAAGACGAGGAGCACGGGCCGATCGGCATCGAGCCCGAAATACTCCGCCGCCTCCGCACGCCGCGCCCCCCGGTCGAGGGTGATGACCTCCCGGCGCAGCGGCATGCCCACCACCTCGCTCCTGCGCAGCGGTGTCCCGGCGAACGCGACGCCGACCCCCGCCGCCGCGCGGGCGCCCAGGACGTTGGCCAGGCCCGGCTTCGCGTTGGCCTCGTGCACGACGAAAGGGATGTGCTCTCGGCGCGCGGCGACGTAGGCGGGGGCGGAGGCATAGCCGCCGAAACCCACGACGACATCGATGCCGTGCTGCCTGATGTGTGCGCGCACCTGCGCGATCGCCCGGCGGAACCGGCCGGGGAACGCGGCGGCCTGGGGGTTCGGCCGCCGCGGGAACGGCACTTTGTCGACGATGAGCAGCTCGTAGCCACGCTCGGGGACGAGCCGCGACTCGAGGCCTTCCGCCGTGCCGAGCACGAGGATCGTCGCGGACGGATCACGGTCACGGAGCGCGTCGGCGACGGCGAGCAGCGGATTGACATGGCCGGCGGTGCCACCGCCGGCGAGGAGGTACGAGGTCACCTGGTGACCCTACCCCGCTCGACTGACTGCTTCTCCACGACGGGGATCGTCCGTGCGAAGGCCAGCAGCACGCCGCATGCCACAAGGACCGCGAACAGCGCCGTGCCACCCTGGGACATGAACGGCAGCGGGACGCCCATGACGGGGAAGACGCCGATCACGACGCCGATGTTCAGCACGGCCTGTCCCACGATCCACACCGTGATCCCGCCGGCCGCGACGCGGATGAACGGGTCCGGCGTCTTGCGGATCACGTGGAACGCGCCGACCGTGAAGAACGTGAACAGAGCGAGCACCACGATGCAGCCGATCAGGCCCAGCTCCTCGCCGACGATGGCGAAGATGAAGTCGTTGCCCGCCGCGGGGAGCCAGCCGTACTTCTCCTGCGAGTTACCGAGACCGAGTCCGAAGATCCCGCCGGAGGCCATGCCCCAGATGCCGTGGATCGACTGGTAGCAGTCCGTGTAGTACAGCGCCATGTCATCGCAGGTCGCCGTGATCCGGCGCATGCGGTCCTCGCTGGAGAGCGCGTACGCGAGCACCGCGATCACCCCGAGGATCATCGGGATGATGAACAACCGCAGCTTGACGCCGGAGAAGAAGAGGCAGCCGAGGAGGATGAGGACCATGACCATGGCGGTGCCGAGGTCCTTCCCCGCAAGCACCGTCCCGATCGCCAAGGCTCCGACGGGGACCACAGGGATGAAGACGTGATGCCAGGTGCCGAGCATGGTCTGTTTGCGCAGCAGGACTGCGGCGATCCACAGGGCGAGGGCGAGCTTGAGGAACTCCGACGGCTGCATCTGGAAACCCGCCACCTGGATCCAGTTCCGGTTTCCGCCGTCGGCGACGCCGAGCGGGGTGAACACGAGGAGCTGGAGGGCCACGGCGCCGAACAGCGCCGGCCATGCCATGCGCTTGAGGAAGGCGATTGGGAAACGGCTGATGAGGAACATCAGCGGAACACCGAGCAGCGCGAAGACGCCCTGACGCAACACACCGTCCAACGGGTTCTGCGCCTTCGCCACCGCGGTGGCACTCGTCGCCGACAGGACCATGACGAGACCGAAGATCGTGAGGAGCAGAGCGGTCGAGGCGATCAGCAGGAACTCGGTCGACACCGGGGTGAACCGGCGGCCGAGCGACACCCGCGCCGCGAGACCACCCGACTCAGAGCGCGGAGGGCGAGCCACCTGCGTCATCGGCGCTCCCCCGCTCGATCCAGTCCCGCACCGCTTCGGCGAAGCGGCGGCCCCGATCCGCGTAGCTGGAGAACTGGTCGAAGGATGCCGCGGCGGGAGCGAGAAGAACGGTGCCCTCCCCGTCGGCGATCCCCGCCGCGATCTCCACGACGCGGGTCATGACCTGTCCAGTGTCGCCAGCTTCGACCTCGAAGACCGGCACCGTGGGCGCGTGTCGCTCGAATGCCGTCACGACGGCCGTTCGATCCACGCCGATGACGACGGCGGCACGGGCGGTGGCGCCCGCGTCCGCGACGAGATCGGTGATGTCGACGCCCTTGAGATCGCCCCCGACGATCCACACCGCTCCGGGGTACGCGCGCAGCGACGACGCGGCGGCGTGCGGGTTGGTGGCCTTGGAGTCGTCGATCCAGGTGATACCGGCGTGCCGGGCGATCACCTGGATGCGGTGCGCGTCCAGCCGGAAGGACTGCAGCGCCGCATGGATCGCCTCGGGCTCGACGCCGAGCGAGCGAGCGAGAGCGCTGGCGGCGAGGATGTTCTGGACGATGTGGGGAGCCGACAGGCCCGCGGTCTCGAGATCGGCGACCGTCGTCAGCTCCAGGGCACTCCGAGCCCGGTCGTCGAGGAACGCGCGGTCGACCAGCAAGCCCTCCACGACCCCGAGATCGCTCGGCCCCGGGATGCCGAGATCGAAACCGATGGCGCGGGCGCCCTCGACGACGTCGGCCTCCTCGACCATCCGGCGCGTGGCCTCGTCGGCCTTGTTGTAGACGCACGCGACGCGCGTGTTGCGGTACACGAGGGCCTTCGCGTCACGATACGCCTCGGCGCTGCCGTGCCACACGAGGTGGTCGTCAGCGAGGTTGAGGCACACGGACGAGTACGGGAACAGCTCGCCCTCCGGCCGCGACAGGCCGAGGTACCAGAGCTGGTGGCTGGACAGCTCGACGACGAGGACATCGAAACCCGCGGGGTCGCGGACCGCGTCGAGCACGGGCACGCCGATGTTGCCGCACGGCGCGGCACGGAGGCCTCCGGCCACGAGCAGGGTGGCCGTGAGCTGGGTCGTCGTCGTCTTCCCGTTCGTTCCAGTGATGAGCACCCAGTCGGCCGGGGTCCCGTCCGCACGGAGCACCTTGTCGCGCACCCGCCAGGCGAGCTCGACGTCACCCCAGAGAGCGATGCCCGCCTCCTGCACCCAGCGGATGACCGGGTGTCGTGGCGCGAAGCCCGGGGACGCGATGACGACCTCCGGGGCGAACGCCGTCAGCGCGTCGGGCACCTCATCCAGCGGGCCGAGCTCCAGACGGGCGCCGATGACCGGAAGCAGCCGGGCGTACTCCTCCTCGGCCGACTCACTGAGCACGAGCACGTCGGCGCCGAGCTCGGCCAGGGTGTCGGCCACCGAGAAGCCGGTCATGGAGAGGCCGAGGACGGCGACGCGCAGCCCCCGCCAGTCGGCGTTCCAGCTCGTCAGTTCGGCCAGGCGCTCAGCCGACACGGGTCAGCCACTCCACGTAGAACAGCCCGACCGCCGACACCGCGAGGAGCCCGGCGATGATCCACATCCGTACGACGATGGTCACCTCCGACCACCCCCGCATCTCGAGGTGGTGGTGGAACGGGCTCATGAGGAAGAGCCTCTTTCCGCGGGTGATCTTGAAGTACGCGCGCTGCAGGATCACGGACCCGGACGCGAGGACGAAGACGCCGGCGATGACGAGGAGCAGCAGTTCGGTCCTGGTCATGATCGCCATGGCGGTGATGACGCCGCCGATGGCCATCGACCCGACGTCCCCCATGAAGACCTTCGCCTTCGGGGCGTTCCACCACAGGAAGCCGATGAGGCTGGCGGCGAACGACGCCGAGATGATGGCGAGGTTGAACGGATCCCGCACCTCGTAACAGCCGCCGAGGGACCCGGGATCACCGCCGATGCAGGGCTGCTTGAACTGCCAGAAGGCGATGAGGCTGTACGCGCCGACGACGATGACGCCGGCGCCCGCGGCGAGACCGTCCAATCCGTCCGTCAGGTTCACGCTGTTGGAGGTGGCGACGCCGATGATCGAGATCCACGCGAGGTAGAGGATCCAGCCCAGGATGATGCCGAAAGCGAAGAGGTCCAGCCAGGTGATGTCTCGGAACAGGGAGATGGACGCGCTGGCCGGCATCTGCCCCCACTTGTTCGGGAAGTTCAGCGCCACGATGCCGAACGGGATCATGACGAGGAGCTGTCCGATCACCTTGCGCCACCCGGACAGGCCGAGGCTGCGCTGACTGCGCACCTTCATGTAGTCGTCGATGAACCCGACCACGCCGAAACCGACCATGAGCCAGATCACGAGGATCGCGGAGAGCGCCGGGGTCTCCCCGCTGACGAGCACGCCGGTGAAGTAGCCGACGATCGAGCCGACGATGAAGATGACGCCGCCCATCGTCGGCGTTCCCCGCTTCGCCTCGTGGCTCGGGTTTCCCGCGGCCTCGGGGGTGCGGATGACCTGACCCCATCCCCACTTCCGGAAGAGACGGAGGAAGACGGGAGTCAGGAAGAGAGTGAAGGCGAGCGAGATGGCCGCCGCCATGATGAGGGACCTCACGAGAACAATTCTCCCAGACGATCGCCGAGATGCCGGAGGCCCACGGAGTTGGACGACTTCACCAGGACCCGGTCTCCGTCGCGCAGCTCGGTCCGGAGGTACTCGAACGCGGCGTCCTGGTCCGGGAGGTGCACGGCTTCGCTGTCCCAGGAACCTTCGCCGACCGCGGCGAGATAGAGCCGCCGGGCCTCCGGGCCGACGACGACGATGCGCCGGATGTTGAGGCGTACGGCGAGCAGACCGATGCGGTCGTGCTCCTCCCCCGCGCTCTCGCCGAGCTCGCTCATCGCGCCGAGCACGGCGACGGTGCGCTCATCGGGGCCCGTGATCTGGGCGAGCGTCCGCAGCGCCGCCGCCATCGAGTCCGGGCTGGCGTTGTAGGCGTCGTTGATGATGCGGACCCGGTCGTTGCCCAGGGGCTGCATCCGCCAGCGCTCGGCGATCTCGACCGTCTCGAGTCGCGAGACGGCATCGGCCGGTGCCACGCCGAGCTCGACGGCGGCGGTGATGGCGGCGAGGGCGTTCGTCACATGGTGGGCTCCGAGGACGCGGAGGCGCAGCGGGAGCTCCTCTCCGGCGACCTCGACCACGCACTCCGTGCCGGAGGCCGAGACCTCGATCTCCCTGGCATGCACGGCGGCGGCGGCGGACTGACCGAAACCGACGACCCGGAGGCCACGGCTCTCGGCGAGCTCTCGCATCGCCCACACGCGGGCGTCGTCGGCGTTGAGCACGGCCGTGCCGGGCACCCGAGCCGCCGCGACGAGCTCGGACTTGGCCTTCGCGGTCGCCTCGATGCCGCCGAAGCCGCCCGCGTGCGCCATGCCGACCATGAGCACCACGACGAGGTCCGGTTCGACGAGACCGGCGAGCCGCGCGATGCTGCCGGGGGCGGCGGCGCCGAACTCGCTCACGAGGAAACGGGTGTCGTGGGTGACGCGGAGCATCGTCACGGGCGCCCCGACCTCGTTGTTGTAGGACTTCACCGGCGCGACCGTCTCGCCTTCGTCGGCGAGGATGCGGGCCAGGAAGTTCTTGGTCGTCGTCTTGCCGTTCGAGCCGGTGATGCCGACGATCCGCAGGTCGCCGCCGGCGCGGACGCGGGCCACCACCTCGCGGGCGAGTTCGCCGAGCGCGACGACGGCGTCCGGCACCACGATCTGCGAGACCGGGACCTCCACCGGGTGCTCGACGATGGCGAGGACGGCGCCGGCCTCGACGGCGGCGCCGACGAAGCGGTGCCCGTCGGTCTCCGCGCCCGGTTTGGCGACGAAGATCGACCCGGGTTCCATCGTGCGGGAGTCGGTGTCGACGATGCCGTCGACCACCGTCTCCGGTGTGTGCTCTCCGGCCACACGCAGATCACCACCGATGGCGGCAGCGATCTCAGCGAGCGTCAGGGCGATCATGTCATCTCCATGCGCGGCTCTCGCCGGCTATCCGAACTTGGGGAGGAGCGCGTCCATCGGGACAGAGGACGGCATCACGCGATAGGTCTTCATCACCTGCGTCATCGCCTTCTGGAAGGCGGAAGCGGTGGCCGCGGACGATACAACCTTAGTCGGCTCGTCGAGGGTGACCACGACGACGTACTGCGGGTCGTCGACCGGAGCGAAGCCCACCATGCTCGTGTAGTACACGCCGGCCTTGTAGCCGCCGTTGCCGTCCGAGACCTGCGCGGTACCTGTCTTGCTGGTCACGCGGTAGCCGGGGACCTGGATGCGATCGGCGTTGCCGCCCTGCACGGCGACGTTCTCCAGCATGCGGGTCAGGTCGGCCGCGGTCTGCTCCTTCACGACCCGCTCGTGCTTCGGCTCAGGGGTCTCCGTGACGGTTCCGTCGGGACCGGTGCAGGACTCCACCAGCGACAGGTCGATCTTCTCGCCCCCGTTCGCGATGGCCTGATACGCGCCGGCGAGCTGCGGCGCCGTCACCGTGAAGTACTGCCCGAACGTCGTCGTGTAGAGCGACTGGCTGTCCCAATCGCTGACGGGGTGCAGGATCCCGGCCACCTCGGACGGGAAGTCCAGGGTCTTCTCGCCGACGCCGAAACGCTGCAAGTAGTCGTAGCGGACCTCGGGGGCGACCATGGTGCCGAACTTCGACAGAGCCGTGTTGGACGAATCGATCAGTCCGCCCGCCAGCGTGTAGTTGTACGCAGGGTGGCTGAAGGCGTCGTTCACGACGGCGCCGTTCGGGAAGGTCTCCCGCGAAGACGCGGTGACGGTGCTCAGCGGCGTGAGGCCGGCCCCCTCCATCGCTGCGGCGGCGGTGATGGCCTTGAAGGTCGAGCCGGGCTCGAAGTCGCGGTGGAAGATCTGGCTGTAGCGGGTCTCCGGCGTCGAGGAGTCCAGGTCGTTGGGGTCCATCGCCGGCCACTCGGCTGCTGCACGGATCTTGCCGGTGCCCACCTCGACGACCGTGACGGTGCCTCCCTTGGCGCCCTGCTTCTGCGCCTCCTCGCCGATCATCTGCTGGAGGTACCACTGCAGATCGCTGTTGATCGTGAGCTGCACGGTGCCACCGTTCACAGCGTCCGTGACGGATTCACTCCCGGGGATCACGACCCCGTCCTTGCCCTTGCGGTACGTCTTCTCACCGTCCACGGGCGCCAGGCACGACTGCTCCAGCTGCTCGACGCCCGCCTTGGCCTCCCCGGTGTTGTCCAGGAAGCCGAGGACGTTGCCGGCGACGGCACCGTTGGGGTACACGCGCGTCTCCCGGGGCGTCAGCGCCAGATAGGAGCCGAGCCCGAGGTCACGGAGCGCGAGGAACTGCTCCGTGTCCAGTCCCGTCTTCAACGGCGCGTACTGGCTGTTCGGGTTCTCGGCGAGGGCATCGGAGACGCGCTTGCGGATCTCCTCGCCCGGCACCCCGGTGATCGCGGCGATCTTCTCGGAGGCCTCGGCCCACGGCAGTGCCGGGTCCTTCTCCTCCGTGAGCCTGATGACCTGCGGGCTGAGCTGTGCGTCGTAGACCATGACGCTCGACGCGAGGACCGTGCCCTCGGCGTCGACGATGGAGCCGCGCTGTCCGGGGATCCTGGAGCCGTCCCCGATGTGCTCGAGGGACTGGCTCACGTGCTCGTCGGCGTTCACGACCTGGATGTCGATGAGGCGGACGACGAAGGCCACCAGAACGGAAAGGATCACCGCCAGTGCGACGACGGTGCGTCGCCGCGGTCCGCGCGTGGCTCGTGTCGTCATGGGATCTCTCCGTCGATCGGGGTGGTCAGTGGGTGGTGGGGCTCGGGAGGCCGTCGGTGATGGCCGGTGGAAGGTCCTGCGCGGGCGGGGTGCCCCCGGCGGCGTCGTCCGCCTTCTGCTCCGCCGGCGGCTTCTCCTCGGTGACGAGGACGTTGCCCACGGCCGCCTTGCCGTTGGGGTCGACCGTCGAGACGCCCTCCGCACCCGCGCCCGTGCCGAACACGGCGCCATCGCTGAGCCTCAGATAGGAGGGTGCTCCCGCCACGACCATGCCGAGGTCGGCCGCGCTGCTCGCGAGGACCTGCGGCGAGCTCAAGCCGGTGAGCTCCTCCTGCAGTGCATCCGTCCGGAGGTCGAGCTCGCGCTGCTGGGCGGTGAGCCCGGCGAGAGTGAACGAGTCCTGCGTGATCGCGAGCGAGAGCCCGACCTGTGCCGCGCCGATGGCCATCGCCCCGCCGAGGGCGACGAGGGCGTAGGCGAGCTTGGGCTTGCGTCGCCGCGCCGGCGCCGTCACCGGCTGGAGTCGCCGTTCCGGGGCCCGCTCCGGCGAGACCGGCTGCAGCGGCAGGGTCGGCTTACGTACTGCGTTCATGCTCATGCGCTCTCCCGCACCTTCTCAGCGGCGCGCAGGCGCACCGGGATCGCACGCGGGTTGCGTGCACGCTCTTCGTCGTCCGCGAGTTCCGCTCCCTTGGTGAGGATGCGGAACCGGGGGGCGTGTTCCGGGAGCTCGACCGGGAGGCCGGCGGGCGCCGTCGACGAGGACGCGGCGGCGAAGGCCTGCTTGACCAGTCGGTCCTCGAGGGACTGATACGACATCACGACGATGCGTCCTCCCACCGCGAGGGCGTCCATCGCCGAAGGGATCGCGTCGGCGAGGACGTTCAGCTCGGCGTTGACCTCGATGCGCAACGCTTGGAACACCCGCTTCGCCGGGTGCCCGGCCCGCTGCGCCGCGGCGGGGGTGGCGGCGACGAGGATGTCGACGAGCTCACCGGACCGGGTGACGGGCCGCTTCTGGCGAGCGTCGACGATGAAGCGCGCGTACCGGGCCGCGAGCTTCTCCTCCCCGTATCGCTCGAAGATGCGCCGGAGATTGCCCTCGCTGTACGTCGCGATGACGTCGGCGGCCGTGATGCCCTTCGTCTGGTCCATCCGCATGTCGAGCGGAGCGTCCTTGGAGTACGCGAAACCGCGCTCGGCCTCGTCGAGCTGCAGGGACGACACCCCCAGGTCGAACAGGATGCCGGCGGCGCCCTGGGCATGGAGGCCGATCTCGTCGTAGACCGTGTGCACCAGCGTGACGCGGTCACGGAAGCGGGCGAGCCGCTCCCCCGCGATCTTCAGAGCATCGGTGTCGCGGTCGAGACCGATCAGGCGGATGCCGGGGAACCGCTCGAGGAGTGCTTCCGAGTGCCCGCCCATGCCGAGGGTGGCATCGACGAGCACGGCACCGTCCTCCTGGAGGGCGGGAGCGAGCAGCTCGACGCAGCGGTCGAGCAGGACGGGGGTGTGGATGTCGCGGAGGTTCATGGTCTCTCTCGGGTCCGACCTTCGGCTCTGATCCCCCTCCGCTTCTCGACCCGGCACCGGGGAAGTGTGTCGGGGCGGGAGCGGCGGGGCATCACAGCCGTGGTCAGAACAGTCCGGGAATCACCTCCTGCTCCAGCTCGGCGTAGGACTCCTCGCCGGCGGCGAGGTAAGCGTTCCAACTCTCCGCATCCCAGATCTCGGCATGGGCGCCGACTCCGGTCACGATGAGCTCCTTCTGAAGACCCGCGTACTGACGCAGGTGGGCGGGGATGGTGATGCGGTTCTGACTGTCGGGCATCTCCGCACTGGCACCGGAGAGGAACATGCGCATGAAGTCACGCGCCTGCTTGTTGGCGAGCGGAGCCTGACGGATCCGCTCGTGCATCGCCTCGAACTCGGCCGTGCTGAAGACGTAGAGGCAGCGCTCCTGTCCGCGGGTGACGACGATGCCGCCCCCCAGGTCCTCGCGGAACTTCGCGGGAAGGATGACCCTTCCCTTGTCGTCCAGCTTCGGTGAGTGCGTGCCCAGCAGCATCGGCCATCACCCCCTCTCCGTCCGGCCAACTCGAGGTGCGCCCCACTTTACTCCACTTTCCTCCACATTCCTATGACAAATCCCCGCTCCGGCATCCGGTCGACGCTTTCGACCGCCGGGGTTCCTTGAGTTTCCGCGGTGGAGTGCGGTGGAGGGTCAGTGGAGGGCCGAGGGGCGGCACGCTTCCGCGCAGGCACGAAAAAGCCCGGATGCTCAGCATCCGGGCTTCGAAGTGGAGGAGAAGGGAGAGTCAGCTACCGTCGTGGCGACGATCCCAGCGGTCATTCATCCGGTCCATGAAGGACGAGGAGTCCTGCCGCTTCGGGGTCGTGCGCGTCCGGGATTCGGTCGCACCGGTGCGGCGCACGGGAGTGACCGCCAGCATCACGCCACCGAGCATGGCCGCGAATCCGACGACGCCCACGACGATTCCCCATCCGTCTCCGAGGATCACGCCGACCACGAGACCGCCGACACCTGCGAGCAGGAGCAGGGCGCCGTACACCAGGTTGCGATAGCTGAGCGTGCGATCACCCGACGGCGCGCTCACGACGTCGGCGTCATTGTGCAGGAGATGGCGTTCCATCTCGTCGAGCAGACGTTGCTCCTGTTCGGAGAGTGGCATCTCGTCCCCCTCGGGTATGGTGCCCTCCAGTCTACGCGCGAGCGGCGTCCGCGGCTAGCAGTTCGGCCCCCTCATCCTTTACGTATGCTGGGAGTCGTGCCGCCCCTCTCCCCCTCCGTCCCCGACGCCGTGGCCGCGCGATTGGACCTGTTCCTCGCCCGCCTGCGAACGGAAGCCGCGGGATACGGCGATGACGCCGCCGCTTTCCTCGACGCGGCAGCGGACACTCTCACCGGAGGCAAGAGGCTGCGCGCCCGGTTCTGCCATGCCGGCTGGCGCGCCGTCGCCCGGTTCCGCGACCGCCAGGCCGTCGAGGACCAGGCGGTGTGGGACGTCTGTGCCGCGCTGGAGATCTTCCAGTCGGC
The DNA here is from genome assembly GCF_008271365.1 of Microbacterium sp. 1S1. Classification (NCBI taxonomy): domain Bacteria; kingdom Bacillati; phylum Actinomycetota; class Actinomycetes; order Micrococcales; family Microbacteriaceae; genus Microbacterium; species Microbacterium sp. 1S1. The sequence goes on from NZ_CP043430.1 coordinate 3,024,002, forward strand.
CGCGCTCGTCCATGACGATCTGATCGACAACTCCGACACCCGCCGGGGCCGTCCCGCCGCGCACCGGGCGCTGGAAGCGGCACACCGCTCCGCCGGCTGGTGGGGCGATGCCGAGGCCTTCGGACGCGCGGGGTCGGTCCTGCTCGGGGACCTCCTCGTGGCGTGGAGCGACGACCTCCTGGAGTCCGCGCTCGATGGGCATGTCGAGGCCCGCACGGTGCGCGCCGAGTACGCCCGGATGCGGCGCGACGTCACCACGGGACAATTCCTCGACATCACCGAGGAATCGGCTTGGAGCGTGAGCGACGACAGCGAGCACGCCGAGCGCGCCCTCCGCGTGGCCTCGCTCAAATCGGCGCGGTACAGCATCGAGCAGCCGCTCGTCCTCGGCGCCGTCCTGGCCGGAGCCGATGCCGAGCAGACGGCGGCGTTGCGCCGCTTCGGGCACCCGCTCGGGCTCGCGTTCCAGTTGCGGGACGACGTCCTCGGGGTCTTCGGGGACGCCGCCGTGACCGGCAAGCCGGCAGGCGACGATCTGCGCGAAGGCAAGCGGACCGTCCTCATCGCCTTCACGAGGGAGCGCTTGGATGCCCCCGCGCGGCGAGTGCTCGACGGGATGCTCGGGGATCCGGGACTGACGGCCTCTCAGGTCTCCTTCCTTCAGGAGACGATCGCCGCGACCGGCGCGCTCGAACGCGTCGAGACGATGATCGCCGAGTACGCCAAGGAGGCCGACCGCGCGCTCTCCGGTGCGCGACTCGAGGATGCGGCCGTCGGCGAGCTCCGCGATCTGGGCAGAGCTGCGACCGTGCGCTCGTCCTGAACGAAGCGCTCAGGCGAGCGTGCGTGCGAGCCGCCGGACCTCGCTCTTGTGCCCTGCCAGCAGGGACGCGATCGGGGAACGGCCGAGCGTCTCATCCTCGGCGAGCAGCCAGTCGATCAGCTCGTCATCGGAGAAGCCGGCGTCCTGCAAGACGATGATCGTTCCGCGCAACGAGCTCAGGGGCTGACCGTCCACGATGAACACCGACGGCACCGCGAACACGCCACTGCGCCGTGAGCCGACGAGGTAGTGCTCGTCGATCAGGCGGCGTACGCGCCCGAGGGGCTCGCCGAGCACGTCGACGAGGTCAGGCATCGTCAGCCATTCGAGGGAGGCGGCGTCAGGGGTTGCAGCGACGTTCTCAGACACGTTGCCACTATCTCACCTCAGACCGACCGCCGCATGTTCAGCCCGCGTGTCACACCATTCACACGCGTCACTTTGGTTGACATCTCTATACATCCGTGTCAGCGTGAAGTGCTCGAAAAGGGGGCCCGACGTGATCTTCCAGACAGCCGTGGCCGGCGCTCTCGCCGCCACTCTGACGGCGACACCCGCCGCCGCCTCGCCCGCCCCAGCGGTCGCGGCGCATGAACGCCACCACACAGCACCGACGCGCGTGCTCCCGACGCGGGCCGTCCCGGCGACGCACGTCGTCCAGCCGGGAGACACCGTCGCGGGGATCGCCGGTCGCTTCGGGCTCCGCACCGCCGACGTGCTGAGCTGGAACGGGCTCTCCTGGCGCTCCGTGATCTACCCGGGGCAGACCCTCGCCCTGCGCGCACCGGCTCAGGCTCCGGTCGTGGAGGCGGCACCGACACCGACGGCCGCCAAGACCCATGTCGTCGCCGCCGGGGACACCGTCTTCGCCATCGCGGAGAAGTACGGCACGTCGGTGAGCTCGATCCTCGCCGCCAACCGGCTGTCCGGCGCCGCCATCATCTATCCGGGGCAGAAGCTCGTCGTCTCCGGCACAGCCACGACGGCTCCCGCCGCCCCTGCGCCTGCCGTCGCGCCCGTGACCCCCGCGCCCGCCGCCGGCGCCACCCACACCGTGTCCGCGGGTGAGACCCTGTTCTCCATCGCCCAGCGGTACGGCACGTCGACGCAGTCGCTCTTCGCCTGGAACGGTCTCGGTCCGTCCTCGATCATCTACCCGGGGCAGCGCCTCCGGGTGCAGAGCCCTCCCGCTCCGAAGCCCGCGGCCGCCCCGGCTGGGCAGCGGACCGCTAGCCTCACGGCGGAGCAGGCGGCCAACGCGGCGCTCATCATCCGCGTGGGCAGGGAGCTCGGCGCCTCCGATCGCGCGATCGCCACGGCACTCGCGACGGGCATGGTGGAGTCGGGGCTTCGGAACCTGGACTGGGGCGATCGCGACTCGCTCGGTTTGTTCCAACAGCGACCGAGCACCGGATGGGGAACCCCCGCGCAGATCATGGACGCCGAGCGCAGCACGCGCGTCTTCTACGGCGGCGCCGGCGACCCCAACGGCCATGTCACTCGCGGACTGCTCGACATCCCGGGCTGGGAGGCACTGTCCTTCACCGACGCGGCGCAGGCCGTGCAGATCTCCGCCTACCCGGATCGCTACGGGCAGTGGGAGGCGCAGGCGTACGCGTGGCTCGCCCAGCACGGGTGACTCCTCCGGAAAACCGGGGACGAGGGGTGAGGCGTTCCCGAGGCTTTCAGCCAATCGTCCCTAGAATTCTGTCGTGACGACCAATCAGCAGGCCGACCCCCTCATCGGGCGGCTTGTCGACGGTCGGTATCGCGTACGCGCGCGGATCGCCCGGGGCGGCATGGCCACCGTCTACGTCGCCACCGACCTCCGCCTCGAGCGTCGCATCGCCCTGAAGGTGATGCACGCGCACCTCAGCGATGACTCCGCGTTCCAGAGCCGGTTCATCCAGGAGGCTCGCGCCGCCGCTCGTCTGGCCGACCCGCACGTCGTCAACGTGTTCGACCAGGGCCAGGACGGCGAACTCGCCTACCTCGTGATGGAGTACCTTCCCGGCATCACCCTGCGCGAACTCCTCCGTGAGCAGAAGCGCCTCACCGTCGCCCAGACGATCACCATCATGGACGCCGTGCTCGCCGGACTCTCCGCGGCACACCGTGCGGGGATCGTCCACCGCGACGTGAAGCCGGAGAACGTGCTGCTGGCCGAGGACGGTCGTATCAAGATCGGTGACTTCGGACTCGCCAGGGCCACGACGGCGAACACCGCGACCGGGCAACAGTTGCTCGGGACGATCGCCTACCTCGCTCCGGAGCTCGTGACCCGCGGCACGGCCGACGCCCGGAGCGACATCTACGCGCTGGGCATCATGCTCTACGAGATGCTCGTCGGAGAGCAGCCCTACAAGGGCGAGCAGCCCATGCAGATCGCGTTCCAGCACGCGACCGAGTCTGTACCCCGCCCCAGCGTGCGCAACCCCGCCGTGCCGGAGCAGCTCGACGAGCTGGTGCTCTGGGCGACCGAGAAGTCCCCGGACGAACGCCCGGACGATGCCCAACAGATGCTCGAGCGCCTGCGTGAGATCGAGCGCGAGATCGGGATCACCCCGGCCGTGAGCCGAACGACCGGATCCGCCCGCGACCAGGCGGATTCCGGCGACCTGACCAAGGTGATGCCCGGCACGATGGTGCTCCCGGAGCCGGCGACCGCCGCCTCCCCCGCCGTCGACAACGCGACGATCCTCCGGCGGCGGGCATCCAAGCGTCGCGCCCGTGGCGCCTTCCTCCTCTCCCTCGTCCTCCTGCTCGCCGTCCTCGCGGGCGGCGTGGGCTGGTGGTTCGGCTCCGGGCCGGGGTCGCTCATCGCCATCCCCGACGTAGCGGGCCAGACGTATGCCGAGGCCGCCGCCGACCTCACCGAGGCCGGCTTCGAACCCACCCAGCGGGACGAGTTCTCAGTCGACGTCGAGAAGGGCGTGGTCATCGAGACCGACCCGGGGAAGGGCACCAGAGTCGACAAGGGCACCGCCGTCGCCGTCGTGGTCTCCGCGGGCCCCGCCTCCCATGATCTCGCGGCGGTGGCCGGGCAGCCGTCGGATGACGTCCGCGCGGCGCTGCAGGCGGCCAACCTGGAGATCACGGAGGACGAGGAGTACTTCACCGACACCGCGGCAGGGTCGGTCATCAACGTCCGCATCACGCCGCGCGACGGTGGAGACGCCTTCGGCTGCGAAGAGGGGTGCACCGTCCACGAGCGGGACACCGCGACGATGCAGGTATCGCGCGGACCCGTTCCCGACGTGACGGACATGACCGTGAAGCAGGCCACGGAGGCCCTCACCGGCAAGGGCCTCAAGGTCGCCGAGGAGAGCATCTACCGGCCCAGCGACTCCATCGGCAAGGACCGCGTCATCGGCTACGCCGACCGCGCCGAGGAAGGGTCGTGGCGCCCCGGCGAGACGATCCAGCTCATCATCTCCCAGGGGCCGCCGCTCTTCGACGTGCCGGACGTCTCCGGCATGACCAGGGACGAGGCGACCAAAGCCCTCTCCGACGCCGGCTTCACCTGGAGCTACACGAGCAGCACCGGGCTGCCGGATTCCGTGTGGGATCTCCTCGCGAACGAGAACACGCGCGTGGAGTCGTACAGCCCGTCCGAACCGCAGCGGAAGGGCACGAGCATCACGCTCACCATGAGCTTTGCCGGCTGACGCCGACACGACGAAGGGGCCGGAACGACGTTCCGGCCCCTTCGTGCTTCCTCCCCGCGGATCAGCGCTTCTCGAGCTCCTCGGCCACGAGGAACGCCAGCTCCAGGGACTGCATGTGGTTCAGGCGCGGGTCGCACAGGCTCTCATACCGCGTCGCGAGGGCCGCCTCGTCGATCTGCTCCGACCCACCGAGGCACTCGGTGACGTCATCTCCGGTGAGCTCGACGTGGATGCCGCCGGGGAACGTGCCCACCGCGCGATGCGCCTCGAAGAACCCGCGGACCTCATCGACCACGTCGTCGAAACGGCGCGTCTTGTAGCCGGTCGGGGTGGTGATGCCGTTGCCGTGCATGGGGTCGGTGACCCACAGCGGCTGCGCCCCCGACTCCCGGACCGCCTCCAGCAGCGGCGGCAGTGCATCGCGGATGCGGCCGGCCCCCATGCGCGTGATGAAGGTCAGGCGCCCGGGTTCGCGCTCCGGGTCCAGCTTGTCGATCAGCGCGAGCGCGGTCTCCGGCGTCGTGGTGGGGCCGAGCTTCACGCCGATCGGGTTGCGGATCTTGGAGAAGTAGTCGACGTGCGCGCCGTCGAGCTCACGCGTCCGCTCCCCGATCCACAGGAAGTGGGCCGAGGTGTTGTACGGGGTGTCCGTGCGCGAGTCGATGCGCGTCATCGGGCGCTCGTAGTCCATGAGCAGACCCTCGTGACCGGTGAAGAACTCGACGCGCTTGAGTTCGTCGAAGTCCGCGCCGGCGGCCTCCATGAACTTGATCGCGCGATCGATCTCGGCAGCCATGCGCTCGTACCGCTGGTTCGCCGGGTTCTGCGCGAAGCCCTTGTTCCAGGAGTGCACCTCGCGGAGGTCGGCGAAACCACCCTGCGTGAACGCCCGGATGAGGTTCAGCGTCGATGCGGCAGTGTGGTACCCCTGCAGGAGACGGCCGGGGTCGGCCTGACGCGAGCCCTCGGTGAAGTCGTAGCCGTTGACGATGTCGCCGCGGTACGCGGGGAGGGTGACCTCGCCGCGCGTCTCGGTGTCGCTGGAGCGCGGCTTGGCGAACTGGCCGGCCATGCGCCCCATCTTGACGACCGGCATGGACGCGCCATACGTGAGCACGACGGCCATCTGCAGCACCGTCTTGATGCGGTTGCGGATCTGCTCGGCGGTCGCGCCGGCGAAGGTCTCGGCGCAGTCCCCGCCCTGCAGGAGGAAGGCCTGGCCCGAGGCTGCCCGGGCGAGACGGTCGCGAAGGTTGTCGACCTCGCCGGCGAAGACCAGCGGCGGGAGGCTCGAGATCTGTCGGGAGACGTCGGCGACGCGGTCGGCGTCAGGCCACTGCGGCTGCTGCTTGATGGGGAGCGAGCGCCAGGCATCAAGGGCTTCGATGTGGTGCGGGAGCATGCGTCAAGCCTAGTGGGACCAGGTACCTCCCAGATGCGCCGCGGGTGCTATGTGACGCGGGCCGGAAGGCGGTCTTTGACGGTCGACGCGTAGACGTCCTCGTACTCCTGCTGGCCGAGGCGCTGGAGCGCCACCATGATCTCGTCGGTGACGGACCGCAGGATGTAGCGGTCGTTCTCCATGCCCGCGTAGCGGGAGAAGTCGAGGGGCTCGCCGATGACGATCCCCACCCGCATGACACGCGGAATTCGGCGTCCGATGGGCATGGCCGTGTCGGTGTCCACCATGATGACCGGGATGACGGGGACCTTGGCCTCGAGCGCCATGCGCGCGATGCCGGTGCGGCCTCGGTAGAGCTTGCCGTCGGGGCTGCGTGTGCCCTCAGGGTAGATGCCGAGGAGGTCGCCGCCGCCGAGCACCTGCAGTCCGGTGTTGAGCGAGGCCTCGGAGGCCTTGCCACCGGAGCGGTCGATGGGGAGCTGGCCCGTCGCCTTCATGAAGAAGCGGGTCGACCAGCCCTTCAGACCCCGACCGGTGAAGTAGTCGCTCTTCGCAAGGAACGACATCGGCCGGTCGATCATGAGGGGCAGGAAGATCGAGTCGGCGAAGGACAGATGGTTGCTGGCGAGGATCGCGGCCCCCGTCGCGGGCACGTTCTTCCGCCCCACGATCCAGGGACGGAATACGGCCTTGACCACGGGGCCGATCACGACGTATTTCATCAGCCAGTAGAACATCGAGGTGCAGTCTAGCGCCGTGCCGTCGATCGCCTCCAGGTTCGCCACCACGGGTCCACGCCACGCGACTGAGTTTCACCCTGACCGCGACCCGGTGCCATGCTTTAGACTCGGACCAACGCCCGTGCCCGACCGGTACCGAAGGAGCTGCCGTGGTCCAGTTTGAAGTCCCCGCGATCGTCCCCGCCGATCCCGACGCGAACGTCGCCGACCTGCTCGCCAAGCGCGTCGAGGCGACCCCCGACCGGGCGCTGTTCTCCGTCCCGCAGGGTGACGGATGGCGTGACATCTCCGCCGCCGACTTCGAGACCGCGGTCATCGCCCTGGCGAAGGGCTTCGCCGCCGCCGGTATCCAGCCCGGGGAGAAGGTGGGCTTCCTCGCCCGCACCACCTACGAATGGAGCCTCGTCGACTTCGCGCTCTTCTACGCCGGCGCCGTCATGGTGCCGATCTACGAGACCAGCTCCCCCTCGCAGATCCAGTGGATCCTCGAGGACTCCGGCGCCATCGCCCTCATCGTCGAGTCGGCCGAGCACTTCGCCCGCGTCGACGAAGTGCGCGGCGACCTCCCGCTCCTCCGCGAGGTCTGGCAGTTGCACCTCGGGGCTATTGACACGCTCACCGCGCAGGGTGCCTCGGTGTCCGACGAGGAGATTCAGCGTCGCCGGAACCTCGCCGTCGGCTCCGACATCGCGACCCTCATCTACACCTCGGGCTCGACCGGCCGACCGAAGGGCTGCGTGCTCACCCACAGCAACTTCGTCGAGCTGTCCCGCAACTCCGCGAAGGCCCTCGACGAGGTCGTGCAGACGCCCGGCTCCTCGACGCTGCTCTTCATCACCACGGCGCACGTGTTCGCCCGGTTCATCTCCATCCTCAACGTGCACGCCGGTGTCCGCACCGGTCACCAGCCCGACACCCGCCAGCTCCTCCCCGCCCTCGGATCGTTCAAGCCCACCTTCCTCCTCGCGGTCCCGCGCGTCTTCGAGAAGGTCTACAACTCCGCCGAGCAGAAGGCCGAGGCGGGCGGCAAGGGCAAGATCTTCCGCGCAGCCGCCGACGTCGCGATCGAGCACTCTCGCCTTCTCGAGGAGGGCAAGAAGATCCCGTTCGGCACGAAGCTCAAGTTCGCCCTGTTCAACAAGCTCGTATACTCCAAGCTCCGCGAGGCGATGGGCGGCAACGTGGTCTACGCCGTGTCCGGCTCCGCTCCCCTCGGCGCACGCCTCGGTCACTTCTTCCACAGCCTGGGCGTCGTGATCCTCGAGGGCTATGGACTCACCGAGACGACCGCACCGGCGACCGTGAACCTGGCCACGAAGTCGAAGATCGGCACCGTCGGACCCGCCCTTCCCGGCGTCGGGGTTCGCCTCGCCGACGACGGCGAGATCGAGGTGCGTGGCATCAACGTGTTCAAGGAATACTGGAACAACCCCGAGGCCACCGCCGAGGCCTTCAGCGACGGCGGCTGGTTCCACACCGGCGACATCGGCAGCTTCGACGCCGACGGCTTCCTCACGATCACCGGCCGCAAGAAGGAGATCATCGTCACGGCCGGCGGGAAGAACGTCGCCCCCGCCGCGCTCGAGGACCCGATCCGCGCGAACCCGATCGTGGGTCAGGTCGTCGTCGTCGGCGACCAGCGCCCCTTCATCTCGGCCCTCATCACCCTCGACCCGGAGATGCTGCCGACCTGGCTCGCCAACAACGGACTCGACGAGAAGATGACCCTGGCCCAGGCATCCACGAACGCGCAGGTCCGCGCCGAGGTGCAGCGCGCGGTCGACGCGGCCAACGAGCGGGTGTCGCGCGCCGAGTCGATCCGCAAGTTCACGATCCTCGACTCGGAGTGGACGGAGTCCTCCGGTCACCTCACCCCGAAGCTGTCGATCAAGCGGAACATCATCATGAACGACTTCGCCGACGAGATCGCCGCGATCTACGACGAGCCCGTGGCGACGACCAACGTCGCGATCGGGGGCTGACCGGTTCGCCGACCCCACCCCCTTCTGACCGAACCGGCCCCTTGCGCTCGTGCGCAGGGGGCCGGTTCGTACGAAAAGGGGTGGGTCGGCGGCTAGAACCAAGAGCTCTCGCGGACCTCGCGCATCGCGACCTTCCTGGTCTCCGGGTCGAGCCGGGAGAGGAAGAGCTTGCCGTCGAGGTGGTCGGTCTCGTGCTGCAGCGCCTGGGCGAGCAGGCCCTCGCCCTCGAGCACGACGGGCCGCCCGTCGAGGTCGATCCCCTCGACGCGGGCCCAGGGGTGGCGCAAGGCGTCGTGCCACAGCCCCGGCACGGACAGGCAGCCCTCCCCCGTCGGCTGCGGCTCGCCGCGCACCTCGGTCAGTACCGGGTTGAGCACGTAGCCGATCTCGCCATCGACGTTGTAACTGAAGGCACGAAGGGCGACACCAATCTGCGGGGCGGCCACGCCGGCGCGCCCCGGCAGCTCGACCGTCTCCAGCAGATCGGTGACGAGAGCGCGCACGCCGTCGTCGATCCGTTCGATCGGAGCGCACACGGTGCGCAGGACCGGGTCGCCGAAGATCCGGATCTCGCGAACCGTCATCAGGCGGCCTTCGCCCGGAGGCCCTCGACCAGGAGCGCGGCGAGTTCACGCGCTGCCTTCCTCGTCTCGGGGAGCAGATTGGCGAACACGATGGTGCCCCCTGCGGCGATCTGGGGGTCGTACGGCACCCGCACGACGCGGCGCGCGCGCGTCGCGAAGTGCGCCTCGAGCTCGCCGAGGCGGACCAGGGGTGTGCCGGGTGTCGACTGGTTGAGCACCACGATCGCCTCCCGCGCCTGCTGGGCGTATCCGTTGGTCTCCAGCCAGGTGAGGGTCTCGGAGGCCAACCGGGCCTCGTCGACGCTGAGCCCGGAGACGATGACGATCTGGTCGGCCAGGTCGAGAGTCGCGGACATCACCGAATGGACGATGCCGGTGCCGGTGTCCGTGAGAACGAGCGAGTAGTAGTGGGCAGCGACATCGGCGACGTCGCGGTAGTCGCTGTCGCTGAACGCCTCGGCCACGCGCGGGTCCGCATCCGACGCGAGCACATCGAGCCGGGTCGCGTCGCGCGCCACGATCGCGGAGATGTCGTGATAGCCGCGCACGTCTTCGCGGATGCGGACGAGGTCGCGGACGGACTTGCCGTGCTGCGGGCGCTGCACCCGGTCGGCGAGGGTGCCGCGGTCGGGGTTCGCGTCCACCGCAATGACGCGATCCTCTCTGGCGTCCGCGAGCGCCATGCCGAGCAAGGCGGTGACCGCGGTCTTCCCCACTCCGCCCTTGCGCGAGAGCACCGGCACGAACCGGGCGCCGCCGGCGAGGGGGGCGGCGATCCGCGCCGTGAGCTCCTTCCGCTCGCGTGCCCGGCGGCCGTCGCCGATGTTGAGCCGTCGACCGGACAGCGTGTACAGCAGGTGACTCCATCCGCCTTCGGGCTCGGGCTTGGCCACGCGGTGCGGGTCGAGGAGGCGGTCGGGTGTGAGCAGGTCGGCGGATTCGCGCGCGGACTCCCCCAGCTCGCCGAGGCGCTTGGAGGTCAGCGTCACGTCGGTGCGCGGCGCAGGGCGCGCTGTGACAGGGGCGACGGGCTTCGAGTCGGCTTCGGGCATGGTGTTCTCCTTCTGCACGGGCGTCCGGGGAGCGTGAGCCGAGTCGTCGACGGACGACGCGGCACGGTCGGCACCGGCCTTCGCGAGGAACAGCGCGGCGGCGGCTTCCTCTTCCGCCGTCGCCTCCGCACGGAAGCCGGAGGTCTCCGCGCGCGGTGCGGGCGGCTCGTCGACGACGACCACCGCGTCGACGACGTCCTCGGAGGTGGAGAGGACACCGCCGTCATCGACGACCGGTCGCTCCGTCGCCGTCCCGTCGATCGTCGTCACCTCGAGGACGGAGGCCTCGGCGGCTGTGACCGACGTGGGCACGGCGGGGAAAGCGAGGTCCTCGACGAGGTCGCCGAGCACCTCCCCCTCCACCACGCCGTCGTCCGCGAGGTCGTCGTCCTCCTCCGTCGGAAGAGCCACCCGTACCTGCGCAGTTCCGCCGAGGATTCCGATGCCGGCGGTGTCCACCGACGCGGCGTCGTCCAACACCCCCAGCGAACCGTCGTCCGGGTCGTCGTTGTTCTTGGCGGTCACCTGTCACTCCAAACCTGTGCGAGCCTCGGGATGCGCCCAGGGTGCGCGGCCTCGCCCGCACAAGATTAGTGCGCGGGTCGGATCACGACCAAAAGATCGCCTGCGTCCACCTGCTGCGTCTCGGCGATGGCGTGCCGCTCCACGACCCCGTCAACGGGTGCCGTGATGGCGGCCTCCATCTTCATGGCCTCGATCGACGCGACCGGCTCGCCCGCGCGTACCGTCGCCCCCACCTCCGCCTTGAGGGTGACCACTCCCGAGAACGGCGCTGCCACCTGGCCGGGCACGGACGTGTCCGCCTTCTCCACCTCGTGCGCTTCGACCGCGACCGAGCGGTCCCGCACGAACACCGGGCGGAGCTGGCCGTTCAGCGTCGTCATCACGGTCCGCATGCCCTTGTCGTCAGCCTCGCCGATCGCCTCGAGCCCGACATAGAGCTGCACGCCTCGATCGATCTCGATGAGGTGCTCCTGACCGGGAACCAGCCCGTACAGGTAGTCGCTCGTGTCGAGCACGGACAGATCGCCGTACTGCTCCCGGCGGTCGGCGAACTCCGCTGTCGGCGCCGGGAAGAGCAGGGTGTTCAGGCGTCCGCGACGTTGTGTGCTGGTGCCCGCCAACTCCGCTTCGTCCTCGGTGGTGAGCGCCGTCAGCCCGCTGCGTACGGAGCGACCCGCGAGGACCTTGGTGCGGAACGGCTCGGGCCAGCCCCCGGGGAGGTCACCGAGCTCACCCGCCATGAAGCCGACCACGGAGTCGGGCACGTCGTACTTCTCCGGGTTCGCCTCGAAGTCGGCGGGGTCGGCCTTCACCGCGGCGAGATGCAGCGCGAGGTCGCCGACGACCTTCGACGACGGCGTGACCTTCGGCACACGCCCCAGGATGCGGTCGGCCGCGGCGTACATGTCCTCGATGAGCTCGAAGTCGTCCGCGAGCCCGAGCGCCTTGGCCTGCTGCCTCAGGTTCGAGAGCTGACCCCCGGGGATCTCGTGGTGGTAGACGCGTCCCGTGGGTCCGGGGAGTCCCGACTCGAAAGGCGCGTACTGACGACGAACGGCCTCCCAGTACGGTTCCAGGTCGGAGACCGCCGCCAGCGAGATGCCGCTGTCGCGTTCCGTGTGGGCGAGGGCGGCCACGAGGGAGGACAGGGAAGGCTGGCTGGTCGTGCCGGACAGGGGCGCGGAGGCGGCGTCCACGGCGTCCACGCCGGCAGCGCTGGCCGCGAGCAGGGTCGCGAGTTGGCCCCCCGGAGTGTCGTGGGTGTGCAGGTGCACGGGGAGGTCGAAGCGCTCGCGCAGCGCCGAGACGAGCTTCGCCGCGGCCGCGGGGCGCAGCAGCCCCGCCATGTCCTTGATCGCGAGGATGTGGGCGCCAGCGGCGACGATCTGGTCCGCCAGCCCGAGGTAGTAGTCGAGGGTGTAGAGCTCTTCGGCGGGGTCCAGCAGATCGCCGGTGTAGCACAGCGCGACCTCCGCCACGGCCGTCCCGGTGGCGCGGACGGCCTCGATCGCCGGCCGCATCTGCTCCACGTCGTTGAGGGCATCGAAGATGCGGAAGATGTCCACGCCGCTCTTCGCGGCCTCCGCCACGAAAGCCTCGGTCACGGCTGTCGGGTACGGCGTGTAGCCGACCGTGTTCCGGCCACGCAGGAGCATCTGGATGGCGACGTTCGGCAGAGCGGCCCGCAGTTTGTCGAGCCGCTCCCACGGGTCCTCTCCGAGGAAGCGCAGGGCGACGTCGTAGGTGGCCCCGCCCCATGCCTCGACCGACAGCAGCTCCGGCGTGAGACGCGCGAGGTACGGCGCGGCGGCGACGAGGTCTTTCGTGCGCACCCGGGTCGCGAGAAGCGACTGGTGTGCGTCGCGGAACGTCGTGTCGGTGATCGCCAGAGCGGTCTGCGCGCGAAGACCGCGGGCGAAGGCCTCGGGGCCGACCTCGAGCAACCGCTGCCGAGACCCCGGCGCGGGCTCGGCGGTCAGGTCGATGCCGGGGAGCTTGGCTGCCGGGTCGATGACGCCGGGATGAGCCCCGTGCGGCTTGTTCACGGTCACGTCGACGAGCCAGTTCAAGATCTTCGTGCCGCGGTCCTTCGAGACCCGACCGCGGAGCAGCTCGGGGCGCTCGTCGATGAAGGACGTGCTGATGTCGCCGCGGATGAAGGCTTCGTCCTCCAGCAGCGCCTGGAGGAAGGGGATGTTCGTGGAGACCCCTCGAATGCGGAACTCCGCGAGTGCACGGCGCGCACGCGCCACGGCCGCGGGGAAGTCCCGCCCGCGGCAGGTCAGCTTCGCCAGCATCGAGTCGAAGTGCGGGCTGATCTGCGCCCCCTGATGGACCGTGCCGCCGTCGAGACGGATGCCGGCCCCTCCCGGCGAGCGGTAGGTCGTGATCTTGCCGGTGTCGGGACGGAACCCCTGCGTGGGGTCCTCCGTGGTGATGCGGCACTGCAGTGCGGCACCACGAAGATGCAGGTCGTCCTGCTGCAGTCCGAGTTCGGCCAACGATCGTCCCGCAGCGATACGCATCTGGCTCTGCACGAGGTCGACGTCGGTGACCTCCTCGGTCACGGTGTGCTCGACCTGGATCCGCGGGTTCATCTCGATGAAGACGACCTCGCCCGCCCGCTCCCCCGCCGTCTCCAGCAGGAACTCCACGGTTCCGGCGTTCTCGTAGCCGATGGAACGGGCGAAGGCGACGGCGTAGCCGTGCAGCGCCCGCCGCACGTCGTCGTCGAGGTTGGGGGCGGGGGCGATCTCGACGACCTTCTGGTGCCGCCGCTGGACGGAGCAGTCCCGTTCGAACAGGTGCACCGTCTCGCCGCTCTTGTCCGCGAGGACCTGCACCTCGATGTGCCGCGGCCGCACGACGGCCTGCTCGAGGAACATGCGCGGGTCGCCGAACGCGCTGCCGGCCTCCCGCATCGCCTCGGCAAGGGCCGGCCCGAGCTCGCCCAGCGTCTCGACGCGCCGCATCCCGCGGCCGCCACCACCCGCGACCGCCTTGGCGAACAGCGGGAAGCCGATCTCCTCCGCCTGCGCGACGAGCGCGTCGACGTCGTCGGAGGCCTCGGTCGATCGGAGTACCGGGACACCGGCCTCGACGGCGTGGCGCTTGGCCTCGACCTTGTTTCCGGCCATCTCCAGCACCTTCGCGGGAGGTCCGATGAAGACGATGCCGTTGGCCGCGGCCTTCTCCGCCAGCTCGGGGTTCTCGGAGAGGAAGCCGTACCCCGGGTAGATGGCGTCGGCGCCGGATTCCATGGCGACGCGGATGATCTCGTCGACGTCGAGGTAGGCGCGGACGGGGTGGCCGCGCTCGCCGATCTCGTACGCCTCATCGGCCTTGAGTCGATGGACCGAGCCGCGGTCCTCGTGCGGGAAGACGGCGACGGTGCGCGCCCCCACCTCCACGGCCGCTCGGAATGCCCGGATCGCGATCTCGCCGCGATTCGCCACAAGGATCTTCTGGAACATGCACACCTCTGAGAGCTCGATGCACGGCCGAAGCACGCACATGGGGCGGGGCTGAGTGTTCCCCCAGCCTAGGGGAAGGTAACGTGGAGTCCGTGCACGTACTCAGCGTCAGCTCTCTCAAGGGGGGCGTCGGCAAGACGACCGTGACACTCGGGCTGGCCTCCGCGGCTTTCGCTCGGGGTGTCCGGACGCTCGTCGTCGACCTCGACCCGCAGTCCGATGTCTCCACCGGGATGGACATCCAGGTCGCCGGACGACTCAACGTCGCCGATGTTCTGGCGAACCCGAAGGAGAAGACCGTCCGTCAGGCGATCACCTCCAGCGGTTGGGCGAAGGTCCACCCCGGCACCATCGACGTCCTGATCGGGAGCCCATCCGCCATCAACTTCGACGGCCCGCACCCGAGCGTCCGCGACGTGTGGAAGCTCGAGGAGGCTCTGGCGGCGGTCGAGGCGGACTACGACCTCGTGCTCATCGACTGCGCCCCCTCGCTGAATGCGCTGACCCGGACCGCGTGGGCGGCCAGCGACCGCGTCATGGTCGTCACCGAGCCGGGCCTCTTCTCGGTGGCCGCAGCCGACCGCGCCCTCCGCGCGATCGAGGAGATCCGTCGCGGCCTCTCCCCTCGCCTCCAGCCGCTGGGCATCGTCGTCAACCGCGTGCGTCCGCAGTCGATCGAGCACCAGTTCCGCATCAAGGAACTGCGGGACATGTTCGGCCCCCTCGTCCTCTCCCCCCAGCTTCCCGAGCGCACGTCGCTGCAGCAGGCGCAGGGCGCGGCGAAGCCGCTGCACATCTGGCCCGGTGACTCCGCCCAGGAGCTCGCCGCCGACTTCGACCAGCTCCTGGACCGGATCATCCGCACCGGACGCATCCCCGTCCCGGAGAACGGGCCGCAGAGCTGACGCCACGGAACGACGAAACGGCCATCCTCGTGGAGGGTGGCCGTTCTTCGTGGAGTGGGAGTCGTCAGGCGGTGCGCTTGGCGCGGCGCGCCGAGAGCTCGTCGACCGGATCCGGTGCAGTCGGGTCGAACGCGACGAGCGTCGACTCCACCTCGCGGAGGACCTTTCCGACCGCGATGCCGAACACGCCCTGACCGCGGCTGACGAGGTCGATCACCTCGTCGTTGGACGTGCACAGGTAGACCGAGGCGCCGTCGCTCATGAGCGTCGTCCCCGCAAGGTCGCGGATACCGGCGCGGCGGAGCTCGTCCACCGCGGTACGGATCTGCTGCAGGGAGATGCCCGTGTCGAGCAGACTCTTCACGAGCTTGAGCACGAGGATGTCGCGGAAGCCGTAGAGGCGCTGCGACCCTGAACCGTTCGCGCCCCGCACCGTGGGCACGACGAGCTCGGTGCGGGCCCAGTAGTCGAGCTGCCGATAGGTGATGCCGGCCGCACGGGCGGCCACTGCGCCCCGGTATCCGACCTCATCGTCCATCGCGGGCAGGCCGTCGGTGAAGAGGAGTTCGGTCACGAACCGCGGGTCGCCTGCGAGCTCATCCGCATTCATCTGAAATCCTCCCTGGAACGGTTATCTCCACGGTAGAGCAGGGTCCGGGCACCGGCAACGACATCCATGCGACGCCGAAGGTGTGTCGCAATCAGTTCGTTACGAAAGGATGCGCGTGAGCGCGTCCTTCACGAACAGCGTCCGCACGTCGTCGATCCTCTTGGCCAGCTCAGGCGCCAGCTCGTTGGCCCGCGCCCGTGAGGCGGCGTCCGTCCGACGCAGCAGCGTCGACAGGGACGACTCGATGAGCGAGACCTCCCGCTCCGCTCCCTGCCGCAATGCCCGGAGGTGACGCGGCTCGATGCCGTGCCGGTCGAGAGCCACGAGCCCGCGCAGCAGCGCCACGGTGGACTCCGGATACGTCTCCTGTGCGGTGATGACGCCCGTGCTGATCGCGTCGTTGAGCAGCTGCGGTCCCGCTCCGGCGGCGGCCAGGAGCTCCTCCCGACGATAACGACGCGGCGCGGGCGCGATCGATGGCGGCGGTGCGAGGGCGGCGGTCTCCCCCGAAGCCTCCGCCTCGTCGAGCTGCTCGCGGATCACGCTGAGGGGAAGGTAGTGGTCCCGCTGCAGCGTGAGGCCCAGCCGCAGCCGCTCGATGTCGGCGGGTGAGAACTTCCGATAGCCGGACTCCGTACGCGAGGGCCGGACGATGCCCTGCACTTCGAGGAACCGCAGCTTGCTAGAGGTCAGGTCGGGGAACTCCGGAGTGAGGCGGGCGAGCACCTGACCGATGCTCAGCAGGCCCGCGGACGACGAGCGTTCGCGGGCGGGAGTCGCCGCCATCAGGCGTTCGCCGCTGTGCGATCGAGCGGTGACGCGAAGAAGTTCAGCCGGAACTTGCCGACGCGCAGTTCGGAGCCGTCCACCAGGGGGCTGCGGTCGACGCGCTCCCCGTTCACATAGGTGCCGTTGAGGGAGCGCTGGTCGATGATCTCGAACGTCGTTCCGGTCCGGGTGATCTCCGCGTGACGGCGCGACACCGTGACATCGTCGAAGAAGATGTCGGCCTCGGGATGACGACCGACCGTCGTGACGTCGGTGTCCAGCAGGTAGCGGGCGCCGGCGAGCGCACCGGAACGGACGAGCAGCAGCGCGGAGCCCGAGGGCAACGCCGCGATGGCCGACTGCTCGACATCGGTCAACTCCACGCCGAACGGCACGAAGGACAGATCGGAATCGTGCCCGAACGTCTGCGTCACATCGTGTCTCGGCTCGCCGGAGCGATGGATGGCGGCTTCACCGGCCGGTCGGCTGTCGCTGTCTGTCACTGTGCCCTCCTGACTGTCCAGACTATCCGATCCGGAGGGCCGCGCGGGAGGCGGCTTTCGTACTCAGCGGCCACATACTGACGATTCATAGGGTGGAGCCGTGAAGACCAAAGCCCAGCGCCGTCCCGTCGCCCCGATCGTCCTCGCGGCCAGCCTCCTCGCCGCCTTCCTCGTGTTCTTCTCCCCGCTGTCCGCATCCGCCCACGACGCGCTCCTGTCGTCGTCGCCCGCGGCCGACAGCACGGTGGAGACACTCCCCTCCTCACTCACGCTCACCTTCAACGCCCAGCTGATCGACGGCGAGCGTGCGACAGAACTCGTCGTCACCGATCCGACCGGCGCCTCGGTGATCGACGGGTCCCCCTCCGTCGAGGGGGCCATCGTGACCCAGCCGCTGCGCGGCTCGGGCCCGGCGGGCGAGTACCGCGTGGTGTGGAAGGTCGTCTCGAGCGATGGTCACCCGACCTCCGGTGAGTTCTCCTTCACCGTCACGGTCGGCGACGAGGAGGCGACGACGGAGGAGCCCAGCGCCGTCCCGACGACGGCCGCCCCGACGGCGGAGCAGACCGCGACTCCCGAGGCCACCCCGACCAGCGGGTCGGAGAGCGAGGACGGCAGCACCGAGGCCGCGCCGGCCTGGGTCTGGGTGATCGCGATCGTCGTCGCGCTCCTCGTGCTGGGCGTCGTCGTCTGGCTGGTCCTGCGCAGTCGACGAGGAGGCGCCGGCCCCGGTTCCGGCACCCCCTCGGAGCGATAGGCTTAAGGCATGCCACACTACGACGTCGTCATCCTTGGTGCAGGTCCTGGCGGATACGTCGCTGCGGTTCGCAGCGCGCAGCTCGGTCTGTCCACCGCCATCATCGAGGAGAAGTACTGGGGTGGTGTCTGCCTCAACGTCGGCTGCATCCCTTCCAAGGCGCTTCTGAAGAACGCGGAGATCGCGCACACGCTGAACCACAAGGCCGACTTCTTCGGCATCTCCGGAGAGTTCACGATCGACTACGGCAAGGCGTTCGACCGCAGCCGCGTGGTCGCGGACGGCCGGGTCAAGGGCATCCACTTCCTCATGAAGAAGAACAAGGTGACCGAGTACGACGGCCGCGGCACCTTCACGGGCCCGAAGGCGATCTCCGTCGCGAAGTCGGACGGCTCCACCGAGGAGGTCACCTTCGACAACGTGATCATCGCGACCGGCTCCAAGGTCCGCCTGCTCCCCGGCGTGCAGCTCAGCGACAACGTCGTGACCTATGAGGAGCAGATCCTCTCCCGTGAGCTGCCGAAGTCGATCGTCATCGTCGGCGCCGGCGCCATCGGCATGGAGTTCGCGTACGTCATGACGAACTACGGCGTCAAGGTCACGATCATCGAGTTCCTCGACCGGGCCCTCCCCAACGAGGACGCCGACGTGTCGAAGGAGATCACCAAGCAGTACAAGAACTACGGCGTCGACATCCTCACCTCCACGAAGGTCGAGTCGGTCGTCGACAACGGCTCCTCGGTGACCGTCTCCTACACCGGCAAGGACGGCCAGCAGGCGTCGATCGAGGCCGACAAGGTGCTCATGTCGGTCGGGTTCGCCCCGAACGTCGAGGGCTTCGGGCTCGAGAAGACGGGCGTGAAGCTCACCGAGCGCGGTGCGATCGACATCGACGACCACATGCGCACGAACGTCGAGGGCATCTACGCCATCGGTGACGTCACCGCCAAGCTGCAGCTCGCGCACGTGGCCGAGGCGCAGGGCGTCGTGGCCGCCGAGACCATCGGCGGTGCCGAGACCATGACGCTGGGCGACTACCGGATGATGCCGCGGGCGACCTTCTGCTCGCCGCAGGTGGCGTCCTTCGGTCTCACCGAGCAGCAGGCGAAGGACGAGGGCCGCGAGATCAAGGTCGCGACCTTCCCGTTCATGGCCAACGGCAAGGCGCACGGCCTCGGCGAGCCGGTCGGCTTCGTCAAGCTCATCGCCGACGCCGAGCACCTGGAGCTCATCGGCGCGCACATGATCGGCCCCGACGTCTCGGAGCTGCTGCCGGAGCTCACGCTGGCGCAGAAGTGGGACCTCACGGCTCTCGAGCTGGCTCGCAACGTCCACACGCACCCGACGCTGTCGGAGGCGCTGCAGGAGGGCTTCCACGGCCTCGCCGGCCACATGATCAACTTCTGATCCTTCACCTCGACGAAGGCCCGGTTCCGCACATCGCGGACCGGGCCTTCGCCCGTCAGAGGCCGCGCATGGTGATGAGGCCCGTCGTCCATCCGCTCAGCCCCGAGGAGCCGAGCAGACGAACCAGTCCCTCCCGAGCGGCGACGACCGGCGCGCTGGCCGGAGCGCCCATCGCCATGAAGAACGCGGAACGACGATGCGCCTTCCGCGCGCTCCGGCGGACCTCGCGGGCGAAGCCGTCCAGGACAGGGACGGCGCTGCGGTCGGTCCGGCGCAGCGCCGCCGCGAGCCGGACCGCATCCGTCCAGCCGAGATTCATGCCCTGGCCGCCGATCGGGCTCACCTCGTGGGCAGCGTCGCCGAGCAGGACGATCCGCCCGCGATGCAGCCGCCGCGCCGCGTGTTGGGCGGCACGGAACGAGGACACCGGTGCCGCCGGGTCGACGATAACCCGCTCCCCCGTGCGTTGCGCGACGACATCGGCGAGCTCGGCAGCCGAGGCGACGGTCCGGCCCGGACTCTGCCGCACCACCCAGCGACGCCGGCCGCCCGGCAGCGGGAAGGATTCCACGAGACCGTCCGGTTCGAAGAACAACACCGCCCGGGTGTCGTCCGCCGGTGCATCCGCGTCGAGCATCGCGTAATCCGCGCTCCCGGACCTGGGAAGCCATCCGACGCCGAACGCGGCACGCAGCGGGCTCCGCACGCCGTCGGCGACCACCACCATCGAAGCGGTCTCCTCGCGCACCCCGTCAGGAGCATCGACCCGGACCCGCACGAACGGGCCCTCGTCGCGCACCGACCGGACGGTCGCTCCGAGGTCCAGGCCATCGGGTCGCAGCGATCCGAGGCGCCCGCGCAGCAGCTCCTCCGTCCGCGGCTGCGCGAGGGTGAGGATCGGACGGTCCGCGGTGAAGGTCAGTGACGCGAGTCGTCGTCCGCGGCTCCGGACCTCCCCGCCGGACAGCGGGAGCGCCTCGGAACGGACGTCGAGTCCCACTCCCGCGGCGTCCAGGGCATCGAGCCCGGGCCGGTGGATACCGATCGCCCGTGTCCGCGTCCCCGGCTCGGCGCGACGCTCGCACACCCGCACTCGGCGGCCGTCCTGCGCCACGAGGCAGGCGAGGAGCAGGCCGACCGGTCCACCGCCGACTACGAGCACGTCATGATCGGCCATCCGCAGCCTCCCAGCGGACTTCGAGCCGCGCCGGCAGGTGCGACCGCACCTCCCAGCCGGACGGGACCGCCGCGGCGAGCTCGGACCGGGTGTAGGAGCGCCGGATGCTGAGGAGACCGTCGACCCGGATGAAGGACCCCGCGAGGACGTTCCGCGCGAAGGGCCAGGTGCCCGCTGCGAAGGCGGTGTAGGCCAGACGGCTGCGGGCGATGTCGTGGTGGGAGACGAGTCCACGGGATCCGGCGAGGACCCGGGAGTCGTCGAGTACCGAGCGCAGCTCCGCGGAGCCGAGATGGTGGAGGACGTGGTTGGACAGCACCACGTCGTAGGCGTCACCCTCCGCCACGAGGTCGCTGGAGAAGGCGTGGCGGTACCGGATGCCCGCGCCGTCGTCGTGCGCGGAGGCCCAGCGGATCGCGCGCTCGTCGGCGTCGAGAGCCGTGATGTCCGCCTCGAGGCCGTCGCGACGCAACCGCCGCACCAGGTCGCGGCACAGATCTCCCCCGCCGGCGCCGATGTCCAGGACCCGCAGTCGGCCGCCCTCGGACGCGCGGGGACGGATGTCGTGACGGTAGAGGCGTCCCGGCCGGGAGACGACCGCGTTGACCATGCCGAAGCGCCGATACGTGCGGCCGAGCGCTTCTTCGTCCGCGGCCGGGTCGTCCATGAGCTCGACGACATCCAGCGCGCGCGCCGAGAGGTCGACGCTCACGAGGCGGCGGCGACCACGGTCAGCAGCGCGCTCTCGGCGGTGAGCCCCGGTCCGAAGGCCATCGCCGCCACGCGGTCGCCAGGGGCCGCGTTCTCCTGTTCCAGGATGCGCTTGAGCACGAACAGCACCGTCGCGCTGGACATGTTCCCGTTCTCCCGCAGCGTCTCCCGCGCGGGTCGCAGCTGGGCGTCACTCAGCGCCAGCCGCTCCTGCACGCGGTCGAGGATGCTCCGCCCGCCGGGGTGGATGGCCCAGTGGCGCACCCGGTCGCCCACCCGCCCCGCGGCGAAGGCCTCCGCCAGGCCGTCTTCCCGACCGTAGAGCGGCGCGAGGGCGCCGATGATCGACTCGCCGATGATCTGCGGCACGGCGGTCGAGAGGATCATCTCGAACCCGGAGTCGCCGATCGTCCACGCCATGTCGTCCACGCCCTCCGGAACGATCGCGGTGTGGAAGCCGTCGAGCCGGAGCGCGGGGACGGTCGTGGGAAGATCGCGCGCCGTGACGATCCCGGCGGCCGCTCCGTCCGCGAAGAGGGAGGACGCCACGATGGTGTCCGGGTCCTCCGACGAGCGCAGATGCAGGGTACACAGCTCCACGCTCACGACCAGGACGACCGCATTCTCATCGGCCGCACAGAACTGCCCGGCGGCGCGGAGCGCCGGCATGGAGGCGTAGCAGCCCATGAAGCCCAGGTGGTAGCGCTGCACGGCATCGGACAGCCCGAGCCCTCGCACGATCTCATATTCGGGGCCCGGGGCGTGGAAACCCGTGCAGGAGACGGTGATCACGTGCGTCACATCCGCCGGTGTCAGATCGGGATCGGCATCGAGGGCCCGCCGCGCCACTTCGACGAAGAGGCGGGAGGCCTCACGTGTGTAGATGTCGTTGCGCGCTTTGGTGCCGGGCGCGAGCAGCCGTCCGGAACCGCGGTCGAAGAAGACGGGGTCCGTCGTCTCCGAGTCGAGAGACAGCTCGCCGATCACGGTGTGCCGGGAGTCGATGCCAGACACGTTGAACGACGTCGCCACAATGCGTTGCGCGAGCCGTCCGAGTTCCGGCTGGGAAGCGAACACATCGCGCACCTGCTCCTGCACGAGGACGGTCTCGGGGACGATCGTCTGCAGCGATCGGAGCACGGGTGTTCGACTCATGTGGTCACTCAATCACCCCGGAAGAGCGTGCGGAAAGGGGTTGCGTCGGGACCTGTCGCCGCCTAGAAGCCGAGAGCCCTCGCGAGCTTCGAATCGGAACCGGCGTCGCGGCCGCCCGCCGCGCGCACCGCACGCTCGACCGCGGCGAAGAACACCGCGCGACCGGTCTCGTCCGACGGTGCCGCCGGTCCGAGTTCGATCTCCCACTCACGCCATGTGCGGCGCGTGCCGCCGCGCAGGTCGGTGGCACGCACTTGATCGTCGACGAACTCCGCCACGACGCCTCCCGGTCCGGTGAGCAGGTAGGCCGTCCGGTCGTTCTCGATGCGTGCGAGAGGCTCCAGGGGTGCGGTCGTCCACGCGGCGATGGCCTCGAGCACCGCGGCCGGAATCCGCTCGTCGGCGTCGAGGGGCCAGCCCAGTTCGAGGCGCCCGTCGCCCTGCCGAGGGCCCTTGACGTGCCAGCCCTCGTCGGGGCCGCCGGAGCGACGACGCAGCGCGACACCGGCACGGGCCAGCGTCCCGTCCGCAGTGTCCAGATAGCGGGCGTCGAGGGCTCGGTGCTCTCCGGGCGAGACGGTATCCACGCCAGGGACCGCCGTCCAGTCCGGCAGCGGGGTGCCGTCGTCGACGTCGTACTTGCGCTCGACCTCGACGGTGCGGGAGGGCTCAGTCATCCTCGAGCGTGAGGTCCTCGAGGGACTCCTCGAACCAGTAGTCGATCTCGGTGGGGCCGTCGCCCTCGCCGGTGTTCAGCGGCTCGCCGCGGCGGTTGTAGACCACCTGCGTCTCGCTGTAGGGGACGATCAGCTTGTCGTCCGCGTCGTCGAGGGGGATGATCTGCCCGTCCAGCGGGCCGCCGTGAAGTCGTGCGAGTGCCATGTGCTCAGGGTAGCGCCGGCCTCCCTCTTTCGTCGCGACCCGCGCGGTCAGCCGCCGAGGACGCCGAGGATCGCTCCGGCGATCATCCACGGGCCGAAGGCGATGCGGGTCTTCCGGTCGGCTCGTCCGCCGGCGAGGAGCACGAGCGCATAGAGCGCTCCGAGCACGAAGGCGGACGAGGCGCCGAGAACGAAGGCGTTCCAGCCGTGCCACCCCAGGAGCAGGCCGATCACGAGGGCGAGCTTCACGTCTCCTCCCCCCATGCCCGCGTGGCTGAGGGACCGCAGCACCGCATAGAAGCCGCCGAGTCCGAGGGAGCAGAGCAGGCCTCGACCGAAGGGGGCCGCATCCCCGGTGACGACCGCGTCCACCGCGGTGACGACGAGCAGCAGGGCCAGGGTGGGCAGCACGATGCGGTTCGGGAGCCGGTGGGTGCGGGCGTCGATCACGGTCAGCAGGACGCCGACCGCGAGGAGCCCGCCATGCACCAGCCCCAGGAGGGCGAGGCGGATGTCCATCACGGCAGGTTAGGGAGATTCCGGGGCGGCGATGAGGGGCCTGTGGACAACCGCCTCCCGATGTCCGATGTACGAACTAGCGTCAGTCTCGTCACTTGATTTATTCGTACATATCTTCGAGGATGGATGCATGGGGATCGGGCTCGATGCGATGACCGCGCTCTCTCCGACCAGCGACACCCGCGCCGGAGAGGTGCTGCGGCTGCGTCGCGAGATCAGCCGGATGCAGCGCCGGCGCAGCGAACACACGCTCCTCCCCCTCGACCCCGCCTTCGCCGCACTGCTACCGGAGGAGGGACTGCAGACGGGCACCTCGTACACCGTCACCCCTTCGCCCGCTCTCGTGCTCGCGCTGCTCAGCGCCGCCTCGGGTCGAGGACACTGGTGCGCGGTGATCGGCATGCCCACCCTCGGGGTGGAAGCCGCTGCCGCCTACGGCATCGATCTGAGCCGGCTGATCCTCGTCCCCGATCCCGGAGACCGCTGGCTCGCGGCCACCTCCGCCCTGGCGGAGGTGGTGCCCCTCATCGTCGTGCAGCCCACGACGAGAGCTCGTGACGCCGATGTCTCCCGACTGAGCGCCCGTCTGCGCGACCGCGGATCCACCCTGTTGGTGGCAGAGGAGCCGGGTGCTGGACGATGGGCGCAGAGCGAGGGGACCATCCGCCTCCATGATCCCGACTGGCACGGACTCGGTGAAGGGTGGGGACTCCTCTCGGACTGCACGGTGACGGTCACCGCGCGGACCAGGCACAGCCCTCGCGCGTCGAGCGTACGCGTGCGGCTGCCCGGCGGTCAGGGAGCAGTGGAGACCACGGCCGCAGAGCTGACCGCCCTGCCCTCCCTCGCCCCCTCGGTGACGGATTCCGCTACGACCGGACCGTCCGAGCTTCTCTACTGGGCGGAGGCGGGATGAACGCCCCTCTCCGCGTCCTCGTCCTCTGGTTCCCCGACTGGCCGCTGCGCGCGGTGCTGGGCGGCGAGCAGCCACACCCGCCGACGGCTCTGGTGCAGGCGAACACGGTCGTCGCCTGCAGCGCCTCGGCCCGCGCGCACGGCGTCCGCATCGGTCAGCGCCGCCGAGTCGCCCAGGGCCTCCTCTCGTCCTTGCAGGTCCTCCCGCACGACGCCGAGAGGGACGAGCGTGCCTTCGGCCCCGTGCTGCAGCTCATCGAGAAGCACGCACCGGGGGTCACGCTGCTGCGCCCCGGTCTCGCGATCCTCCGCGCCCGCGGCATCGCCCGCTATCACGGCGGAGAGGCCCAGGCGGCGGCGGCGCTGGCCTCCGTCCTCGCCGCGGCCGGCTTCCCCGAAGTGCGGGTGGGCGTCGCCGACGGCCCCTTCACCGCCGAGATCGCGGCCCGCGGCACGGCGTCCTGCACCGTCGTCCCACCCGGCGCATCCCGAGAGTTCCTGGCCCCCTATCCCGTGCAGGTGCTCCGCGACGAGCGGATCAGCGATCTCCTCCTCCGGCTCGGCGTGCGGACTCTCGGCGAGTTCACCGCGCTGGCCCCTCTCGACGTCCGCGATCGCTTCGGCGAGCACGGTGCCCGCCTGCAAGCCCTCGCGGCCGGCGCCGACTCCCGCCCTCTGGCTCCCCCGCCCGCCGGATCCCGAGCTGGCCAGGACCATCGAATTCGAATCCCCTCTCGGCGGCGCCGACCAGGTGGCCTTCGCCGTGCGGCAGACGGCCGATGCCGTGATGCTCGCTCTGGCGGACGCCTCCCTGGTGTGCACGGAAGTGCGGATCGACCTGACCGACGACGACGGCGTTGTCCACTCCCGCACCTGGCTGCACCCGACGAGCTTCGACGCCGCCGACCTCGTGGACCGCGTGCGCTGGCAATTGGAGGCCTTGGCCGCCGTGACCGCCCGAGAGCCCGTTGACGAGGCGAGGGCGTTCGGGGGCATCGTGGCCGCACGCCTTCTCCCCGTCGCCGTGGATGACGCAGCCCACCACCAACCGGGGCTCTTCGGCTCGGGCACCGATGAGCGCCTGCATCACGCGGTCTCGCGGGTGCAGACCATGCTGGGGCATCAGGGCGTCGTCACCGCCGCCCTCTCCGGCGGACGCTGGCTCGCCGATCGTCAGGTGCTCACGCCGTGGGGCGAGCGCGCGGTGCCACCTCGTGATCCGCGCTCCCCCTGGCCGGGGAGCCTCCCCGACCCTCTGCCCTCCGAGGTGTTCCGACCACCGCGCCCCATCGGCGTGGTCGCTGCGGACGGCAGCCCGATCGACATCGACGATCGGGGCACTCTCACACACGACCCCGCCCGCATCGACGGCGCCGGCGTGCAAGCCTGGGCCGGCCCGTGGCCCGTGCACGAGCGGCGCTGGAGCGCGGGCGGCGGCAAACGAGGACACCGGCTCCAGATCGTCGACGACCGGGATCGCGCCTGGCTGGTCTTCCTGGCCGGAGAACGTTGGTGGGCCGAAGGGAGGTACCGCTGATGGGCTGGCACAACCCGCCGTTGACCTGGGATCAGCTCGAACGCACCCTCAGCGGAGAGCCCGCTCCGGGATCCGCACCCGCGCCGCCCGGGCTTCGACCTGACCCCGGTCCGGTGAGCCGGCCACGGAAGCGCGTCCCCCCTGTCCTCCCCGAGCGTCCTGAGGAGGCGGTGCCCTATGCCGAGCTGCACGCACATTCCTCCTACTCGTTCCTCGACGGGGCGTCCTCCCCCGAAGACCTCCTCGCGGAGGCCGAGCGTCTCGGTCTGAGCGCTCTCGCCCTCACCGACCACGACGGGTTCTACGGCGCCGCCCGCTTCGCGGAGCTGGCGGAGCTCATGGAACTGCGGCTGCAGACCGTGTACGGCGCCGAGCTCTCGCTCGACCTCCCCTCCTCCCCGCAGGGGGCTGCCGATCCCGCGGGCTCGCATCTGCTCGTGCTCGCTCGGGGCCTCGAGGGATACCACCGGCTGTCGGGCGCGATCACGGCGGCCCAGCTGCGCGGCGGGGAGAAGGGACGCCCGGTCTACGACCTCGACGACCTCGCCGCGACCGCCGACGGGCACTGGACCATCCTGACCGGCTGTCGCAAAGGCGCGGTACGGCGAGGGCTCGAGGCCGGAGACGCCGCCGCACCGCTGCGCCGTCTCGTCGACCTCTTCGGGAACGACAACGTCGCCGTCGAGCTCTTCGACCACGGCGATCCGCTGGACACGCGGCGCAATGACGCCCTCGCGGACCTCGCCGACCGGATGCGACTCCCCGTCGTGGCGACCAACAACGTGCACTACGCCCGGCCGGACCAGGCGCCGCTCGCCGAGGCGGTGGCCGCGGTCCGAGCGGTCCGGAGTATGGACGAGCTCGACGGCTGGCTGCCGGCCCACGGCGGAGCGCACCTGCGCAGCGGAGCGGAGATGACGGCACGCTTCCGGCGATATCCCGGCGCGATCTCCCACGGACTGGAGCTGGCGGCGGCTTCCGCTTTCCCGTTGCGGATGGCGCGCCCCGCTCTCCCCCGACAGGACGTACCGGCGGGGCACACACCGATGAGCTGGCTGCGGAAGCTGGTCTGGGATGCGGTCCCCACGAAGTATCCGCGACTGGATGAGGATGGTCATCGGCGCATCGAGCGCGAGCTCGACGTGATCGAGGAGAAGGACTTCCCCGGATACTTCCTCATCGTGCACGGCATCGTGGCGGAGGCCCGGCGCCGCGGCATCCTCTGCCAGGGGCGAGGATCCGCGGCCGCAAGCGCGGTCTGCTACCTGCTGGGCATCACCGCGGTCGACCCGATCCTCTACCGTCTCCCCTTCGAGCGCTTCCTCGCCACCACCCGTACGGAGGAACCGGACATCGACGTGGACTTCGACTCGCGGCGACGGGAGGAGATCATCCAGTGGGTCTATCGGGAGTACGGCAGGGAGCGAGCGGCTCAGGTGGCGAACGTCATCCAGTACCGGCCGAAGAACGCGGTCCGCGACATGGCCAGGGCGCTCGGGCATTCGCCGGGACAACAGGACTCCTGGTCGCGGCAGGTGGACGGCTGGGGCTCGGGGCTCGAACCCGTCGAGGGGCACGACATCCCCGACACCGTGCTCGACTATGCGGGCGAGCTGCTGAAGGCGCCGCGGCACCTGGGGATCCACTCGGGCGGCATGGTGCTCACGGCCCGCCCGGTCGGCGAGGTGGTTCCGGTGGAGCACGCGCGCATGGAGGACCGCACCGTGATCCAGTGGGACAAGGACGACGCCGCCTTCATGGGATTGGTGAAGTTCGATCTGCTGGGTCTGGGCATGCTGGCGGCACTGCAGCACTGCTTCGATCTGGTCAGGGAAGCGACGGGCGAAGAGTGGACGCTGGAGACCCTGCCGAAGGAGGAGGCGGGTGTCTACGACATGCTCTGCCGGGCCGACTCGATCGGCGTCTTCCAAGTGGAGTCCCGCGCACAGATCGGGCTGCTCCCCCGGCTGCAGCCGCGGCGCTTCTACGACCTCGCGATCCAGATCGCCCTCATCCGCCCCGGGCCCATCCAGGGGGGAGCCGTCCACCCGTTCGTCCGGCGGAAGATGGCGAAGGACAAGGTGGACGAGGCGAACAGGGTGCGGGAGGCCAAGGGCGAGCCCCTCGAGGAGTTCCCCATCCCGTACCCGCACCACGACCTCGAGGACATCCTCGCGCGGACCCTGGGCATCCCCATCTTCCAGGAGCAGCTCATCCAGATGGCCACGGCTGTCGGCGACTGCACGGCCGATGAGGCGGACCTGCTGCGCAGGGCGATGGGATCGAAGCGGGGTCTGGAGAAGATCGAGAAGGTCAGGGACAAGCTGTACGCGGGGATGGCCCGTCGCGGTCTCGTCGACGAGGCCGCGGACCGCATCTACGCACAGATCCAGGCGTTCTCGAACTTCGGCTTCGCTGAGTCGCATTCGTTGTCCTTCGCCCTGCTCGTCTACGCGAGCTCGTGGCTCAAGCTGCACTACCCGGCCGCCTTCCTGGCGGGTCTGCTGCGGTCGCAGCCGATGGGCTTCTATTCCCCAGCGACCCTCACGGCGGATGCCCGTCGGCACGGCGTGGAGGTCCGCCGCCCCGATCTCCACCGCTCCGCTGCCACCGAGACTCTCGAGCCGCTCACCCCGGACGCCGCCGGAGCCACCGGGCGGCCCGACTGCCTGGTCGATCCTCAGCCACCCGTCCACCGTTTCGATCGGAGCGCACCGGATGAATCCGCCGCGCACCGCCGGGACGGACGATTCGCGGTGCGCCTGGGGCTCAGCGGCATCCGTGGGATCGGGGTGCCGCTGGCGGAGCGCATCGTCGCCGAGCGCGAGGCGAACGGCCCCTACCGCGACCTGCACGATCTCGTTCGCCGGACCGACGCCACGGCTGCTCAACTGGAGGCCCTCGCCACCGCCGGGGCCTTCGCCTGCCTCGGGTTAGAGCGCCGGGAGGCGATCTGGCTCGCCGGCGCGGCGGCGGAGGATCGCTCCCGGTTCCTCCCGGGAACCACGGTGGCGGTGCAGCCGCCGCTGTTCGCCGATCAGACCAGCTACGAGCGGCTCTCGGCGGATCTCTGGGCCACGGGCATCTCCACCGACGACCACCCGATGACGCACTTCCGCGCGGAGCTGAGGGCGCGGGGCGTCCTGACGGCTGCGGATCTGCAGCGGCACGAATCCGGTAGACGCGTGGAGGTGGCAGGTCTCGTCACCCACCGGCAACGACCCGCTACCGCCGCCGGGGTCACCTTCATCAACCTCGAGGACGAGAGCGGCCTCGTGAACGTGATCTGCTCCACCGGAGTGTGGGGCCGCTTCGGCCGCATCGCGCGGGAGTCTCCGGCACTCATCATCCGCGGAATCCTCGAGCGTTCTCCGGAGGGCGTGGTCAACGTGCTCGCCGACGCCTTCGAGGATCTCCGCACCGGGGTCACGCACCGCTCACGGGACTTCCGATGATGCCGGAGGTCACCAGAAACGTTCGGGCGCCTCCGGCACTGGGCGATCGGTGCCACCCCAGCGGTCGGCCTCGGCCTTCGCCGCGTTGACAGCTGCATCGGCTCCACGCAGAGCGATCCCGGCACCGCTGTTCGACGGCCCGATCGGGTCGATGAGCAGTGACGTCCGCGGCGCACCCCCCACCGCCACCGTGCACTCCAGAACGCGACCGATCCAGTGCGTCACCTCGGCGGCCTGGTGCTCGCCGCGACGGTAACGGATGCCCGTGTCGAGATCGACGAGGGACAGGACGACGGGCTCCTCCGTCCGCGGATCGAGGTGCTCGGACACCTCGACGCGGTGCCCGACGGGAAGAGCGACCTGACCGGCGAAGACGAGCAACCTGTCCATTCCTCCACCCTACGGAACACCCACCGCCGAGAACAGAGACCCGGTTGGCGAGAATTTTCGAAGAAATCTTTGTCCCCCAAATGGCGGACACGAGGATTAAGGGATATCCTGCTCTCGTAGCGGGGGCTACCGGCCGACGACTGGGGATTCGGCCGCTGAGACAGCGAGACTTTCGCCGCCTCCCCAACCGTCCGGGAAGGACGGTGAGCCCTCTCGGCAGCACCGGGTTGGGGCGGTCCCGTCGAGAGGGCATACCCCGCGGCTAGCCGCCGCTCCGACGAGCGTCAACCCCCGGGGCAGACACCATCCGCGGGACTACGGTCCTTGCCCATGACGCCCCTTCGCTGTCTCCGACGCCCCTCCGGCGAGCGCGTCGCCGGAAGCGGTCAGTCCTCGGACTCTACGTCGAGGTCGTCGTCGTCGAGCGGCACTTCGATGCGCTGCTCCGCCGCATCCGCAGGGTCCGCCTCGATCGGATACGGTTCCGGCGACGAAGGAGCCGGGACCTCCGGGTCCTCGGGCGTCTCCTCCGCGAGCCGCTCCTGCTCCTGCAGGTCCGCCTCGGGCTTCACATCGTCGATCGGATGGTCAGTGAAGGACATGGCTTCTCCTCCTTCGGTGTGGGTGTCTCCAGCCTGCCGACGTCGAGACGCAGCGGCAAGGGGCTTGACCCCACGGGAGCGTCCATGACGCGGAGAGGTGGTCGAGGTCGGGTTCGCATCGGTGTCTCGGGGTGGCGCTACGCCCGGTGGCGCGGCGACTTCTACCCCCGCGGGCTGCCGCAGCGACGAGAGCTCGAGCACATCGGCTCGCTGTTCCCCACCGTGGAGCTCAACGGATCGTTCTACTCGCTGCAGCGGCCCGACAGCTACCGCCGGTGGGCGGACAGCGTCCCCGAGGACTTCGTGTTCGCGGTCAAGGGCTCGCGCTACGTCAGTCACATGCTGCGGCTGCGGAACGTCGAGCAGGCCCTGGCGAACTTCTTCGCCTCCGGGGTCCTCGCGCTCGGCCCCCGCCTGGGTCCGATCCTCTGGCAGCTCCCCGAGCGTCAGCGCTTCGATGCCGAGCTCCTGGGGACCTTCCTCGACACGCTCCCTCGGACGACCGCAGAGGCCCTCGAGCTCGCACGCCGTCACGACGAGAGGCTCCAGGACAGGGCGTGGCTCGAGATCGACGCCGACCGTCCCCTCCGGTACGCCCTCGAACCGCGTTCCGACTCCTTCGCCGAAGAGCCGAGTCTGCGTCTCCTGCACGACCATGGCACCTCACTCGTGATCGCCGACACCGCCGGGAAGTGGCCCCGGTTCGACGCGCTCACCTCCGGCATCGTCTACATTCGGCTCCACGGCGCGCAGATGCTCTACCACAGCGCATACACCGAGGCTGAGCTGCGGGACTGGGCGACCCTCATCCGCGGCTGGGCCGACGGGACCGGGGCCGGCGATGGGAAGCCGCGAGATGTCTACGTCTACTTCGACAACGACGCGCGGGGACACGCGCCCCACGACGCGTTGGCTCTGGTCAGGCTCGTCGCGGAGGCCTCCCTGTGACGCGGCCTCCGCGAGCGCGGGCTACCGGTCGCCGACGTGGCCCGGAGCGGTGAGCGACAGCACTCGTTCGACGAAGGCCGCGTACTCCTCCATGTAATGCGCGAGGAACTTCTCCGTGTCGGCGTCATGCACCTGGCCGTCCGCGCCGAACACCTCGGGTCGGAACGTGATGTAGGCCTCGGGTGCGTTGAGTTGCGGCGCGTTGAGGAAGCTCAGCACGCTCCGCATCGAGGACTGCATGACCGCCGTGCCGATCGCGCCGGTGGAGGCCCCGATGATCCCGGTGGGTTTGCGGGCGAAGGAGTTGTGCCCCCACGGGCGCGAGCCCCAGTCGATGGCGTTCTTCAGCGCACCGGGGATGGACCGGTTGTACTCCGGTGAGACGAGGAGCAGACCGTCCGAGCCCTCGACCGCGCGTTTGAACGCGGTGACGGCGGACACGGGTTCGAGTTCGTCGTCGCGGTTGTACAGCGGGAGGTCTCGGATGGGGATCTCCACGAGCTCGAGCTCCGGCGGCGCCAGCCGTACGAGGGCCGTGGCGAGGACGCGGTTGATCGAGTCCGATGCGAGGCTGCCGATGAGATAGCCGATCCGGTGGGTCATGATGAGGTCCCCTCGTCTCCCTGCATTTCCAGGATATCGCCGGGATGGGGGCTTGCCACAAGGCCCCCATCGCCGGGCAGAATCGACGGCTCGCGTGCCATCGTGCGCGTTTCCGCGAAGGAGATTCCGGTGCTCGACCCCTTTCACCTTTCCGATCGACATGCCGCGAAGTCGGCGGACCGCCTCATCGCCGCCGACCGCGCTCACCTCCGGCGGCTCGATGCTGCGTTGTCGCGCGAACGGGACGCGCTATCCGCCCGCCTCGCGCTCCTGCGACGGCAGACCGCCGAAGCCGGCGTCACGGCGGTGGAGCGCGACCTCGAGATCCGGCGACTCAGCGCGACGCTGCGGCTCAGGGACCGGTTCGGGATCGACATGTGCCTCGGCCGCATGACGCCGGCCGACGGGCCACCCGTCTACATCGGTCGCAGCGGCGTCTCCGACGCGGACGGCACGCGGCTGCTCGTCGACTGGCGGGCCCCGGCCGCGGAGCCGTACTTCGCCGCCACTTGGGAGGACCCGAAGGGCCTCGTCGCGCGGCGCCGGTATCGCTGGACGGACGGGCGGATCACGGACTACTGGGACGAGGCCCTGTGCCCGGCGGGGCTCACGGACACGGTATCCCTCGACGACCAATCCGCCTTCCTCGCCAGTCTGGACACCGACCGCACGGGGCGGATGCGCGACGTGCTGGCGACGATCCAGGCGGATCAGGACGCGATCGTCCGGGCACCCTCGCCGGGCACCCTCGTCGTGGACGGGGGGCCGGGCACCGGGAAGACCGTCGTCGCGCTGCACCGTGCGGCGCAGCTCCTGTACGCGGAGCCCCGACTCACGAACGGCGCGGGCGGCATGCTCTTCGTGGGGCCGAATGCCCAATACCTCGGGTACGTCGAGGACGTGCTGCCGAGCCTCGGAGAGGACACGGTGCGGCTGTGCACCCTGCGGGACCTCACTCCGGAAGGTGCGACCGCCATCGCCGAGACGGACCCTCGCGTCGCGGCGGCGAAGGAGCGACTGGATCCGGACCGGGTGATCGCGGCGGCGGTCGCGGCCCTGACGAGTCCTCCCCCGCATGCGCTCCGCATCGAGTCGCCGTGGGCCGACCTCTGGGTGGGCAGGGACGACTGGGCCGACCTCTTCGCGACAGCGGATCCGGCAACGCCGCGCAACGAGGCGCGGGATGAGGTCTGGGAGGAGCTCCTGGAGATGCTCGTCGATCAGCTCCCCGACGAGGAGGTCCCCGAGTCCGCGGTTCGCCGATGGCTGCGGCAGGACGACGAGCTCACCGGGACGTTCGTCCGGGCCTGGCCACTCCTCTCGCCTGCGGCTGTGGTCGCGACGCTCTGGGCTTCGCCGGGGCTTCTCGCGCGATGCGCCCCCGGTCTCTCGCCGGAGGATCTGGAAGCCCTGCGTCGCAGCGACGGCGGACCGTGGACGGACGCGGATCTCCCCCTGCTCGACGCGGCGCACCGACGGATCGGGAGTCCCGAGGCCGTGCGAGAGCAGCATCGACGCCAGGCGGCGTCCGCGGCGGTGCAGGACCAGATGTCCGCGGTGGTCCAGCACCTGGTGGCGAGCGACGACAGCGAGATGAAGGTGATGTCCATCCTGCGCGGCCAGGACGCCAGGAACGTGCTCGCCGGAGTGGATGCCCCGGCCCCGCTGCCGCCGGATGAGCTGGCGGGTCCCTTCGGGCACATCGTCGTGGACGAAGCGCAGGAACTGACCGACGCGCAATGGCGCACGCTTCTCGCGCGCTGTCCATCCCGGAGCTTCACGGTCGTGGGCGACCGGGCGCAGGCGCGACGGGAGTTCACGGAGTCCTGGGGCGAGCGCCTGGAGCGCCTCGGGCTGCGGGACGTGCGCGTCGCCTCGCTGCGGGTGAACTACCGCACGCCCGCCGAGGTGATGGCGGTGGCCGGCCCCGCGATCCGCGAAGCCCTGCCGGATGCGAACGTCCCCTCGTCGGTGCGAGAGAGCGGTATCCCGATCCGCCACGGTGGGCTCGGCGAGGTGGACGACGTGCTGGATGCCTGGCTGGCCTCGCACCCGGACGGGGTGGCCGCGGTCATCGGCGACTCGGCGTTCGCACCGCGGCCTCGCGTCCGCGCATTGACGCCGGAAAGTGCCAAGGGGCTGGAGTTCGATCTCGTGGTACTCGTACGGCCGGAAGCGTTCGGCGACGGGCGCATCGGCGCGGTCGACCGCTACGTCGCGATGACCAGGACGACCAGGGAACTCGTCGTGCTGCGGTGACGGTGGGCCTCTGGTCTCGGCCCGCCCGCCGCTCTACCCTGAGGCGATGACGAACCGCGAGGGGGCGGCACCCCACTGCCCGGAAGACGACGTCGTGATGCTCGCCGTCGCGGGCGGCTGGAGGTGCCCGGAGTGCGGACACCTCCAGCAGCCGCAGGATGCCGAGGACCCGGAAGCCTTCCGGAATCCGGGCTGGTGATCATCAGGCGTCGTCCGGGTCACCCCCGTCGGTGATGACGCCGGTCGGCTCGCTGTGCTCGATCTCGTGGCGGACGCCGTGCTCGGACGCGAGTGCCTCCCCCTCTTCGATCGCCTCGTCGCGGCTGGTGTAGCTGCGGGAGAGTTCGGGGGCACCGTCCACCTCGTTCACCCACTGGCCGTTCTTGGATCGGGTCACGATCGATGCGATGGCCATCAGACGTCTCCGGGGCCCAGGTCGCCCTGCCCGTCGTCGCCGAGGTCGGCGAGCACCGGGTCATCCCCCTGGCTCTCGGGCTGCGGAGCGGAACCAGGCAGGTCCGTCGCCGGCACCTGGTCGTCGGGGTCGGGGATCTCGTCGGGATCACGGCCCGTCGCGGTGGTCGCGTCCAGCTCCTCCGGCGTCGCGCCGTCGTCGAGGGCTTCCGTGCGCTCCCATTCCGCCTGCGCGGGATCGTTGCTGGGGTCGGCCTCGGTTGTCGCGTCGCCGTCACGCAGCGGCTGACCGCCGACGTCGTCGGGTGTCGATTCCATGTCTCCTCCTTCGATCGGACTGTCCCCAGTCTCCCCGCCGCAACCGGAGTCGCCGAGGGGCTTGAGGAGTCCTCGCTGAGCAGCTAGGTTCCGGCGCCACCGCGCCTCTCCGTCCCGTAGCTCTCCGACGTCATCTCCTTCCTGCGAACAGCACGACCGTCGGAAGCCCTCATCACAGGGGACGCACCGCCGTGTCGAGAGGTTCCTCCTCGCAGAGCTCGCGGATCGCAGCCGCGAGGGCATCGCGAGAACGCCCGTGCGGGAAGGGACCGGCTGCGACGTCGGCCAGACTCCGTCCGTCGGGTAGAGCCGGAGTCGCCGGATTGACACCCCCGTGCACGAGAAGCGTGCGAGCGAGCGGCGCCACCTCCGTCTCCGCGAGGTCTCGATGCAGGAGCTGCACGAACGGATGGCCGTCCGGGAGCGTGGCGGCGGGCGTCGGCGCGGCGGTCGCGCCGGCTTCGAGCAGCCGCCGCAGCACCGGTTCGTCCCCGGCGTCGAGCGTCGGGTTCGCGAACAGCACGTTGACGGGGCTGAGGAACGAGAGAAGGGGCGAGGCGTCGAGCCGCTGCGCCAGGAGCCAGAGCGCGATCTCGCGCCGACGGGCGGAGTCCGGGTTGCTGAGTGCCGCGTCGAGGAGGAAACGATACGCCGGCGCGTCGACGACGACGTCGAGCAGGTCGTTCAGCGTGCCGGTGAGCGCGAGATCGGGGAACACGCCCAGTCCGGCGTAAACCTGCTCGATCTCCTCGCGCTCGGGCACGCGGTCGAACACGAAGCTCGCGTACGGCGCATCGAGGAGGGTCGGTGGCCCCATCCGCTCGCCCACACGCAGCGCCCACTGAAGCTGCGGCACGCCGATGGCTTCGGCGTAGATCGTCTCGAGCGGGTTCGTCGTGTCCACCTCCTCCCCCGGGAGCGTGGCGCGGACCCGCTGCAGCATGCCGTCGGACGCCCGCCAGTCGACGTCGTCTCGCCAGAACACCGCGTGAACGGCCGGCAGAGTCGTCGCGCCGCCGAGGAGCCCGCCGGCCGTCTCGGTCTGCTCGTTCACACCGCGCCGGACGACGGGGAAGAAGCCTCCAGGATCACGATCGACCACCAGCGACAGCAGGTCGTCGGGCACCCCGGCGAGAAGCGCCACCTGGTCCTCGAAGGAGGGTAGAGGCCGAGCTGCGGCGTCCGGACCGGTCGGGTGGGACAGGAGAAGCCCGCGACCGTCGTGGGTGAAGTGCCACGTCCAGAAGTGGTCTCCCGTGCGGAAGCCGCCGCGCATCGCGTCGGGGACGATCGACGTGCCCTCGAGTGGCGGACCGTCCCACGCCAGGGGTCCGGACGCCGGGGAGTCGCCGACCAGAGCCGACACGTCGGAGAGGATACGGGCCCGGATTCGGAGTTCCCAGGGGCTGCTCCCCCGCGCCAGGTCGAGCACGGCGTCCGGCCTCGCGATGACGATGATGACCTCGGGATCGTCGCCGTACGAATGATCGGGCGTGCCGGCGACCACGGCGACGGCGTGGCCGTTGACCCACCAGAGCGGCGCGGTGAGGAGTCCCGTGGCCCGCATGACGCGAGTCAGTGGACTGCGGCGGTCCGTCCCCGTCTTCTCGTTCCGGGCGTGGATCTCTCCGGCCGCTCCCCATCGCTCGCTCATGACGCGGATGAGGTCCTCCGCCCAGGCCTGCAGGGCGTCGACGGTCCATCGCTCCCCCGACGCGAGCACGACGCGGAGCGCTCGACCGTGGTCGTCGCGAAGGCCGCGTCCGCCGATCTCGAACGTGCGGTCGGCCCAGTCGACGTCCTCCGGCGAGCGCTCCCACCAGGCTGCCGTCACCCGCTCGATGTCGGCCACGAGGTCGCGGTGATCGCCACTCGTGGGCACCGCGTAGCCGAGGCGTTCGGAGTCGGACGGGCGGTCCTGTTCCGGATACGGGCACGCGGCGAAGACCTGCTCGAACCAGGCGCGCCGTTCGTCACCCTCCCGGGACATCTCGTCGACGGTGAGGGCACCGCCCAGGCGGTAGGGCTGGCGCACCGCCGCACCGAAGCCGAAGTCGTCCATGCCGAAGTCGTTGCGACGGCCGATCTCCATGAGCGACGGCGAGACGCACCAGTGTGCTCCGTCGAACCACACCGCCCCGGTGATGACGGGTACAGGTTCGTCCCCGAGCATGCGGAATTCCAGGTCGTGCTCCGCCACCGCGCCCCGGGCGTCCTCGCCACGGGCGGGGATGAGGGCGCGGAGGTCGTCCGGCACTCTGTCCAGCATCCGCGCGGCGAGGATCAGCCAGGCTTCCGCGAGGTCCGCCTCGCGCTCGGACCGGTCCGGGGCATCCGGATCGCCGCCACCATGCTGCTGCTGCACCTCGGCGAGGAACTGCGCCGGTGCCTCTTCCGCGAACGTCGACGTCGGGTCCTGGATGAGTACGAGGATGCGGCCGTCGTCCGTGAACGTCCAGACCGTCGTCACCCCGCTGCGCGACTGCAGGCTGAAGCGGGATGCCGGGACGTCGACGTCGCGCAGCCGCACCTCGCCCGCGCCGAACAGAGTGCTCAGCAGCCAGGCGCGGCGTCGCAGCTCGATCGGATGCTCGCCGTTCATGAGAAGGTCGTTGTGCATGTCCTCTTCCGGCAGGAGCGCGCTGAGGCTGCCGACGGCGTACTCGCGAGGCAGCACGACCATCGCCTGGCGCAGCATGCTCTGCCGGGGTTCGGCGTCCCAGTTCGTGACGAGCACGCAGTACAGGTCACCGCGGTCCCACATCTCCGCCTCGGGAATACCCACCGAGACGAGGACCACGTCGAGGATGCCCTCCGGATCCTGGTTCTCCCCGACGAGCGACGGCGTGCGCACCATCGGCTCACCCCACGCTTCGCGCAGCGACCGGCGCACCGTCTCCGTCCACTCCTCCGCGTAGGCGGCGAACCCGCCGGCGGGAACCTCCAGCTCTGCGGGTGGATTCGGCTTCAGCGACTCGTCCGCGTCGGGGTCGTAGCCTCCGAGCGGGAGCAGCCACACCCCCTGGGACTCCTCCACCTCGACCCCCTCGAACGTGAAGGCGTCGCGCGTCTCCCCGGCGAGCAGGTGCGCGACGAGGCGGTCGAGGAAGCCGGGAACCTCGTCCTCGCCGAACGGCGGCTTGTAGTACGGGAGATCCTCCTCCGTCTCGTCGTTCGCGTCCGCGTCGTCCCTGCCGGTGTCCTCGACCATGCCCCACCCCGTCGTCATCGAAACAGCCTTGGGACGAGCATACGGACGGGCGGCGTCACTCCGCAGAGTCGATGAGCTCGAGGAGCTTCCGCAGCTCGTCCCGGATCTCCTCGTGGTCGTACTGTCCGGCGCGACTCTCCCCCGAGATCACGCCGGAGCGACGCACTTTTCGGAAATCACCGAAGGGAAAGCTGTACGCCTTCTTCGTCTCGGCGTTCTCGCTCTTGTCGATGCCGAGGTGCCAGTGGGAGAACTCCGTCCACCCATGCTCCTCGATGAAGCGGTTCTCGTCTTCTGCGGTGGGCGCCGCCTCGGACCAGTCGTCACGTTCGTCCCGCACGACCTTGCCGTCGCGGACGAGGGAACGCGCGAGCTTCAGCGCCGGTCGGTTCAGTTCGATAGCCATGGCGGAAACGCTAGGACGCGGGACGGCGGAGCCGTAGCCCCTTGACGGGGCATGCAGAAGACCCGGAGACTCTCGCGAGCGTCCTGGCCGGTCTCGTTCGGGCCCTCCGCCGCGGCGCCAGAGATCATCCCCCGCACCTAGAAGGTGTTGGCACTCTTCGCGAGGAGCCCGCCGTCGCACACGAGGTGACTGCCGGTGACGTACGCGCTCTCCGGGCCGAGAAGCCACAGGACGGCGTCGGCGATCTCCTCTGGACGCGCCATTCGCCCCAGCGGGATCTGCTGGCGCGCCGCCTCCCCCAGCTCGGTGCGGCGGGCGGCCAACGCCTCTCCCTCCAAGCCGAAATAGAGGATGTCGGTGTCGGTGGCGCCAGGGACGACGGCGTTGACCCGCACCCCGTCCGGGGCGGCGTCCAATGCGGCGGCCCGCACGAACGCGGAGACGCCACCCTTCGATGCCCCGTAGGCCGTGTTCGCTCCCCCGGCGAAGCCCACGAAGGCCGACGGCGACGAGACGCACACCAGGGAACCGCCCGTGCCCTCGGCTCGCCAGCGGTGGAGGGCCGCGCGTGCCGTCAGGAAGGTCCCGCGGAGGTTGACCGCCATCACGCGGTCCCACGACTCGACGCTCGCCGACGCGAGCGGCTCGCTCACCTCGATGCCCGCGTTCGCGACGACCCCGGTGATCGTTGGCAGACGCTCGGCGGCGGTCGCGAAGGCCGCGTCGACCTCGCTCTCGACGCTCACGTCGCAGCGGAGCGCGAGGGCAGAGGCAGCCCCCGCTGCGAGCGCCGCCGCCGCGGTGTCCGCCAGCGCGCGCTCATCGATGTCGAGGAGGGCGATGTGCTGGCCCCGCGCGGCGGCGCGGAGCACGATACCGCGGCCGATCCCGGCGGCCGCACCGGTGACGACGACCGTGCTCACCGGTCGGCCTCCGCAGCGGTGGCCGCGGAGAAGTGGGTGCGGATGTGCTCCGTGATGGCGGCGAGGCCGTGATCGCGGTCGCCGCTCTGCAACGCGCCGATCAGCTCGCGATGCTGGTCCGCGACGGCATGCGAGTCGCCGTAGTAGTTCGCGTCGCGACGGAAGTAGGCGCGGACCCGCGGCTGGATGGTGCGCCAGATCTGCAGGCAGTGCTGCTGCCCCGACAGGAGCACGATGGCCTCGTGGAAGCGGATGTCGTCGTCCGCGAGCCGGGCGAGGTCGCCCGCGGACGCCGCCTCGTCCATGCTGTCGATGATCGCGGTCAGGGCGGCGACGTCCTCATCGGTGACGACGGCCATCGCCTTCTCGAACGCGAAGCGCTCGAGCGCGATGCGGATGGGCACGAGCACGTTCTCGATCTCCTCCTGCGAGACGCCGAGCACCTCGGTGCCGCGGTAGGGGTACGAGACGACGAGGCCTTCCTGCTCGAGCTGGCGCAGGGCTTCACGCACCGGCGCCCGGCTGGTCCCCAGCTGGGCGGCCAGTTCGAGCTCGGTCAGCTTCTGACCGGGCTCCAGGTCGCCGGTGGTGATGGCCTCGCGGAGGATCTCGGCGACGCGCTCGCGGCGCGACGCCGCAGGGACCGCGGGGAGGGAGGAGAGAGCGCTCATCATGTCATCGTACCGATGCGTGGGAGATTGTCGACAAAGTCCATTCACAACGCACGACGGCGTGGAACGCGTCGCCCGCGGCCAGGCGCTCCACCGACCCGGCCGCGAGCGCATCGCCCACCCCCAGTCCCGCCGCCGTGGACGGCTCCCACGCGATCGTGTCCGCGCGGGGAAGGTCGACGGCGGCGTGGTTGAACCACAGCAACCAGTGCGGCAGCGTCCCGGCGACGTCTCTCAGCGTGATTGAGCCGGCGGGCCCGAGGAGCGCGGCGGCGGCATGCGCCCCGTGACGCGTGACATGGCCCGTCGCGCCGTCCGGGTGCGCCGGCACGGCCGCGACCGGCTCTCCGGCGAACAGCACTTGCCCCGGAGCGAAGAACGCGCGCGAGAAGCAGGGGTGCTCGCCCCACGTGAACGACCGGACCCCCGAACCCGAGTTCCGCACCACGGTCGAGACCGTGAGGGCGCCGTCCTCGAGAACGATCGTGCGCGTCAGCTCCGCCGCCCCGCCGTCGAGGAACGGCCCGTCGGCGACGCACACCACCCGGTCGGCGGCGTGCGCGACGGTCGTCCACGGTACCCGGGGCGCCCACCCGTGCTGCGCCGTGGACGCGGTCGGCAGTCCCGCGCCGGGGAACATGGGGAACCAGCCGCCGACCAGCACCTCCTCGTCGAACTCCTGCGCCGACTCCTCCCCCGTCAGCCCCGAGGGCACGAGCACGCGCGGGGGACGACCATCGGACCACAGCACGTCTCCGCCGCCCGGATCGAGCTCATGGATCAGGCAGCCGTGCGCGGGCACGACCGTGGCCCGTGCACGGCCCGCCCACAGGACGTGGACGGTCGCCCGGTCCGACGCGGGCTCCCCGCCACCCGGGCGCGACGTCGTCATCGTGACGGGCCCTCCGTCCCGCCGCGCCCCACGCTCGCCTCCATCTCCTCGAGCGAGCGGCCGTTGGTCTCCCGGACCCCGAAGTACACGAGCAGGAACGACAGCGCCGCCATCATCGCGTACAGGGCGTAGCTACCGGGCAGCGACACATCCCGCAGGCTGGGGAACGAGAAGTTGAGCGCCACGCCCGCGAGCCAGTTCGCCGCGGCGCACACGGACAGGGCGACGCCGCGGATCCGGTTGGGGAACATCTCCCCCAGCAGCACCCAGACGACCGGCCCCCAGGACACCGCGAACGCGACCACGAAGAGGTTCGCGCCGATCAGCGTCACCGGGCCCCACACGCCGTCGAGCTGGGGCGCCCCGTCCACGAGGCGCGCCGTGGAGAAGCCGATGCTCACGATCACGAGGCTGACGAACATGCCCGCCGAGCCGGTCAGCAGGAGCCGGCGGCGCCCGACCCTGTCGATGAGGACGATCGCGACGACGGTGGCCGCCACGTTGATGAAGGAGCTCAGCACCGACAGCCCGAACGCGGCGGACTCCTCGAAGCCGACCGACTCCCACAACGAGGTGGAGTAGTAGAAGATGACGTCGATGCCGACGAGCGCCTGCAGCGCGGCCACCCCGATGCCCACCCACACCACGGGGAGGAGCCCCCGACGCCGGTCCAGGAGGTCGCGGAAGCGCCCCGCGTCCTTGTGCTGCAGCGACTCCTCGATGCGGTCCGTGAGCAGTCGCGCCTCGGCCGGCGCGACGCGCTGCAGCCGCATCAGCACCCGACGCGCCGCCTCCACCCGGCCACGAGCCACGAGGAATCGCGGGGACTCCGGGACGACGAGCGCGAGCACCAGGTAGATCAGCGCCGGCACCACCCCCGCGATGAACATCCAGCGCCAGGCCGGCAGCCCGAGGAACAGCTCCGCATCCGCGCCGCCGAGCACCCACGCAATCCCGCTGTCCGAGAGCAAGGCGACGAAGATCCCCAGCACGATCGCCATCTGCTGCATCGAGGCGAGGCGTCCGCGGACGTGGGCCGGCGCGATCTCCGAGATGTAGAGGGGGCCGAGCACGGTCGCGAACCCGACCGCGATTCCGGTGACCAGCCGCCACACGGCGAGGTCGACCACCCCCTGCGCGAGACCGCACCCGATCGCGGCGACGAAGAAGACGACGCCGGCGGTGAGCATGGTGCGGGGCCGACCGATGCGATCCGCGATCCACCCGGCGCCGAGCGCCCCCACCGCTGCCCCGAGGAGCGTGACGGCGACCACGACGCCCAGACCGACGGCGTCCAGTCCGAGGTTGTTCTCGATGGCGGTGACCGCGCCGTTGATGACGGCCGTGTCGAAGCCGAAGAGGAAGCCGCCGACAGCGGCCGCGGCGGCGAACCCGGTCACGGCCGGGGTGAGGCGTCCGCTCTCCCCCGGCGGGGGCGTCGTGGCGGCGCTCCGGCGACGGCGGGGTTCCGGCGCGGTGCCGGCGACGGCGGATGAGGATTCAGAGGACATCGGCTCTCTCCAGTCGGATTCCGGGTCGGTGCACGGTGCGCGCTCCCGACGAGACCACCGGGGTGCCGTTCACCCAGACGTGGCGGGCGGCGGTGGCGTAGGTCTCGGGCAGGACGAAGGTGTCCGTCGCCCGCAGCAGTTCGGGGTCCCACAGGACCAGGTCGGCGAAGGCCCCCTCGGCGACGACGCCCCGGTCGCGGAGGCGGAAGTGCCGCGCGACCGCGCCGGTCATCTTGTGCACGGCCTCCTCCAGCGTGAGGGTGCCCGCGCGCAGTGCGTGATGGCTCAGGAAGTGCTGGGAGCCGTGGAAGAACAGGGGGTGCGGGGTCCGGGCACCGAGGACGCCGTCCCGGCGGGACGTGAAGCCGTCCACGCCGAGGAGGAAGCGCTCATGGCGCACCGCCTCGGCGACGTGGTCGGGATGGAACAGCGCTCCCATGAACTGCACGGCTCCGAGGTCGCCACCCGACGCCGCCATGATGTCGAAGTAGGCGTCCCATTCGTCCGTCCCGTTCGCCGCCGCGATCTCCGGGAGGATCAGCCCCTCCCAGTCGGGGGTGGCCGGGCTCACCGCCAGCCGGACGCGCTCCCACTGGCCCCGGTGCACGAAGCGCCAGTACCGGTCGGCGTCCGCACGCACCCGCGCACGCACCGCCGGATCGCGGAGGGCGGCGGCCGCGGCCTCCTCCCCGGCCGAGAGCAGCCAGTCGGGCAGCAGTCCCGCGGCGAGCCCGATGCCGTCGGGATAGGGGGTCATGTCCGCGAGGACGTCGACCCCGGACCGGCGCTCGCTCTCCAGCCGGGCCACCGCCTCCTCCCACGCCCCCTCGTGGGCGCCGGTGTCGTGCCGCACGTTCAGATGCGACAGCTGCGCGCGCAGCTCCCCGGCGTGGACGACGCGGAAGAACTCCGCCACGGCCTCCGCGAGCGCCATATCCCGGTTGCGGATGTGGCTGGCGTACATGGCGTCGTGGCGTCCCGCCACGCGGGCCAGCGCCTCCAGCTCCGGCGTCGAGGCGTTGCGCCCCGCGCCGTACTCCAGGCCGGAGCTGAAACCCAGCGCGCCGGCGTCGAGCGCCTCGTGGAGGTGCCGCTCCATGGTGCGCACCAGGTCGCCCTCCGTCCGCGCGGCGGCGCGACGCAGACCCGTGTGCCCGACGAACCAGGCGAGGTTCTGCGCCGTGCCGCCGTCGTGCACGACGGCGAGGAGGTCGGCGAACGACCGCCAGCGCACCTCACCGTCGTAACCGAAGGCCGCGAGTGCCCGGCGGGCGGTCTCCTCGTCGCCGTCGGCGATCGGCGCGTACGTGACGCCGCAGTTGCCCACGACCTCGGTCGTCACCCCCTGGTGCACCGTGCTCAGTGCATCGCGGTTTCCGAGGACCGACCAGTCGCTGTGGCTGTGCGGGTCGATGAGCCCCGGGGTGAGGAGCAGGCCGCCCGCGTCGAGCTCCGCGGCGGCGGCGATGCCGGCCTCAGGCGCGACGACCGCGATGCGATCGCCGACGATCCCGACGTCGGCCGGGAACGGCTCCGCCCCGGTGCCGTCGATGACGGTCGCCCCGCGGATGAGGAGGTCGACCACGACGTCAGAGCACCTTCCCGAGGAACGCCCGCGCCCGCTCGGTCTGCGCGTGGGACAGCAGCTGCTGCGGGGTGCCGCTCTCGACGATGCGCCCGTCGTCCATGTAGATGACACGGTCGGCGACCTCGCGGGCGAAGCCGATCTCGTGCGTGACGACGACCATCGTCATGCCCTCCTGCGCGAGCCCCTTCATCACGGAGAGGACCTCGCCGACGATCTCGGGGTCCAGC
The DNA here is from genome assembly GCF_008271365.1 of Microbacterium sp. 1S1. Classification (NCBI taxonomy): domain Bacteria; kingdom Bacillati; phylum Actinomycetota; class Actinomycetes; order Micrococcales; family Microbacteriaceae; genus Microbacterium; species Microbacterium sp. 1S1. Next base: position 3,068,514 of record NZ_CP043430.1, read on the forward strand.
GCCGAGGTCGGCTCGTCGAAGAGCATCACGCGCGGCTGCATCGCGAGGGCGCGGGCGATCGCGACGCGCTGGGCCTGCCCGCCGGACAGGTTGCCCGGGTGGGCGTCGGCCTTGGCGGACAGCCCGACCTTCGCCAGCAGGGCGTCGGCCCGCGCGGCGGCCTCCGACGCCCCGATGCCGAGCACCTTGCGCGGGGCGAGCGTGACGTTCTCCCGCGCCGTGAGGTGGGGGAAGAGGTTGAACTGCTGGAACACCATGCCGACATCGCGGCGGACGGCGGCGAGGTCGGCCCGGCGCTCCTTCGCGGTGAGCAGGTGCCCGTTCACCTCGATGCTGCCGTGGCTGGGCGTCTCCAGCCCGTTCATGCAGCGCAGCAGGGTGCTCTTGCCGGAGCCGGACGCTCCGATGATGCAGACGACCTCGCCTTCGGCGACGTCGCACGTGATCCCGTGCAGCACCTCGGTGGCGCCGAAGCTGAGCCGCAGGTCGGTGACAGTGATCATTTCGAGTCTCCTCGGGAAAGGGTGAGCGCGTCCTCCACCCGGGGCGGGCGCGCATGGATGGTGAGTCGGCGTTCGTAGCGGCGGCCGGCGACGGAGAGGGCGAAGCAGATGACGAAGTAGACCGCCCCCACCACGAGGTAGGCGAGGATCGGCTGGCCTGTCTGCGAGGCGACGATGTTGCCCGCCCGGGTGAGCTCGATCAGGCCGATGACGGCCACCAGCGAGCTGTCCTTGATGAGCACGACGAGGAAGCCGATGCCCGGCGGCACCATGATGCGCGCCGCCTGCGGCATCACCACGAAGCGGAGCTGCTGCGGCCAGGAGAGCCCCAGCGCCTGCGCCGCCTCGAACTGTCCGCGCGGGAGGGCCTGGATGCTGCCGCGGACGATCTCACTGATGTACGCCGAGGCGAAGATCGTGAGGGCGATCACGGCCGCCCAGTAGTCCGGCACGTTGCTGCCCGGCGACATCAGGGGCAGGGCGAAGTAGACGAAGAAGATGATGAGCAGCACGGGGACCCCGCGGATCGCCCCCACCCAGATCGCGCTGATCCAGCGCAGCGGGGCGAACGGGCTGGCCGCGAGGATGCCGGAGAGGACGCCGACCACCCCGCCGAGGAGCACCGCCAGGAGGCAGATCTGCAGCGTCACGAACGCGCCCTGCAGGATGAGGAGGAGATCGGGCAGATCGAACGACGTGAACATCAGGCCACCTTCCAGCGGATCCCGCGCGTCTCCAGGAGACGGGACGCCCCCGCGATGAGGAACGCGACGAGGAAATAGAGCAGGCCGCCGACGACGAACGTCTCGATCGTGCGGAAGGTGCTCGTCGTGATGCCCATCATCACGTGCATGAGCTCGGGCACCGCGACGATGGAGGCGATGGAGGACGCGAGGAACAGCAGGATCACCTGGTTCGTCAGCGACGGCAGGACGTTGCGCAGGGCGGGCACGAGACGCACGTGGAAGAACGTCGTGCGTCGCGAGAGGCCCAGGGCGTCCGCCGCCTCGATCTGCCCCCGCGGGATCGCCTCGAAGCCGGCGCGGTAGATCTCCGCGAGGTACGCGGAGTTGTTGACGCTGAGGGCGAGGATGCCCGCGGTGATCGGGTCGAAGTTGACGCCGACGGACGGCAGGGCGAAGTAGATCAGGTACAGCTGCAGCAGCAGCGGCGTGTTCCGGATCACCTCGACGTACGCGGCGCCGATCGCGCGGAGCACGGGGAGACGGGAGGCGCGCAGCAGGTACACGCCGACGCCCAGCGGCGACCCGATGAGCACGGCCGCGAGGGTGATGAGGATGCTGATGCCGAGGCCGGCGAGCAGCTCGGGCGCATGGGGGATGAGGTCCCCGAAGAACAGTTGCATGAGTTGTCCGTTCCGGCTGCCCCGCCCGGGGCGGGGGCAGCCGAGGAGGTCGCTACTTGATGAGCTCGGGGACGTCGGTGCCGAGCCACTCGTTGTACGAGTCGTTCGCGGCGTCGCTGATGTTGTAGTTCCGGATGAAGTTGTCGACGTAGTTCAGCCATAGCTGGTCGCCCTGCTTCAGCCCCATCGAGACCACGGACGGGCTCAGCTGCGGCGCGTCGACGACGACGAACTCGTCGCCGGAGTCGGCGAGGATCCCCTGGACGACGGAGTTGCTCTCCATCAGGGCGTCGACCTTGCCACTGCGCAGGGCCTGGATGGAGTCGGCGACCGCCTCGAACAGGCTCGCATCGGCCTCCGGGAAGCGCTTCTCGAGGATGGTGGCGGGCACGCTGCCGCGGGTGGCGGCGACGCTGCGGCCGTCGAGGTCGTCGTACGAGGAGATGTCGCTCCCCGTCGGGACCAGGACGACCTGGCCCTCCGCCGCGTAGGGACGGGACATGGCCACCTTCTGCGCACGCTCGTCGAGATTGGTGAGGGCGGCGATGACGATGTCGACCTTGCCGGTCTCCAGCAGCGGGATGCGGTTCGCGTTCGTGGTGGACACGTACTCGATCTCCGCCCCCAGGGAGGCGGCGAGCGCCTGCGCGGCGTCGATGTCGAAGCCCTCGTACTCCCCCGAGCTCTTCATGACTCCGTAGGGCGGGGCGTCCGCGAACACGCCGACGACGAGCGTCTTCTTCTCGAGGACTTTCGTGAGGGTGCTCTCCTGGCCGCCTGCTCCCGCGCTGCCGCTCGAGGTGCACGCGGTGAGGGCGAGGGCGGTCGTCGCGGCCACGGCGAGGCCGGTGAGGATGCGCGTCAACTTCATTGTGATGCCTTTCGGGTTCGGGCCTTCGCGCTGCCGTCGTGCACAACGCTGTGGTCTCTCGTCGCACCGCTGACGGGTGCAGGAACAGACATTACCCACAGATTGCCCAGTTGTCGACAATCGACTATCTTCGGTTTCGGAAGGGGATCCCTTTCCCTCATCACGGTTGGAAGGTCTTCATGCGCATCACCCGAATCGACACGTGCGGACTGCGAGGTGCGACGCCCGAGGGCGGATGGTCGCACGAGCTGCAGCCCGACGACATCGTGCACACCCTCGTGGCGGTCCACACCGACGAGGGCATCGTCGGCGTCGGCAGCGCCTTCACCTCGGAGGCCCTGGTGCGCGGCGCCGTCGACCTGCTCTCCCCGCACCTCATCGGCGAGAACCCGCAGGAGGTCGAGCGCCTGACCGAGACGCTGCACCAGACCGCCTTCTGGATGGGACGCGGCGGATCCCTCACCCACGCGACGAGCGCGATCGACATCGCCCTGTGGGACATCGCCGGCCAGGCGGCCTCCCAGCCCGTCGGACGACTCCTCGGCGGGCGCCACCGCGACCGCGTCCGTCCGTACGCGTCGGTGCTCATGGACGAGGCCGGCCCGATGACCGAGAACCTCGGGGCGCTGGTCGCGGCCGGCTTCTCGGCCTTCAAGATCGGCTGGTGGAAGTTCGGCCGCGTGGACGCGGCGACCGACGAGGCCACCGTCGCCGCCGCGCGGGCCGCGGTCGGCGATCGGCTGCTCGCCGTCGACGCCGGCGGATCCGAGGCCTTCTTCCCGGGCGACAGGGCCTGGGCGAAGCGGACCGCCCGGATGCTCGCCGACTACGACGTCGCCTGGTTCGAAGAGGCCCTCGCCCCGGACGACATCGACGGCTTCGCGGAGCTCCGCGCGACGTCCCCCGTCCGCATCTCGGGCGGAGAGGTGCTCACCCGCCGCCAGAGCTTCCAGCCCTACCTCGACCGGCACGCCTTCGACATCGTGCAGCCCGACACGACGAAGGGCGGAGGACTGAGCGAGTCCCGCCGGATCGGGTGGGCGGCGCAGGACCGCGGCATCCGGCTCATCCCGCACGGCTGGAACACCGGCATCGGGCTCGCCGCCGACCTGCAGCTGGCCTCCGCCCTCTCGGCCACCGACCTCGTCGAGTACAAGACGGGCTCGGCGTACGTCGACGACCTCATCCACGGCGGCTGGACGCTGGACGCCGAGGGCTTCCTCGACATCCCCGCGACGCCCGGGCTCGGAGTGACCCTCGACGAGGACACCCTCGGCCGCTACGGCACCCGCCCCGGGTTCGCCACCGCGACGCCCTGACCGCCCCGCGACCGACCGCAGGAGACCCCCATGCGCCCCACCCCGTCCGACACCCTCACCCGCACCGGCGTGCTGGCCGTGCTCCGCGCGCCCGACGCGAGCCTGTACGAGCCCGTCGTGCGGACCCTCGCCGAGAGCGGCATCCGCTGCATCGAGCTGACCCTGACGACCCCGGGCACGATCGCCGCCCTGCCCCGGCTCATCGCGGCGGCGGGCGAGGCGGAGATCGGGGTGGGGACGGTCCGGGAGGAGCACGAGGCGCGCGCCGCGATCGACGCCGGCGCCCGCTTCCTCGTCTCGCCGGGGATCATGCCCGGGGTGGCGGAGGCGGCCGCCGCCGGGGAGGTGCCGGTCTACCCGGGCGCGATGACGCCGACCGAGGTGGACGCCGCGTGGCGGCTCGGCGCGGCGGCGGTGAAGATCTTCCCCGCCGCGACCGTGGGCCCCGACTACATCGGGCAGCTGCGCGGACCCTTCCCGGACGTGCGCACGCTGCCCTCAGGCGGCATCGCACTGGACGAGATCCCCGCGTGGATCGCCGCCGGCTGCATCGCGGTGAGCCTGGGCGGCCCGCTCCTGGGGGATGCGTTCGCCGGTGGCAGTCTCGTCGCCCTCCGCGATCGCGCTGAGCAGGCGCTCGCGGCCGTCGCCCGCGGACGCGGCGCGTGACCCTCCCGCCGCTCCATGTCGTCACGGTCGGCGAGGCGATGGGCGTGGTCACGAACGACCGGCCCGGCCCCCTCGACTCCTCGCGGGCGCACACGCTGAGCTTCGGGGGCGCGGAGAGCAACGTCGCGATCGGGCTGGCGCGCCTGGGGGGCGCGCGAGCTGGGTCAGCCTGCTGGGCGACGATCCGCTCGGCGATCTCATCGCGCGGGAGCTGCGGGCGGAGGGGGTGGCGGTCCACGCTCCCCTTCGCAGCGGTCGGCCGACGGGGATCATGCACAAGCACCGACGGACTACGGGGATGACCACGGTCAGCTTCTGGCGCGCGGGGAGCGCCGCCTCCCGGCTGACGCCGGCGGACGTCCCCGACGCGCTCCTGGCCACCGCGGACGTCGTCCATCTCACCGGGATCCTCGCCGGGCTCGGCCCCGACTCCCTCGCCTGCGCGCAGGACACGGCGCGCCGGGCCCGGGCGGTCGGGGCCCGCGTGTCGTTCGACGTCAACCATCGCACCGCGCTCTGGCGCGGCCGGGACGCGGGCGCCGCCTACCGTGACCTCGCCGCGGCCGCCGACGTGCTGTTCGCGGGCGAGGAGGAAGCCGCCATCCTGGTCGGCGCGGGGACGCCGGGCGAGCTGGCGGAGAGGCTGCGCGCCCTCGGCCCGCGGGAGGTCGTCATCAAGCGCGGCGCGGCCGGGGCCTTCGCGGACGACGGCTGCGACCGCCTCGACCTGCCGGCCGTGGCCGTCGACGCCGTGGACACGGTGGGCGCCGGGGACGCCTTCGTGGCGGGGTACCTGAGCCTGCGGCCGGAGGAAGCGCCTCTGGCGGAGCGGTTACGGCGCGCGGTGGCGGCGGGAGCCTTCGCTTGTCTGTCGTCCGGCGACTGGGAGGGCGCGCCGACGGCGGCGGAGCTCGCACGGCTCGGCGAAGAGGAGGGGGTGCTCCGATGACACGTGCGGTGCCGCAGATCGATCGTGGCCGTTCGAGGTCCCGCACTCGACGCTGAATCGCGACGGCTGGAGCGCTGGATCATCCCGCTTGCGCCCTCTCGACACAACGGAGGCCGACCGGCTCAACCGCCGATCTGCGTGCGCACCGTCCGTCCCGCGAGCAACGCGTATAGGCCCATCGACACCAGGAGCCCGACCGGCACCGAGAGGTCGAGCCCGCCCAGGGCCGCCCCGAGCGGGCCGGTCCACACCGTCGTCGACAGGAACATCGCGGTGGCGAAGCCCCCGGCGACCACGGAGACGAGACCCGGGATGCCGAAGCCGCCGGTGTACCAGAACCTGCCGCCTGGCCGTTCGTCGAACAGGTCTGTCCCGGAGTACCGGTTGCGGCGCAGGACGATGTCGGCGACGTAGACGCCCATCGTGGGCACGGAGATGATCAGCAGGAACTGCAGCATCAGGTTGACGGCGCTGATCAGATCGGATGCGACGACGAGCACGATCGTGAACGCGCAGCCGAGCGCACCGATGAGGATCGCGGAGGGGATGCGGCGGATCGGCACGCCGATCGACTGCAGGGCCATGCTCGCCGTGTAGGTCGTCATGCCGTTGAGCGAGATGCAGTTCACCAGGACGCCGAGCACGAACAGCGGGGCGAGCCAGGCCGGCAGCTTCTCGAGCAGGGAGTACTCGATGCCGTTCGCGAGACTGTCCGGCCCGATGGAACCGCCCAGCACGACGCCGAAGGCGGTGATGAGCACCGCGGGGAAGAGCTGTCCCAGCGCAGTCGCGCCGATGATGCCGGACGCTTTGGTGTCGCGTGGCAGGTATCGGGCCATGTCGGCGCTGTTGCTGAACGACAGCGGCGACGATGCCATCAGCGCGAACGCGATCGTGACGCTCACCCACAGCGGCAGCCCGCTGAGCGGCTCGGGCTGCGCGAACCCCCAATCCAGCGCGGGCGCGATGAAGCCGATGACGAGTGCGAAGATCACGAACAGCCCGATGGAGATCGCGAGGTAGGCCTTCAGAATGAGGGCGTGGCCGTACACGGCGACGATCACGGTGATCGTCGAGACCACGACCGCCACCAGGATCGATGCCGAGATCGGATCGGGGAAGCCCCACCGCACGAGCAGTTCGCCGCCGATGAACGACGCCGCCACCCAGTTCAGCGCGAGGAAGACCCCCGAGATGAACCAGCCGTAGAACGCGATGACGATCTTGTTGCCGTGGATGCCGTAGATCGCTCGCTGGACCACGGAGCCGGAGGTGCCGGCCGCCGGTCCGGAGATGGCGACGATACCCGGCAGCACAGCGAGTGCGCTCGATGCCAGGATCACGAGCAGCGCCTGCCAGATCTCCAGACCGAGCACGAGCGTCATCGAGGCGCCGACCGTGATGTTCAGCACGCTGACTCCCGGTGCGCTCCACACGAAGAACAGATCGCGCGCTCTTCCGTGCCGTTGGGCGTCGTCGATGAGTTCGATGCCCCGGGTCTCCGGGGTGTTCGCGGAGTCGACGAACTCGGACTCGGATCCGGGCGCGACGGCACCAGAAGCGGGGATGGCGGATGTGTCGGACATGACGGTCCTTCCAGGACAGGCACCCTCCTGCGTCGGTGCAGGGGGCGTTCAGGGATCAGGAGCGGGAGCTCATGGCCGCCGGTAGGCGACCTCGCCGTGCACGAGGGTGAGCAGCACGGCACCGGTGAGCAGGTCGTCGGTCGGCGCGGACAGCGGGTCGATGTCCAGCACGGCGACGTTCGCGAAGAAACCGGGCGCGATCCGGCCGTAGGCGTCGTCGATCGCGCCGACGTGGGCCGCGCCAGACGTCGCCGCAGCGAGCGCCTGCGCGGCGGTGAACGCGCGCTCGGGGTGGTACGGCGGCAGCGCGCGGTCGATCGAGGATCGCCCGGACATCGCGATGAACAGGTTGTGCAGCGCCTCGTGGGGTGCGGTGGGGGCGTCGGTGCCCAGCGCGACGGGGACGTCGACGTCGCGGAACCAGTTCCACGGGAAGCCGTCCTCGGCGCGCTGATCTCCGAGCATCGCCATCCAGTTGTCCAGGATGGCGGGGTCGCAGTGCACCGGCTGCATGGATGCCGCGATGCCGTGCGCGCGCATCCGTGCGACCGTCTCGGGCGCGACCGACTCCAGGTGCTCGATGCGCGGACGGCGGCCGGTGCCGGTGCCGTTCGCCTGCTCACAGGCCTCGACGAGGTCGACGGCGAGTGCGCTCGCCGCGTCTCCGATCGCGTGCATCGCAAGCTGCAGGCCGGCACGGTCGGCGGCGATCGCGACCGGCGTCGCGGCCTCGCGGCTCCAGATCGGGTCGGCGTTCGAGCCGTCGGCGTACGGGCGCACCATCGCGGCAGTGCACGCATCGATCACGCCGTCGAGAATGAACTTCACCCCGACGACCTTCAGCCAGGGCGTGCCCGTGGCAGCGAGCTCGTCGCGCAGCTGCACCGCACGCTCGACCTGGGCGAGATCGGCCGCCGGGTCGCCGGTCGAGCTCAGCCACCAGTGCGCGGTGACCGGGAAGGGCAGCCGACCGTCGCGTTCGAGCCGACGCCGCAGCGCCGCGATCGACTGCTCTGTCATCCCCATGTCGGCGGCACCGGTCACGCCGGCCGCCAGGTACGCGCCGAAGGCGAGGTCGAGGTGGCCGTCCACCTCCTCCTCGGTCCGGATACCGTCGAGATAGTCCGCCAGCAAGTCCATGGCCGCGGTCTCCAGCAGGAACCCGGTCGCCTCTCCGTCCTCGCCCCGCACGACCTGGCCGCCGATCGGGTCGGCGGTGTCGCGGTCGATGCCGGCTGCGCGCAGCGCGGCTGTGTTCACCCAGGTGCTGTGCAGGTCGTTCGCGTCGAGGAAGACCGGGATGTCGTCGATCACCTCGTCGATCATCGCCGCGGTCGGCTGGGTGACGCCGTCAGGCAGAGCGTCGAACAGCCAGCTGACACCCTCGATGATCGTCGCGTCCGGGTTCATCGCCCGCGCCTCGAGCAGCCGCTGCTGGATCTGTGCCACCGAGGTGCAGTCGCGGAGTTGCACCTTGCCCTGCGCGTGGCCGAACATCGCCAGGTGCGCGTGCGCCTCGATGACACCGGGCATCGCGAACGCCCCGCCGAGGTCCACGACGGCGGCACCCTCACCTGCCGCGGAGTGGACCTCCGCCTCCGTGCCGACAGCGAGGATGCGATCGCCGCGCACGGCGAACGCGGACTGCACCGGAGCATCCGCGAGCCCGTCGAAGACGATGGCGTTGCGATAGACGGTGGCGGTGTCGGTCATGGTGTGGTCCCTTCGATCGGGTCAGAGCGCGAGCGCCAGATGCGGACGGGTGGCGTTCTCGGCCGGAGTGCCGTCGAGCACGTCGGCGCGACGACCGACGGGGTCGAGCACGACGGTGGCCAGGCTGGCCCACCGCTGTCCCATCGGAAGCGCGAGGTCGGGTACGCAGGTCACCGGAGGCTCGCCGTCGCCGGTCACGAGCATCGCACGCAGCTGCTCGGCATCCGTCGGCGCGCCGGCCGACAGCAGTCGGTCTCGCAGGAACTCCCACCGCTGACCGGAGTCGGGCTGGTACAGCCAGGTCTTCTCGTGCGCCGCTGGTGCTTCGGTGAGGAAGTGATTCGTGCGCAGCCAGGTGCCCTCGGCGATGGCCGGCGCGGAGAACACGCCTTCGGGGCTGATGTCGAGCAGCACGGCGTCGCCCGCGGCGTCGAAGAGCGCGAACGAGCCGGAGCTCGTGACCGGCGCCTCGCGCACCAGGTCGACGGCGTGCGCGACACTGGAGGCCTCCTCGAGCACGAGAGCGGCGAGAACGTGCATCGGGATGCCCTCGGGCCGGTCCGCCCGGTGCCCCAGGATGTTGAAGTGCAGCGCGACGCCGGCGCTGTTCACGCCGATCTTGCCGAGGATGCCGCATTCCGTGAGCCCGGCGTAGTCGTGGGCGCCGCCGCGTGAGACGATCGTGTGCCAGGACGGCGCGAGTTCCATGTGCCAGTCCCACGTCTGCACGCCGAGGGTGTGCGCGCGGCCGTCCGCATCGCGGATGGAGCGCACGATGGTCGAGCACTCTCCCGGCGGTACGGCGACGCTGCGGGACAGGATCTCCGTGCGGCCGTTCAATGCTGCGACGCGCCAGATCTCGGCGTCCGCACCGGCAGCGATGCCCTCGATCTGCGCGCGCAGCGCCGGCCGGTGGGCGTCGATCGCGTCGAGCAGCCGCTCGGCGTCGTCGCGCACGGTCTTCTCGTCAACGGCGCCGAGGCGGAAGAGCCGGTCATACGCGTCGATCGTGCCGGGCAGAGTCTCGCGCAGCTGCCTGCCGCGCTCGGTGCCGCGCCGGAGCGGATCCGCGGCATCGGCCGTGATCTGCAGGCGCCGCTCCGGGCGCGGGAAGGGCGACGTCATGAGAGTTCCTCCCCGGGGAGAGCCGGAGTGCGCGGCGGCGCGGTACGGCGCTCGCCGGTCGCCTCGAACGCGGCGGCGAGGCGCAGCAGGGCGGTGTCGTCCCAGCCGCGGCCCGCGATGGTCAGACCCACCGGCATCCCGATGTCTGCCATCGTGCCCATCGGCACCGTGACGGTCGGGATGCCGAGATGACGGATCGCGAGATTTCCGTTGGCGACCCACACGCCGTTGCGCCAACCGGCATCGGCGGATGTCGGGTTCACGTCCATGTCGGCGGCGCCGACGTCGGCGACGGCGGGGAAGATCACGGCGTCGAGGCCGAGCGCGTCCATCCACTCCTCGAGGTCGACGCGGCGGGTCTCCTCGAGCCCGCGCACACCCTCCTCGAGATGCGGGATATCGGTGAACGACGCGTACGGGCGCTCACGGACGAGGGACGGATACTGGGCGATCTCGTCATCGAAGCCGGTGTAGCGATCGGGGAGGGCACCCTCCGGATGCGGGAAGATGCGCGCCCCATCGACGAGTTCGAGCCGGTCGAGCGCGGGGTCGCCGTTCGCGCGCAGGAAGTCGTCCCAGGCCCAGGCGGAGAGATCCTCGATCTCGGAGCGCAGGAACCGCTCGGACACCAGTCCCCTGGTGTGCACCGTCGGCGCCCCGGCGCGGTCGCCCTCGTAGTTGGTGACGACGGGGAAGTCGACGTCGACCACGTGGGCGCCGGCGTCTTCGAGGTCTCGGCGCGCCTGCTCCCAGAGATCGATGACAGATGCCCGGGTGACGATGCGCTGGCCGGTCGCACCTCCGATGGTGGTTCCGGTGCCGGCATCCGGATCGGCATTGATGTACATGCGCGGCACACCGAGGCGGCGGCCGGCGAGAGCGGAACGAGGGGCGGCCGGGGCGAGGTCCCGGTATGACGACGGACGCACCTCGGATGCCGCAGGAACACGCACCCACGGCTGGGCGCGCCAGAAGTCGCCGCGGACGTCGGAATCGTCGGCGACGATCACGTCGAGCACCTCGAAGAGGTCGGCCATCGTCCGGGTATGCGGCACCACGACGTCCATCGTGGGCACCAGCGGCCAGTTTCCGCGCACCGAGATCACGCCGCGGCTGGGCGTGTACGCGCACAGGGCGTTGTTCGATGCCGGCGCCCGACCGCTCGACCAGGTCTCCTCGCCGAGCCCGAAGGCAGCGAAGCTCGCGGCGGTCGCCGTGCCCGATCCGTTGGAGGAGCCGGAGCCGAACGCACTGGTCAGCCAGTCGGCGCTGTACGGGCTCTCCGCCCGTCCGTACACACCGCGCTGCATCCCGCCGTTCGCCATCGGCGGCATGTTGGTCAGACCCAGGCAGATCGCCCCGCCCGCCCTGAGCCGTTCGATCGTGAACGCGTCCCGCTGCGCGACCAGATCCGCGAACGCCGGGGATCCGGATGCCGCGGTGAGCCCCGCGACGAGGTAGCTGTCCTTGGCCGTGTAGGGGATGCCGTCCAGCGGGCCGAGCGACTGCCGGGCCGCCCTGCGGGCATCGGACGCCGCGGCTTCGGCGAGGGCGTCGGGGTTGCGGACGACGACCGCGTTGAGCGCGGTCTCGGTGCCCGGCGCGTCGTACGCGTCGATGCGGGCGAGATACGCCCGCACCAGCGCGACGCTCGTCGCCGCACCGGTCTCGAGCGCTCGGCGCAGGTCCGCGATGGATGCTTCGACCACGTCGATCATGCGAGCACCTCGCTCGTGGCCGGCTGTTGCTGGGTGATGCAGTGGATGCCGCCGCCGCGCGCGAAGATCGGGCGCGCGTCGACGGTCACGATGCGCCTCCCGGGGTACGCGGCTCCGAGGATGTCCCGCGCGCGGGCATCGGCGGCGTCCTCGCCGAACCCGCACCCGATCACGGCGTCGTTCACGACGAGGTGGTTGATGTAGCTCCAATCCACGAAGCCCTCGTCGTCGCGGAGGGTCGCCGGGGCCGGGACGTCGATGATCTCGAGCGGGCGGCCCGCGGCATCCGTCTGGTCCTGCAGGAAAGCCTTCAGCTCCCGCGTGACGACGTGGTCGGGGTGTCCGGCGTCGTCCTGGCGGTGCAGCAGCACCCGGCCCGGACCGGCGAACGCGGCGACGATGTCGACGTGCCCGTTGGTGCCGAACTCGTCGTAGTCGCGCGTGAGGCCTCGGGGCAGCCAGATGGCCTTCGTCGTGCCGATCGTGCGTGCGAGTTCGGCCTCCACGCGACTCTTGTCGGCGTAGGGATTGCGGTTCGGGTCGAGCTGCACGGTCTCGGTGAGCAGCACCGTGCCCTCGCCGTCGACGTGGATGCCGCCGCCCTCGTTCACGAGCACCGAACTGATGTGCTCGGCTCCGACGTGTGCGGAGACGACGGGTGCGACGCCGGCCGACACCTGCCACTCGGCCCATGCGGGCGCACCCCAGCCGTTGAAGATCCAGTCGACCGCGCCGAGGGCGCCCGGCCGATCGGCGTCGAGGACGAAGGTAGGACCGAAATCGCGCATCCAGAACTCGTCCAGCGGCGACTCGACGATCTCGACGGCCGAGCCGAGCATGTTCCGCGCGCGCGCCATCTCGGTCGGGTCCACGACCATCGTGACCGGTTCGAACTCGGCGATCGCCAGAGCGACGTCGGTCCACGCGCGGTATGCCGTGTCGCGCCAGGCAGCACCGTCGCCGAGGGTGACACCCGCGCGCGGGAAGGCCATCCAGGTCCGTTCGTGCGGTTCGCCCTCGTGCGGCATGCGCCAGCCCATGTCATCTCCTTCGCCGACAGCGGCTTGTTGGTCATGTGACCAATACAGGAATGTTCCTACACTGGATGCACCATGTCAACACCCGATACGCGTCCACGAACCAGGAAGACGCCGGAGCAGCGCGCCGGCGAGATCAACGACGCCGCGATCGAGATTGCGAGGGAGAAGGGACTGTCCGCGCTGACGCTGCGAGCGGTCGCCAGCAGGGCGGGGGTCGTGCCGGGGCTCGTCTCGCACTACGCATCCAGCATGGACGAGTTGGTCGCGCGCACCTTCCGCGACCTGACAGCATCCGAACTGGACGACGTCCGCGCCCAGGCTGAGACCGAGAGCGAGCCGGCAGCCCGGATGGCGCGGATGATCTCCACGGTGCTCAGCAGCGATCACGACGACATCACGCTCGTGTGGGTGGATGCCTGGTCCCTCGGCCGCGGCAGCGCGGCGCTGTCGATCGCGATCGACGAACAGATGGGCGCCTGGCAGTCGTTCATCGCACAGCTCATCGAGGACGGCCGGCGCTCCGGGGTGTTCCGCACCGACGACACGGACGCCGTGGCGTGGCAGATCCTCGCCATGATCGACGGCATCGCAGCGCATGCGCTGACCCGCCGTACCGACGCCGCGCTGTTCGCCGCTCGGTTGGCACAGGCCTGCGAGACACTGGTCGGCGCGCCCCAGGGGACGATCGCGGAGCTCCTTCCCTCGCGCTGACGGTCGCGGAGGGCGTGCCCTCTTCGTGCCCTCGGCGATCCCAGGAATGCAGAAGGGCCGGAAACTCTTGCGAGAATCCGGCCCTCGATGGTCGGGCTTGTGTACCTCTGTTCCAAAATTCAGAAGCAGGAGTCACGACGGCCGCGAGGCGCCGAATCTTGCGCGCTTCCGGCGATGCTCGAACCCCTGGCGAGGCCACAGCTACGCGCCGGAAGTGGACACGCGAAGAACCGCAACTCCGCAACGTCGCGCAGAGCAACGAGCGTAGTGCCTAGCGTCCGTCCAGGTGGGAATACGCCTCACGGAAGCCCGCGACGAACTGATCGCGCACGTTCCCAAGCGGAAAGCTCAGCGGGGTGGCGTGAAGCAGGGGCAGTCCGGCCTTACGCAGCGGCAGCGCGAGCGCATCGAAGACATCACCGCTGCAAAGAATGATGCCGCCCGGGTCGAGGGTGGCGGCGCGCTCGATGCACCCAGGGACGTTGTCGCGAAGTATCGCCTTGCGCTGCTTCTTACTTCGTACGTCGTTCACTGGGTACGGAACCAGATCGATCAGGAAGACGCCGTCAGCCTGGAGTCGGCGCAACCAAGGGCGCTTGTCGTGCGAGCGCTTCTTCAGCCCACGAAGGTCGTACAGCGCCTCGACGACGCCGCGGTAGAGGTTGTCGTAGCCGAGGTGGTCGGCGTAGAAGAACTTCCGCGGGTGAGTCCCGCCGTGGTCGATCGGCGCGCTCTCGCCGACCAAGAGCACGCGCACATGCTCGGGCTGATACCGGACGCGCAGCTCGGCGTACCAAGCGTCCTCGATCTCGTTCACCACTCCGGAAGCCCCTCGTGCCACTCGTGGTCTGGCGGTAAGCCGACGCGGTCCGAGAGCGCAAGGTCGCGGAAGCCCGAGGGCAGCAAGACCGGGGCGGCGCCTTGGTCAACTTCGAGCAGGTCCCAGCGGTCTTCGTAGTTCGCGAAGGTCCGAAGGAGCACCCGGGAGCGTTCGACCGGCGCGTTCCGCTTTCCGGGGAGAGCGTCGGGATGGGTGAGCCAGTTCATGTGCTCAATCCACGCCGCTGCAGCGACGTGGACGCGCGGCACCACAAAACTGCGGGGATGGTCGCGCAGATCGTGAGGGATTGCGACCATGACGAAGTACTCCCGCTCGTGCAGGCTCGGCGCCTGCGACTTCGAGCCGAGCGGCCAGCTGATCAAGTCCATCTTCGCGCCGCGCGCTGCCTTCACCTGGACTTCGACGAGGCGACGCTCAGCACCTTCTGCGAGCACCGCGAGGATGTCGGTGCGTTCGAGTCCGTCGCGGGTGAGGGCCGGTGCCCAGCCGCGTCGAGCCAGCTCGGCGGCGACATGGTGTTCGCCGATCGTCTTCGTCTGCTTCGTATCGACCACGATCTGAGGCTATCGATGCGGCCGGACTCCGATCGGCGCCGCTCCCTGCAGATATACGAAGAGGGCGCCCGCGAACCTGGGACCCCCTCTGCATAAGGCCTAGAAGCGGATCCTGTCGGGCTTGAGCGTGATCTTTGTGCCGTCGCTGATCAGCTGCGCCCACTCGGTCCCGTCGAGAAGCTGCGCCAACGCCTCGAGTACGTGACGCCCAGAAGGGCGCCATCACCGAGAAGCTCACACCGACGGTCGAACGCATCCGTCACGGCGTGGACAAGGCCTTCGCGTTCGTCGATCTCCTCGAGGATCCCGCCGCGCCCTACAAGCAGCTGCCCGACAACGTCCGCCGTGAGGTACTCACAGCGTCCTTCACAGCGACTCGACGTGCGGGTGACCGACCGTGAGGTGAGCATGGACGTCGAATGCACCGAACTCAACACCGGCCCGCACGACTGGCGCGCCCTGCACCGCCTCAGCGCCGCAGCCCACACACCGACCAAAGAAAAGAGAGCCTCCCGCGCTTCTGCGGAAGACCCTCTTTCGGACCTATACCCGCTTACTCAGTCCGAAGATTTGAATAAGCCTGTATTGGTGGGCTGTTGGCACAACCCGCTGTGGCAAGGCTACGTACGTCGAACGTGAGGCCACTTTCCCATGAACCCCTCACCATTTTCCTGTGGTGCCGCCAGCCTCCGCAGCATCGTCCGGGCACGGGGACCAGTCCCGCTCCTGGGCAGTCAGACTACGGCCTGGTCACAGCTCCCGCGCCGGTTGACCATAGGTCTGCCTACGCGGTCACGCAGACGACGGATGCCGCTGGCTAGGAATGCTTCGAGATCTCGTCCACACTGATGGGAGCCTCATAGCTTCGACGCTCCCAGCGCAGTCCTACGGAGTCAGTGAACCGGACAACACCTTTACTCTCGGCGGGAGCGAAGAAGTCGACGAAGGGAACCGTCGCCGCTAGCGAGAAAGTCTGGGACACGCTTCCGAGGTCCTGCATGCTCTTCACCTCTGTGACACGCTCACCGTTCTTGACAGCCCACACCTCGAGCTGGGAGATGAGCAGCCCGCTGGTGTTCTGAACTTCCACCGTCGCTCCGTGGGTCAAGCCACCGCTGAACTCACCCCGCCACGACACGACTACCGCGAGAGCCTGCCTCATGACATCTCGCTGGTGGGCTAGTTCGAAGGTCGCTCGCTCATACTCCGCGGTCTTCTGTGCTGCGTCGGCAGCGTTGGCCGCATGCTCGGCCGATTTCTCGCCGACCCGCGCTGCGTCTCGAGCGGCGGTAGCGGCACGCCACGCGGCGACAGCGGCGAAGAGGCCGACGACGGCGGCAATTACAGACACTGCCAGCCCCAGTATTGCGAGGAACTCGTCGCCCACCACCTCCACTTGAACGGGCGGCGCCGCCATCGCGAACGGAGCGCTAGTAGGAGAAGGAAAAGGGCCGAAGATCACGGTCACAGTCTGCCAACACCATTCTTCGCGAACGTCCGTTCGACGCCTGAGCGAATGCATGTTCTCCTCGGTGCTGCGAGTCCATCGGTAGCGCGGGTGACCTCATCATCCCTGCCTCCGTCATTGGAACGAAGACGGTCCACCACAAAGTCGAGCATTCCTCGAATCCGAGCACTCAGTCTCTTGTGCCTTGGCAGTCGTCTAGCTAGCGAGGGGCTAAGCGCGTAGTACGTTGCGATGAAAGTTCGGCCAAGCGCCGTGCGCCGAAGGCGTTCGTCTCGGAACTCACGAAGCACCATCACCTCAGGCGCGTCGTAGCTTCCGTAGACGGCCGTAGCGATGTAGCACCCGCCTGTCGACTTCGGGGTCGCTGCAGACGTATCAACTGTTTCTCGCACGTTGGTTGCGCGAAGGTCGGCAACGATTTGCCGATATGGCCTAGGAAGCACGTAGTTGGGGTTCCCTGAAAAGTCGCGAAGCCGCGATGCGCACGACTCCTCTGTCTGCAAAGCGCCGAGAACGTCTGCCAGATCGTCTTGCGGCGGGTATGGCAACTGCTCGTACAGCCTCGCTGCGTCGTAACGCTCGTAGACAGAAACGGCGGCCCTAATGAGGGCGACCGCCCCTCGGGCATCACCGCCGCAGAGAGTTGTTTTCCACAAGTTCCTGAGGTTGCCGAGGTCAAAGTGGCCTTCTAGCCGAAAGGACTCGATGAGCTTCTCTGCGGACGCGAGGTACTCACCTCTGCGCTTCATAGCTGTGGCTTCGAGCCGGAGAGCCGCAGGATCGGAGTAAGTGAAGAGCATGCTCGGCTCAGCGCCAGACGAAGCCGCAAGTCCCCACCCGAGCTTTCCCGATGCTCTGTCAGCATCGGACATCTGTGTGAGCGTGACCGTCTCAGTCAAGCCTTCGTTGATGTAGGGCATTGCGGCTGTATCCAGCTCAGTTGCGAATGCACTCACGAGGGCCTTGAGCTTCTCGACCTGTGTGCTGTCGTACACCATCGCCTATTCCTTTCCTACTCGCGCGAGAACTTTGCCTCGAGCTGCTGCCATCATCATCGAAGTCCGTAGGCCGATGGCCGACTGCGTCACTTAGCTGGTGGTGCCGACAAGGTATCGCCGGATTCGGCGAGAACCCCGCGGGCAACGGCGCGGTCGACAGCTGCATTCACGCGCTGGTCTACGATGGCGCCCGTCCGCGTCCAGCCGAACTGGCGCGCGATGGCGTTCACCACCTCTGAACGTGACGCTCCACCGACGTCTCGTACGAGCATCTCGGCGGCGAGCGCGAACTCGTCGAGGTGGACCTGGTCTGGCTTGCGGTTGTGGTCGCGTGACCGCACCTTGGTTACCGCGCGGTCTTTCACATCGACGAAATCGCCTTCTCGGGCGAGGCCCGCTTTGGTGATGGCTAGGTCGATGTTTTCCTTGAGTCGAGCGGTGACTCGCCCGACGGACCACCATTCTCGGATCCGCTCGCTGACGGTGTCGAGGTGCACAGGGCCTTCAACCAGGACGAGCGCCCTGAGGGGTTCAACCAGGTGGAGATGGTTGCCGGGCTCTGCTGGCTGAACCCAGTAGGGCAACGCGACCGGTTCCGCCTCGATGTAGTCGACAGCCCAGGTGAAGGGCACTTCGACTTCCGCCGCGGTCGTCTCAACCGTCGCGCGCGGAATTGTGAAGTTCCGCTTACGGGTCGCAGTTCCCGTGACCGCGGCTTCGATGGCCGCCCGGAGGCGTTCTTCTTCCTGATGACGGTCTCGGTACCATCCGGTGCCCCAGATCCGGTGGAGGGTCCACCCGAGGCCTGAGAGCACTTGGTCCCTGAGCCGATCCCGGTCACGTGCGGCGGGTGCCGAGTGGTACTGGTAGCCGTCGCACTCGACGCCGAGGGCGAAGGAGCCGGGCTTGGCGGGGTGTCGCACACCGATGTCGATGCGGAAGCCTGCGGCCCCCACTTGGGGCTCCACGACATAGCCCCAGGACTGTATCGCCCGGATTACGGATTCTTCGAACGGGGAGTCCGGCATGAGCCCCGTCACTGAGGCTTGCGTGCCGAGTACAGAGATGCCTCTGCGTGCGAAGTCTAGATACGAGCGCAGGGCTTCAACGTTCTCATTCGTGGATTGTGGGATATCGCCTGCGTCTATGGATGCGACGACCTCGATGCGTTGCCTTGCGCGTGTGACTCCCACGTTGAGGCGACGCCATCCCCTGTCTTTATTGAGGACACCGAAGTTGGTGGAGATCTTGCCCGCTTCGTCTGGGCCGTACCCGATGGAGAAGACGATGACGTCGCGTTCGTCACCTTGAACCGACTCGAGCGACCTGACGAAGAATCCATTGAGTCGGTCGCTCTTGTCGAAATGAGGATCGAGATCTCTGTGCTGCCCACGAAGCTCGTCGACCGCGGCCACGACGGCGTCGGCCTGCGCGACGGAGAAGGTGACGACGCCGAGGGAGAGCCCGGGTCTTGTCCGGTAGTGCTGAATGACTCTTTCGGCGACGGCTTTGGCTTCCTTCGGGTTGTCTGCTCCCCCGCCTCGGCGATACATCCCGTCTACGTGGAAGAACTCGACTCCGACGTCTGGTCCTTCGTCCTGCGCGGACGGGTAGGTGACGAGGTGCCCCTCGTAGAACCGGTAGTTCGAGAAGGCGATGAGGGCTTCGTGACGTGACCTGTAGTGCCATCTGAGGCCCAGGTTTCGGAAGGCACCGGAGGACTTGGCGAGTTCGAGGATCGAGGTGAAGTCTTTGACGTCCGAGTCCTCTTCGTCGGAGTCGTCGGATTCCACCGCCCGTTCGAAGAATTGCGACGGTGGAAGCTGCTTGTCGTCGCCGGCGAGGATGAAGGATCTGCCGCGGTAGATGCAGTTGATGGAGTCGCCCGGGGTGACCTGGGATGCCTCGTCGAAGATGACGACGTCGAACTTCAGGTCGTGCGGAAGGTACTGCGAGACCGCCAGTGGAGACATCATGAAAACGGGCTTGATGGCTTGAATCGCGGTGCGCGCCTGGGTGATGAGGTTGCGAACCGCCATGTGGCGTTTCTGCTTCATGCCCTCCCGCCGGATGAGGGCGGGCTCTCCCAGCGAGGTGTTCGCGGGCCGCCGCGTGTTCGCGGACTGGATGATGTCGCTGGTGGCTGCTGCGACGATCTCTCGGTCGAGCTTCTGGAACTCGGCGACGAGGGCTTCTCGGTCTGCGGCGAGTAGTGGATGCAAGCGGGTGTCAGTTCGAATGTGCTCGTCCGCCCACGCGCGCAGCAATGCACGCTCGATGACTTTCGGAACGTCCGCAGCCTGCAAGCGCTGCTCGATACAGAAGTTGACGGTCTCATCGAGGTCGAGTTCGCGAAGCTCGGCGCGGATTGCCTGATAGTCGAACCACTCCTGTTGACCGATGGTGTCGGACTGGAAGTCGCTCAGAAGCTCGAAGGCAGTCACGAAGTCGCCGAAGTCCTCCCTCAGCTCGTCCGTCCGCGACGAGTCGAACGCGTTGAGGATCTCGTCGCGCGCGCTCTCCCACTTGCGGAGGACAGACTCAAGGCTGCCTACGGGAGAGGACTGGACCAGAGCAGAAACTTGGTGGGGCGATAGCGCAGCGCCCGCAAGCTCGCGAACTCTCCCCGCCCATCCCAGGGCCACGTCCACGACGGTGAGGTCGGTGCGGGCGCCTTGGTAAAGGTCTCCGAACTGGGCGCTCAGGTCGGTCGTCGCCAAGTCCAGCTCTCGCGTACAAGCGCGCACATCCTGGACTGCAGCGATGACCGCGTCAGCATCTTCAAGAGTGTGCTCTCTGCCGGTGTGGGCTGACACCGACTCGATCCGCTCAGCGGCGCTCCTCATGGGGGCGACGTGCGTGGACAGCCACGCGACCGAAGTCGCCGGTTGCTCGACGAGCAGTTCCGGTCGCCCGGCCAGAGCAGGAGGCGATGCAACAGTTGCTCGCCAGTTGACGAGCTCGAGACGCACGGACTCCGCAACTGCCGCCTCAGCGGGGTCAACCGTCGCGGAAGCCAGGTAGGCGACCGTCGAGCGAGAGACCATGTCACCGCTGAGAGTTATGGCTTCCTCGGCCGCTCCGAGGTATCGGTCGACCGCTTCCCAGTCGGTGGACCGTCCCTGCCACCATCGCCCGAGCAGATGCCCGGAGGCGACGCCGGCGGCCTCGAACTTTCCGACGGCATCGGACCAGGCGATGGCATCCGAAAGGTGGGCGATGCCTGACTTCACCTCCTTCGCGTCGGCGAGGAGCGCTCCGAGCGCCTTCTTGTCGGTACGGTACGCGCCGGACAGTTTTCGGAGTCCGGTGTGGAGGTTGGCGAAGCGCTCCTGGAGATCCCGCAGCGGTGCCGTGAGAGCGCTCGGGGTGAAAAGTCCGCTCGCTTGTGATTCGCTTCGCTCGAGCGCGAGAGCTTCGAGACGAAGAGTGTTTGCGGCTTCGCGGGCTGCGTGGAGACCGGAGGCTGTGAGCCAAGCGGCTTCGATGCCGGGGAACTCGCGATGTATTTCAGTGATGCGCACGACACGGTCTGCGTCAGCGAAGGAAAGAGGGGTGCCCACCCCGACGAGGTGCGCGAGGTTGCCGACGGCGTTGATCGCGGCTGTGAGCGATACCGCCCTGGCTGCGAAGGAGTCTGCGGTGCCTCTCAGCGTCTGCGCGGTGAGCCCGGCGAGGTCAACTGCCCCGCGAACGGCGATGGCCTCCGAGTGCGCGGGGAAGTCGATGGGCAGCTGCTCGTGGCCGACACCCGCCAGTTCGAGAACGAGGTCAGCAGCGCGCTGGTACGTGGTGACCAGATCGCCTAGGCGTTGACGATCTGCGTGGATGGAAGTCTGGTCGACTGCGGTCAGCCATGCATCGTTGACGAAGCCGGGACGGTGAACGTGTTGGAGATCCAGCAACTCCATCAACGTCGTCGTTTGGCGAGGCGTGCGCAGTCCGAACGAATCGACGACATCGTCATTGAGGCGAATCGTGCCTTGGAGCTCTTCCAGGGCGCTGACTGCGGAATAGAGGCGAGATTCGAGCGAGGAGGGATCCGTGACAGCGCGCCAAAGGAAAGTCGAGCCTTGCGCAGCGGGGCGCCATGTTCGTTCAAGGCGACTGAGAGTGTCGCCGAGTGCTGCGCGCCCCTCTTCTGACAGTTGGAGAGGTGGGCGACCCGGAGCGGGAGCAACGGGCACGTGGACGAGCTCGGCGAGTTCACCAAGGACATCGTGAAGCGATGCCTGCAGTGGTGAGCGAAGCTCGTTCATCGCCAGCGCGTAGGAGTTGAGTCGGCGGCGACGGTCTTCAAGGGCTGAGCGAGATGGGGCGCTCATCGCGTGGGGCGGTTGGGCGACGTTGTCGAGGGTGCGAAGGAGTTCGGATGCGACGTCTTTGCGGTTTGTCTTGTGAGAGTGCAGCTCGAGCAGGTAACTCTCGAGACCGCTGTCTTTGAGGCGGTTCTTCACCACATCGAGTGCGGCGATTTTCTCCGAGACGAAGAGCACCGACTTGCCGGCGTGCATGAGCGCGCCGATCATGTTGGCGATGGTTTGAGACTTCCCCGTTCCTGGCGGTCCGTCCATCACGAAGCTGCGTCCGGCCAAGGCGGCTGCGACAGCGGCACGTTGAGAGGAGTCCGCGTCGAGCACGAGCGGTGTGCGCTCCGGCGGGGCGACCTCGTCGATGTCGGCGGGATCAACAGGGTCGAACTGGAACTCATCGCTCTGACTCGTGGGACCGCCGTTCGCCAGTGCACGGACCACCGGGTGTTCGAGGATGGTCGCTTCGTTGTCGAGGAGGTCCTTATACATGGCCTCCTTGGCGAAGGAGAATGTGGCGAGATGAACTTCCGGCTCCAAGCTCCAGTCCTTGAAATCCTTCGCCTTGCCGAGTTCTGCGGTGAAGCGGGACAGGATCTCCGAGACGGTCAGCCCCTCGACCTCTTCGTACGTCGGAAGAGTGATCCCGAACTCGTTGAGGCGCAGCGGAAGGGCAGGGTTGAGGACGGCGTCGTCCTCACCGCCCTTGATCCTCGGGGTAGCTCGAGGCCCTTCCGGGACCAACTCAACGGGGAGCAGGTAGAGCGGACTGGTCATGTCCGTCTTGTCTACGTCTTGCCACTTCAGCATGCCGAAAGCGACGTAGAGCACGGAGAGGCCGCGGTCGAGGAACTCTTCGTTCGCGCGGCGCATCAGAGTGCGGACCACAGGACCGATCTCCGCGTCTGCGCGAGGAACGTGAAGAAGCGGCCCGGAGCGTGCCGGGCGCGCTTCGCCGCTGTTCGCGTCGATGATGTCGCCGACGAAGCTCTGCAGCTTTCCGGAACGGAGCAGTTCGAGGATGGCGTCCGCGGAGGGAGCATCGAAGCTCAGCGAGGATGTCCTGGGAGCCTTGAACCGAAGGAGACGGCTTCGTCGATCCAGTCCGATGAGCCCCTCGCGCCATGTCTTCAACGCAGCACGAGTCTCGGTGGTAGTGCCCATGTCGCCCCTCCAGTGTGCCGTCGGCCGACGGTGAACCCTCACCCGACGCGATGCTTCCCCACATCGTATCGACGCGGCCGCCTCACCCGGAGAAGAAGCTTCTCCGCTCACCCCGTCGCCCGGCAGACGCACACTGTGTGATGCCAGATTCCACCTCCAGGCGCTGAGCTCACCCACGCACAACGCGCAACAAGCGTCGAAGCAGCGACCCCACGAAGGTTTCACACCGTATGGCGCACTGTATGTTGGTGGAGTACAGCACTTGAAGTAGGATCTGCAACATGAGCAACCTCATCACCATCGACGTACCGTCGGAAATCGCCGACGAAGTGCGAAGGTTCGCGGCTTTTCTCATCACCGACCAGCCGAACCGCCTCCCACGAACAGCCGTTCCGGACGACGGGATTCCCGACTATCCGCTATGGCCTGACGAACAAGTCGAGCGGTTCGCATCAGCCCCCACGACGACAGCGCGTGTTTACGTCAAGATCATGGATGCCGTCGTAGAGCACGGCGCGGCGGGCCAGTGGCTCAGCATCGCTGAACTGGCGGAGTGGACCGGACAGACGCCATCGGTGATCTCGACTTTCCGCACACACCTCTACCGCTACATCAACGCGCACCTGCCAGAGGGAACACTCGCGCCGTTCACGAGGGCAACCGGCCAAGACCTCCGCCCGGCCCGAGGACGCGAGGTCTACTACCGCATCAGCCCCGCATGCGCCGAGCAGTGGACGCGATTGCGCGGCGAAATCGAGAGAACGAGCCTCTTCGCTGGTAAGGAGTCCTAATGGTCCTCTTCAAAGACATGCTCATCGACACGCCCTACCCGATCCTCGACATCGAAGACCGCGGCGATGACAAGGATCCACTGACAAGCGAATGCACCTACTGTCGCCGCGAAGAGTGGGGACGGAACCACAGCACGCAGGACATCGTCGTGGTCCGTCGCTGGCGTGAACGCAGCGTCTGGGCCCCCGACCTCGACGGGCTCGCCAATGGCGGCTGGTTCGAATGGCGTTGCTCAAAGCACCCGTACAGATGGGAGAGTTCGCCGTACGCCGCGAATGCCCCCGACCGTCTCCGTCCAGCACCAAGTGCGCGGTGTGAGCACGTCAGCCTCGGGGACCGGTGTCGGACGCGGACGGGCGAGAACTTCGATGGCCAGTGGCTTTGCAGCGAGCACTCCACATCGGTCGTCGCGCGACTCCGGATCGAGGAGCGCATGCGCGAGATCGGCGAAGCAATCGCCGAGTCGGACCAGCACATGTGAAGCAGATGGTGGTGCCGCGTACGGCCCCACAGCACGCATGCATGCCCCCGGCAAATAGCGCAGCGCCGCGCTCGTCGTCGTCGTCGAACGTGGCCGTCACCTCACTGACGAGGGCGCTCCGACCCCAGTCCCGATGGAGCTCTACGACGGATAGGCTCACGGCATGACGATGGTCGAGCCGCCTCCTCTGGATCCGCTGACCGGAGACGAGAAGTTACTCGGACTTGACGCGTCGGTGTCTGACTTCTGGCGGTTCGCGTTGCCCGACGTGACGACGAACAATGTCCGTGGGTGGCTGGCCGAGTACCTTGTGTGGCGTGCCACCGGGGTCGAGCGGCCGGTGCGCGTCGAGTGGGACGCGTTCGACGTCCTGTGGGGCGACATCCGCATCGAGGTGAAGTCCAGCGCATTCGTGCAGCGGTGGGCGCAGCGCCAACCGTCCACGCTCGCATTCTCAGGTCTTCGTGGAAAGCTCCTCGACCCTGTGACGAACACATACGCCGCCGAGTCGACCTACAACGCCGACGTGTACGTTCTCGCCGCGAATCTCGCCGGGCGAGAGCAGTTCGATCAACTCGACATCGGGAATTGGCGATTCGCCGTGGTCTCGCGCGTTGCGCTAGAGGCAACTGGGCAGTCAACTCTCACCTGGGTGCGAGCGCAACAGCTCGCTACCGCGGTCGTCGGTTACGACGGCCTCGCGGCGGCGATCCAAGAGGCCGCCACGGGTTAGTGTTCGGGCCGGAGGCGTCGACGGGCGAGCTCCAACTCGTCACACCCGCTGATACCTCCAGGTTCGGGAGATCATCAAGGTTGTTCCGGGTGGCGGGCTTTCAGTCTGTTCGCCTGCCTGACGCGCGCCCTGAGCAACGCGTACTTACGTGCGCTTCTCCCGCCACTGCGCGAAGTCGAAGCGAACCCGAGATGCGATGTCACCGTTTTTCGCCGACCGGCAGAGATCATCCCTTCCGAAAGCCCACTGCACTGCGGACGGGCGATGCTAGACGCTGGCTTCGGCGGACGCAGAGAGAGGCGCCTCCAGAGCCTCAACGGCTGAGATCATGTCGGCGATGGAGCCAAACCGCGCGGACTCGTCGAGACTGGTCGCGCGGTTCACAATGTCACCGACCGGGCCGCTGGCGACACCCAGTCGGGTCTTGCCAGTGAAGATGAACGAGATGATTACCCCTGCGGCGTAGATGTCGTTTGTGGGCTTGAAGTCTCTGAAGGATTCCAGGAGCGGGTCGATGATCGATCCCTTCATCTCCGTCTCCGTCCGCGTGAACTCAGAGTCCCGATGCTTGTGCAGTCCGAAGTCTGACAGCTTCACGAGCACGGCGCCCATGTCGTACTTCTTGATGAGGATGTTGTTGCGGCTGATGTCCCGATGGAGCGTGCCGCGGAGGTGGAGGTAGTTGAGCCCGTACAGGAACTGGAGGGTCACACGCTTGCGTGTTGGCCAGGTGATAGTGGAATTCCCCTTACGTATGTACTCGCCCAAGGTCTCATCGCAGTACTCCATGGTGAATGAGTTGCGGTTCGGATCGTAGTCATAGGCCTCGACGATGTAGGGGAAACGGATTGACCGCAGCAGTTCGAATTCTGCTCGGAAGCGAGCGAGGTCTCGCTCGGAGATGTTGGCCTTGGCTCGCTTCACCGCGAACGTTTCGTTGTACAGTGCGTCGTCGTACTTGTGTACCAGCGCGAAGGAACCTTCCCCGACGAGTGTGAGGACCGGCGGGGCATCGCTCCTGCGTTGTGGAGCTGGCGCTGAGGTGAACATCACGGCCTCGTAGCGCTCGATCTCTATTCGTTCGACTGAGTCCGGGATCGGACTTCCTCCCGAGTAGACCAGGAACGATTTGCACTCTTCGATGAGCTTTCTGTAGTCCTCGCGCACCTCGAAGGTCACACCGGCACGCTTGAGCGATTTCCTCATGTCGCTGATCTGCTGGATCAGGTCCATGAGGTCACGACTGTCGCCCGCGTTGAAGTGACGCCCAATGGTCATCTTCGTGTTCATGAACCGGAAGTGGCCGTTGAGCCTCTCGTGTAGGACCGCGAAGATGCCATCGAGCGGTGGGGCCTCCGCTGAATACAACGCCAGGTATTCCGGCTCGGCATCATCGGGGTCGATATCTGTCGCCAGCCCGCGCGCGACATCGTCCAGCGTGACCATATGCTCATCCTGGCAGAACGGGAGCGGGCGCCTCGGTACCGCAGCGTTCGCTGAAGCAGCGTCAGCGCTGCCGCCGGTACGAGAGACTGGGCGGATGACCACCCTGCCTGACATCACTCTCCTGCCGGTTCGGCACCTGCTACAGCTAGAGGCGAGGGTCGTGCATGAACTTCGGCGGCGCGACCTGGTACGGACGAACAACAAGCCGTTGGGCGATATCGCAGAGCACGTTGTCTGGCTGGCCCGTGGCGGAGTACTGGAACCCAACTCGACCAAGTCGCACGACATCACCACCGCCGCTGGCTGGCGCATCCAGGTGAAGGCGATGGCCAACCGCGCAGCCGGGCCCGGCGCGCGCTTTAGCCCGTTCCGGAGCGCGGACTACGACACCGCAGTGTTCCTCGTTTTCGGTGCCGAGTTCGACATCGTTGAGGCCATTGAAGTCGAAGCGGCCCTGATCGAGGAGCGCGTGCGGTTCGTCGCGCACGTCGCGGGCCGCCAGCCCAGCCTCACCCAGGTGCGCGCGCTCGGCAACGACGTGACCGCAGAGATGCAGTCGGC
The DNA here is from genome assembly GCF_008271365.1 of Microbacterium sp. 1S1. Taxonomy (NCBI): domain Bacteria; kingdom Bacillati; phylum Actinomycetota; class Actinomycetes; order Micrococcales; family Microbacteriaceae; genus Microbacterium; species Microbacterium sp. 1S1. Next base: position 3,095,432 of record NZ_CP043430.1, read on the forward strand.
GTATGAGCAAATCGATGATCAGCCGCTTGCGGGGCGCGACAGCGTCCGCTCTGGCCAGGCGGGCGACGGCGCCGGCCCTGGCGAAGTTCGTCGGCAGAGGCCTTAGGCGTCCGAGAGACAACGGATTCCCGCGCCGTTGCGGCACTGTCGGCCGGTTGTCATAGACGTGCTCTACGTTGGGACCCATGCAAGAGAAGAAATCTGCGCTTGAACAGCACATCGCCGTGTTCGGGGAAAGCGGAAGCGGCAAGACCGTGCTGGTGTCGTCCTTCTATGGCGCGGCGCAGGAAGCATCGTTCTTGAAGCAAAGCCTCTATCGCGTCGTGGCCGAGGACATCGGTCAAGGCGCCCGACTGAACCGCAACTATCTCGGTATGCGAGACGAAGCCAGAGCCCCCGACCTCACCCGCTTTGCGGCGACGTCATACGCCTTCTCGATCAAGTTGAAGGATCCGCCAAACCAGAAGGCGTCCAAGGCGCAACCGTTCCACGCGTTGCGACTTGTCTGGCACGACTACCCCGGTGATTGGTTCGAGCAGGGTGCGAGTGGCGAAGAGGCACGGCGCCGCGTCGACACGTTTCGCTCACTCCTCGGGTCAGACGTTGCGTTGCTGCTCGTCGATGGTCAGCGCCTACTGGATCATGCAGGCGACGAAGAACGCTACTTGAAGTCACTCTTCAGCAACTACGCCAACGGACTCCTCGCGCTCAAGGACGATCTGCTCGAGGAGGGGACGCCACTTGCGCAGTTCCCGCGCATCTGGATCGTGGCGCTGTCGAAGGCGGACCTGCTTCCTCACATGGACGTTTTCAAGTTCCGAGACCTGCTCGACCTGAACGCCGCCGACGACCTCGACGAGCTGCGTAAGGTGCTCGCTGGCTTCGTTCAGAATCCAAGCGCGATGTCAGTCGCCGAAGACTTCCTCTTGTTGTCATCAGCGAAGTTCGAGCCGAACAAGATCGAAGTCGACAAGCGCGTCGGGATCGACCTCGTTCTGCCCGTGGCCGCATTGCTTCCGCTTGAGCGCCATGCGAAGTGGGCGAGGCTCGGGCAGCTTCCGACCAAGGTCGCTCAGAGCATCATCAGCGGCGGGTCAAAGCTTCTAGCCGCCGCGCTCCTCGGCAAGCAGAATAAGGGCAAGCTCGGTGCCGTCCTCGCGATGCTAAGCCCAGACGTCATTGATGAAGCAGCTCAGATGGCCGGCGACAAGCTCCGTGAGCTGAACGCGCAGGCGCTTGCCAAGCACAATTTCGTCACTGCGACGCTGACGCAGTTCCAGATGGACTTGGATAAGGGGGAGGAAGATGATGTTCTCCTTCGGAGCCTGACGTGATGCTTCAGCCGGGTTCATACATCTGGGCGACGCGAGGTCGAGAGTGGGGCTTCCGTTTCCTCCGCGATGGCGGGTACGACGATCCCCTCCCGGTCTACGAAGACGCGTTCGATGGGGTGGCTGAGCAACGCACGGTCATGAGACGAGTTGGTGATGTGCTGGCGATTCGCTTCTTGGATCCGGAAGGAAGGGAAGACCACGCGCGTCGGCCCATTTCTCACGACTTCGTTGTCCGCGCGACAGGCTCCTCCCGTCTGCCGGACATGACCATTGCAGCGCGAGTCGCCTGGGAGTCCGTGGCCGAGGAGTACGCCGGTATGTGGAATGCGGAGGCGCCGTAGCACTGGGCACCGCTCAGGGCATAGGTGCGACGTGACCCGTCCAGCCCGTTCCGTCCCACCACCGGATGGAACCGACCCTGTCGTCGTACCACCCTGCAGGAATCGTAGGCGCCGACTGACGGTGCTCCGTCCATGCGGCGCCGTTCCACCAACGTAGCCCGACACTTGCGCCGTCGGTGTACCAGCCTGCTGAGGGCATCATCGGCGTTGCGTCAACGACTGTCCCAGGGCTGTCTGCGTCGGCATTTTGGGAAGATTGATCCGCGGCTTCACCTTTGCCTTCGCGCCGCTTCTGGAATAGTCGTACAGTGCCGTACGCGAGGCCTCCAATGGCGGCGATAGCTGCCAGGTCTCTCAGCCTGAGGTCCGCTTCGCCCGCTCCGGACGAGTCATCGACGGCGCCTTCGACGCTCTCGCAGTCGCACTCATACTGTAGGCATTCCCACTCGTGCGAGTGCCAGCACCAATGCTCACATTCACCTTCGCACTCCCACGACCACTCGTGCGTGCAGAAGTCCGCCACCGTCATCGACACAGCGGTCTACTAGGACGAGCGCGTTCCTGAGGCACGGCCTGATCTTATCGGTCTGAGGATGTGCCGTTGGTATGTGAGCTCCTAACCCGCGAGCCTCAGCTAGCAGGGCCGACTCAGGCCTGCAGGACGTGCTCAGCGTCTTGCAGACCGGGGCGAACGACCCTTGGACCTGGGCGCAGTGGTAGAACGTGGCGCTGCCCGAAGCGGCTTCATCCCGCAACATCACGCAGCTCTGCGAAGGGCGTCTCGAGGAGTCGCTACTGGCTGCCCGACACGACGCCTGGTCGTGGAGCAGCTGAGCCCGTGGCGGACGTCACGCCTCCGCTGTCCCGAACGGTCAGCATGCATGCGCACTAACGTTGGAGCGGCAGAGAGGGCCCTCGCTGTCAGCGGAGCGTGCGGTTGCGGAACTCGTCGCCCACTTCGGTCAGCAGCAACAGACCTTCCTTGAACGGGAGGTTGAGGTTACGGATGACGCTCTCGATCTTCTTCTTCTCGACCGAAAGCTCACTCTTGTAGGTGGCGCGGTGCGCGGCGTTCAGAGCCTCTCGGATCTTCCGAGCCTTCCGGTCTTCCCCCGTAGGTGGAGCCTTCACGTACTCGAGTTCGGCGACGCCTTCGAACCAGAGTCGGGTAGCGATGCCGTCGGTGCGCTTCGGCAAGTCGCGACGCGCGACCTTCTCCTCCGGCGACATCCCGACACCTCGCCTTACTGCTTCTACGTCCTCGGCTCGGCGGTCACCCTCAAGGTCCACCGGAGCGCGAGCTGGTGCGGGAGCCGTCACGGCCTCGGGCTCCACCTCGGTCGTGGCGAGCCCGAGCTCAGATCGGAGCTTGGCTACTTCGGCGCGGAGCTTGACGACTTCAGTATCCACTCCGGCCGGGGCGGGAGTGGGAACTGGCGAAGCTAGCGTCGTGGGGGCCGCGGTGTGCCCCTTGAACGACGCGTTCAGCGCGCTCCTGTACTCGCGTGGAGACCCTGAGAAGTGCGCGATGTTCCCGTCGCGGAAGTTGATGCGGAACTGTACCGTGTCGTCTTTGAAGGCCTTGGGCACCAGTCCGCCAACCAGGGCTCCGACGGGCCCGGCGATGATGCTGCCAGCGACGATCCCGGCGCCTCCTGCGGCGTAGTTGTATTCCTTGCCGGTTCCGACGATGTCAACGGAGGAGACGGTGTTGGCGTTCAAGTCCCAGCTCCCCGAGGGGAGGCGGGTGAGCGAGCCGAACCCGATGGCGTAGACACCGATCTTCGGCAGCGTGCCACCAATGTACTTGAGGGTCATGGCATGAGCTTACTGACGATGACCCCGTCAATCAGGGCAGGGCGCATACACGTTCTCCACTGCCTTTCCCCACACCCAGCACCAGAACACCTGCTCCTCGGCCCCGAACTCGACGCCCGCGGCGAGCGGCGTGGACCTGGGTACCAACGAGGACGGCTACGCAATGGTGTTCGATGTCTTCAAGGCCGAGGATGGCTCCGAGCGAGCCTGTCTAGGCTCCGGCCTGGTGCACGAAGCGGTCTGCAGTGCCGGGGCGCGCGGCCGATAACGTCGCAAGATTCGACCTCGACTCGCTCTGACTCGCCTGCCGGGGGTCCTGACCCCTGATGAGTGGTGCCGACGCTGCGGCGCCGAGGGCGCTGCTCGGGACACGGTCATCCGTCGACTCGCGCACGAGCCGCTGGGGTGGCGACCCACCGTCCTTGAGGTCGCGGTGCGTCGTCGCGGACAAAGGTGTCGGTGCTTCCGCGGGCTACCTCACCGCCGCACTGCACGCAGCCACCAACGTGACCCCATCGCGACGAGTCCAGAGTTGCGGGCCACCCCCGCGATTGGGAGACATGCCCTAGCTCTGGGCCTCGCCGAGGCGCGCTTCGTGCGTGAGCTCGGCGCGGAGACCGCCGCCGGTCGCAGCCCGGGCAAGAGCGCGACCCAGCGCAGGTGCCTGCTTGAACAAATTGTGACCGGCCACAAAAAGGACAGAGCCTGCCTCCCACACGGCCACGCCGTCCTCACTCCACGGGAGATCGGTCACCCAGCAGTGAAGGAAGTCGCGCGGCTCCGGGTGGAGACCGGGCAGCGCCCGTGTCACGTACTCGCGTGCGCGTTCGTCCAGCGATCGAATCGCCGCCGGGTCGATGAAAGTTCCGTCGTCGCGGACGCGGACGGTGTCGCTGAGTCCGACCGAATAGCTGCTGTTGCCCGGTAGCGGCGTCGCGTAGACGCCGACTTCGCCGAAGACGCCGCTGCTGTCCTGCAGGCACGCGACTCGTTCCGGGGCGGCGGCTTTCACGTCGAAGGTCAGCCTGACGTGAGCGGCAAGGCGAACCGGCAGCGACAGGCCGACGCTGCGTGCCAGGCGGGCGGTTTCGCGGCCGGCGCACACGATCACCTTGGAGTAAACAGCCCGGTCGGTGACGCTGCGCACCTCGACCGTCCCGTCGGCGCGGGGATCGATGGAGATGACCTCACCGGTGGTGACCGCATCTGCGAGGGCACCCGTTAGTGCCGTGATCGCGGCGCGGGTGCGGATCGCGCCGCCCGACTCGTCGAGCACCGCTGGCCCCGAGTACCCAGCAAGCAGCGGCATCCGCTGGGCGACCTCGGCCGCATCGATCTCGTGCGCTACCACGCCGCCGACCTGGTCGAGCACCCGCAGCCGCGCCAGGGCGCTGTCTCCGATCGCCAGGACACCGTCTGATGAGACCAGCTCGACGTCGAAGTGTTCGGACCACTCATCCCATACGCCGCGGCTTTCGCGCGCGAAAGCGACGAGTCGCGGGTCGTCGTGGGCATGCCGGAAGATCCGCGACTCGCCTGCGGACTGACCCGTCCCGGGCACACCAGCCTCGTACAAGCGCACCGGCACGCCCTGCTCCCGCAGCGCGTACGCCGTCGAGAGACCGACGATCCCGCCCCCGATCACTGCTACCTCGGGTGAACGCGTCGTGGCAACGCCGTCGTCAGTTCCTGTCATCGCGGTTTCCCGATCTGTTGGTGATCAGCGGTAGGCCGAAAGGGAAGGGGCCGCTGCCACGATGTCAGCGGGCTGTGTAAGCCCGAAGTCACCGCGCGCCGCGACTCTTTCTGGGTCAGTACTCCCCGGTCTGTGGTTTCAGGCGGGGAGTTTGGAGCCCAGGACGTCGAGCTTCTCGATCGTCGGCTCGCTGAACAGTTTGCCCGTCTGCTCGCCGAGAGCGGTCGCAACTGCGCCGGACAGGTGCGCGTCGCGGCCGGCGTCATCGGGGAACACGTCGAAGATCCCGAATGAGGACGGGCCGAGACGGATCGCGAACCACGCGGTGGTGGCCGGTTCCTCCTCGACGAGCCCTCGCCCGATGCCGAGAAACTCCTGGACCTCGTCTTCCTTGCCGGGCAGGGCCTCCAGCCTGACAAGCAGTCCCTTCGTGACGCTCATGACGTCACCTCTTCCTGGGTCGAACTGCTCGCAAATTTCGCCACGATCGTATCGCAGAACGCAGGCAGGTCGTCGGGTGAGCGGCTGGTGATCAGGTTCCCGTCGACCACGACATCCTGGTCAACGACCTCCGCTCCGGCGTTGCGCAGATCCGTGCGGATGCTCGGGAAGGACGTCAAGGTGCGACCTCCGACCACGCCAGCCTCGATCAACGTCCAAGGCCCGTGACAGATCGCGGCAATGGGCTTGCCAGTTTCGACGAAGTCGCGGACGAAGGAGACGGCGTCCTTGTCGACCCGGAGCTGGTCGGGGTTCACCGTGCCGCCGGGAAGCAGCAGGGCGTCGTAGTCGCCCACCGAGGCGTCGGCGACCAACCCGTCGACGGTGAACGTGCCCGCTTCATCCAGGTCGTTCTTACGGGCCTTGATCTCGCCGTCGTGGATCGAAAGGACCTCGGTCTGAGCGCCGGCCCGTTCCAGTGCTTCGCGGGGTTGCTCGAGCTCAACGCGTTCGACTCCGTCGGCGGCGAGGATCGCGACCCTCTTGCCCTGAAGTTCTGCTGCCATCTCAGTTTTCCTTCGTTCCGTTTGACATGCCGGGCTTGATGAGGACCTTAGTCCAACCCTTGGACCTGGCGTCGAAGTTCTTGTAGGCATCGGCAGCCTGGTCCAGCGAGATCTCGTGGGAGACGATCCACGAAGGGGTCGCCTTGCCGGCCGCGATCAAGTCCCGCAGCTGGCGGTTGTACCGCTTGACCGGGGCCTGACCGCTTCCCATGGTCTGCCCCTTGAACCAATGTGTGCCGAAGTCGATGGCCGCCTTGCCCTGCTTGGCCAATTCGCCCTCGGCCCCCGGGTCCTGGGGGACGAACACGCCGACGGTGCCGATCCCTCCGGTGAAGCGGACCGCGTTGATGAGCATGTTCAAGGTGGCGGCGGTGTCCTCGTTGCCCTGCGGATCGTGGGCCTGGTAGCCCACGCATTCGCAACCACGGTCAGCTCCGAGCCCCATAGTCTCGTCCAGCACAGCCTGCACGGGGTCGACCTTGGAGTCGTCGATGGCAATCGCACCGATCTGCTCGGCCAGCGCGAGCCGGTCAGGGTGGCGATCGACCACCATCACCTTTGCTGCGCCCTTGATCATCGCGGACAGGGCGGCCATCAATCCGACCGGACCCGCCCCAGCGATCACAACGCTGTCGCCGGGGATCACGCCGGCCATCTCGGTGGCGTGGTAGCCGGTGGGGAAGATGTCAGAGAGCATGACGTAGTCGTTCTCCCTATCCTCCGCATCCTCGCCCAGGCGCAGCGCGTTGTGGTCACCGAAAGGCACGCGGAGAAGCTCCGCTTGGCCACCGCCATAGGGACCCATGTCGGCGAACCCATAAGCCGCACCGGCGAGTGATGGGTCGGGCTGAGTGGTGAGGCAGTAGTTGGTCAGGCCGCGTTCGCAGTTCTTACAGAACCCGCACGAGATGTTGAACGGGAGCACAACCCGGTCTCCGACCCTGACCTTCTCCACGCCACTACCGACCTCGATGACCTCCCCCATGTTCTCGTGCCCGAACGTCCGGCCCACCTCGAAGGAGGTCCTCCCCTCGTACATGTGGAGGTCCGAGCCGCAGATGTTCGTCGTCGTCACCCTGACCAGGACATCGGTGGGCCGCTCGATCTTCGCGTCCGGGACCTCCTTCGTGCTGACCTGACGGGGTCCCTCGTACACCACTGCTTTCATGTCTACTCCGATCTGATGGTGTTGCTCGGTAGCCTTCTGGCCTTGATAGCCTCCTGGCAGAGCCTTGACAATGCAGCCCTTCGCGAGGTAGCGGACACCCTCGGGAACCACGTGTCAAGGGGCTCGCCTTGCGTTGATGTGTGTAGCGATCGAGCCGGGGTGGTGCCCGGGTCCCGCTGCGCGGAACCCTCTCCCCCAGTCTCAGGGCATGGGGTTCTCGGATCAAAAGAGCCACAGTCGACACCCGACCAGCGTCGTCGATGCCTGGGATACCGCACTCGCGGATCACAGCAAGGAGATATTGATCCGACTGCGGGCCGAGGTTGAGCAGATTCAAGCCGAGGCTGACGCCTCGGACGACCTGGCGGACGAGCACACGAAATAGAACATCTGTTCTAAAATCGATAACCTGGCGGTCCGCAAGGAGGATCGGCAGTGGGTACATCGAAGCGATACGCGTCGGCGGCCGATCGCAGGATGGATACGCGCATCCTCGAGCGGATCGCCGCGGAGGCCGGCCCCCTGCAGTCGCTCTCGAGCGCCGACCTGCGCTTAGACGTAGAACCGGTGACGATCGACCCGCGGCCGAAGCCTGCGAAAGCGTGGGTGCGCTTCGGCGCCACGCCGGCGCTCGTCGACGCGGAGGTCTGCCGGTCGACAGCGGATGCCTGCGCGATCAGGTTCCGCGTGGGCGAGACGGAGATGAAGGCATGGGTATGGGCCTCGGCTGTCACCCCGGCCTCTCCTGCAAGGCGCTGAACGTCCCCTGTGGACGGTTTCTGCAGCGCCGCCAGCATCCTGGTTGCCTGGCATCGTGGATGACGACGAATGGCCGGGCTTCTCCCCTACCTGTGAGCGCTGCCTGGTGCAGCTGCAACCGTCGTGGAACCCGCCGACTTCCCCGGTCTGGCGGTGCCCGAATTGCGGCCTGGTGCGCATGTTCTAGCCGATCTGGCGGACGGCGAGCAAAGCAAGCCCGAAAACGTCGGACGACGGTAGGTCGCTATTCACTCGCAAGGAGCGTGCAGCTCCGAGGTACTATCCGCTCCTTCAGTCAACGAGCCATCTGATCGTGTCCCGGTTCAATACCGGGTCTGAACACGGGCTTTGCGGGGGAAATGACGTAGCTCAACGTTACAATCCCCGCCGCGATCAATCCAACACGCCAATTCCAGAACGCCAAGCCGAATGCCGCCCAATAGGCAGCGGCGGTAAGACCATACTTGATGGTAAGGCGGCGAAGATAAGCCTCGGTTAGCCTTCGATCGGGAAAACCTCTGGCGGTGGCGTACACCCACCGAAGAAACCACCAGGTCGCCGGTGCCGCTGCTATGCCCAGGTACCAAAGGGCGGCGGTCGTGCTGTCCGCATCTCCACCGAAATGTTCGACCAACTGGCGCGCGGGAAATGGAGTGATACTGACCGCAGCCAAAAAGCCGATGGTCAGCAGGTTGTAGCCGTGGTCGGTCTTCTCCAGCAGCTTGCCGCTGAAATGACTGTGGGACCAATAGAGGCCGATGAGGATCACGCTGAGGACGTAGGCGGCGTAGTCCGGTGCCAGCTTCAGGTAGGCCGCGGCGAGGTCGCCATCCTCAGGCCTCGGTGCGCGCAGTTCCACCACAGGGACGGTGATCGCGATCGCAAACACCGCGTCGCTGAACACCTCGAGCCGATCCGTCTCATGTTCGGTTCCCTTGAGAGAGAAGACCGCCATTCGAGCTAGAGCATCTCGAGCGGGCGACGGTCGCGTGGCCGAGGAAATGCCGCGTCGAGTGTCGCAAGATCGGCGTCGGAAAGGACGATATCTGCGGCTGCCCGGTTCTCCCGCACATGTGCGATCGAACTCGCCTTCGGAATCGCAATGAGGCCATCGTGCCGCAACGTCCAGGAAAGTGCGACCTGCGCAGGGGTAGCACCAACCTTAGCTGCGATCTTCACAAGGGAGGGATGGCTCGAGAGTCGTCCCTGCTCGACGGGACTATAGGCCATGACAGGCATTTCATGAGCGACGAGCCACGGCAACAATTCCAACTCAGGGCCTCGACGGACGAGATTGTAGAGAACCTGATCGGTCACGCAGCCATCCCCGCCGGCAGCAACAAGCTCGTCCATGTCGTCAGTATCGAGGTTGCTGACACCCCAATACCGAATCTTCCCGGCCGATTTCAGCGCCTCCATCGCTTCTATCGTCTCAACGAGCGGCACCGATCCCCGCCAGTGGAGCAGGTAGAGGTCGAGCCGGTCGGTGCCGAGACGTCTCAAGCTCGCCTCGCATGCGCGTGAAAGGCGTGCGCGCGAGGCGTTCTGCGGATACGCCTTGCTGACGAGGAACAACCGGCCGCACCGGTCGCCTAGCGCTTCGCAGATCAGCGCTTCCGCCGCGCCGTCGCCGTACATCTCGGCAGTATCAACGAGTGTCATGCCCAGCTCGACACCGGCGATCAACGCGGCGATCGGCAAGGAGAGACGGCGCAAGGACCGAGCGCGCAACCGTCGGAACCTGGACCCAGGAACGACGATCCTCCTTGAGCAGGGCAGCCCTTGGAGCGACGCTCCGACTGCGAAGATCGAGCAACTCGTCATCGCCATCGCGCCGACGGTAATGGGAGCAGGACGCCTCGCTGCCTACCTCCGCAGCGCGCCCCCGCTCGCTTCGTCAAGGGATCAGGCCATGCCACGCGCGGCACAGCGGCTCCTCCGGAAAGCTCGCACCGCAGACCTGAAAGTCGCCCTGCCCGCCTGTGGACAGTGCGGCGAAGAGCGCTTCCTGGAACAGACAAGTCCGACCGGAGAACGGCTCGGCGGGCGCTGCACGAAACGCCGCTACGCTGCGCCCTGCTCTATATGCGACAGGCTTCTACCAATCACGCGCCGCATTGGTGAGTCACAATTCTGCGCCAACTGCTGGCGGCGCGACCCGAGGTCGCGAAGGGAATGCGCGGAGTGTGGGCGGCTACGCACGACCCACTCCATCGTCGGCGACAAGCCGTACTGCAACGACTGCGTGCCGAAACCGCGGATCGTATGTTTCATCTGTCACGAGGTCCGGCGGCTTTACTCCGCACGCATCGGTACTGGAGTCTGTGAGAGCTGCTACATCTCGACCGCCGGGTTTATGAAGCCGTGCCCTGAGTGCGGTGACAAACGTGTGATCGCCCACGACAAGGACGACAGACTGGTGTGTGCAGACTGTGCCGGGAACGCACCACTTTTCACCTGCAATGAATGCGGAGGCGAACGGGGGGCACGGCGGACGCTGTGCTCGGGCTGCGATCTGGTGAAACAAGTCGAGGAGCTATTCTCCGAAGCGTCGGATAGCGACGCGCGTGCTGCCCTCGAACCTCTACGCCACTATCTCCTTTCCTACAAGCACGACGCGGACCGGCTTCTGCGCTGGATGAGCCGCAGCACTAGCATCGCGATCCTGCGGCGGATTCTCGATGGCGAGATCCCCATCAGTCAACGCGCGTTGGAGATGCCCGAGCATCCGCATGCAGCATTGCGCGTTCGGGCTCTGCTTGAAGTCACGGGATGTCTGACAGAAGAACGCGACCCCTGGGCGTCATATGAACAATGGGCGGATCAACTCATCGCGATTTGCCCAAAGGCGAACCGAGAGCAATTTACGATCTTCACCCGTTGGATCGTTCCTGCCACCGCGCGCGTGCAGATTCGACGACGAGGCATCACCGATAGCACCCTCAGCCGGGCCAGAGAGATGAGCCGCGCGGCGCTCGAATTCCTCCAGATGCTCGAAGCGCGGAACCTGTCGTTGCAATCCGCCCCGCAGTCGATCTTCGACGAGTTCGCTGCCTCGCGCCGCAGCAGAGCAATCGCGATCCGTCCTTTCATCCGATGGGCGAAACAGACCGGCGCGATGCGCCGAATCTCCGCCCCGGTACGACCCAAGTCCGCCCCGTCGCTCGCCTACAGCGAGGCCACCCATCATTCTTGGGTGTCTCGCTTCCTCGAAGACGATCAGCTGAACGAGGGAACGAGGCTCGTCGGATTGATGGTCGGTCTCTACGCAGCGCCGATCACACGGCTCGTCAAACTCCAAGACAAGAACATCGTCTATCGAGGCGAAACGGCGACGCTTTCCCTCGGGAACGCTCCGCTCCACCTAGCGCCACGCGTCACCGAACTGCTCGGCATGCAACTGGCGCAGCGCGCTATATCCCCGGAAGGATGGTTATTCCCATCACCCGCCCTTCCTGGCCGACACATCGACCCCTCGACGCTTACCAAACGCCTGAGAGACCTCGGCTGCGAGACCATCCTGCTGCGCGGCGCTGCGATGATCAACCTGACCGCTACCGTCCCGCTCGGACCCTTGGCGGATCTCACAGGGCGATCACTATCGGCGACAGGCAGATGGATCAAGTCATCGGGTAGCACCTATCTGGTGTACCCGGCGATCCGGGATCCCTCCCGTCCTGGTGTGTCCAGCCAGTAGAACACTGCCGGGAACTCGCGGCCTTCGTGTCCTCAGATGCTGTTGAGTAGGCTGAGATCGAGTCCGTGCCACTCGCGCACACGCGAGAACGGACTCGTTCTTGTCCTGCCAGAAGGAGCCCGCCCATGTCGCGCTTGTCGGACCTGCTGCGCACCGTCAATCAACTCGATCCGCAGCTCGCTAAGGACCTCGACAGCGAGATCCAGCCACTCCAGAAGCGTCTACCGTTCGGGCTCAACTTCGAGCGTCATGCGCCGGAGGCGGTGGAGCTTCCCGCGCACAAGATTCGCAAGATGAGCAAGGTTCGAGTGCTCCCTCCGAGAGGGGTGACGGGGCACGGCGACCAGCGCATCTGGACTGTCGATGGAATCAACGGAGAGACCGCCGACATCTCGACGCCGAACGGCGCGAAGATCGAGGCCGCCTCGGTGGCATTGGATGACCTGGTTCTCGTGGCCGAATTCCGTGACCGCATCTACCCCGGCCTGCGCCCCGACGGGACCATCGAGCGCGGCGGCAATAAGCCGTTCCATACGGTCATCAATGGCGAGAACTTCCACGTCCTGGAGCAGCTCACGTTCACGCACGAGAAGTCCGTGGATGCGATCTACATCGACCCGCCCTACAACACAGGATCGCGCGACTGGAAGTACAACAACGATTACGTCGAGGGCGACGACCTGTACCGGCATTCGAAGTGGCTGGCGTTCATGGAGCGGAGGCTGAAGCTCGCCAAGCGGCTCCTGAAGCCCGCGAGCTCCGTGTTGATAGTCACGATCGACGAGAAGGAGTACTTGCGCCTTGGCCTGCTACTGGAGCAGACGTTTCCCGAAGCGCGTATCCAGATGGTGACGAGCGTCATCAGTAGTCAAGGCTCAGTGCGTGACGGAATGTTCAGTCGGTCTGACGAATACATCTTCTTCGTGTTCATGGGGCAGATGGCAGCCGCCCGCACGACTGACGACATGCTGAACGAAGGCCAATCCGAGAGCAAGTCTCAGGTGTGGTTTCAATACGTTCGGACTGGCAAGGGGAACTTGAGGGCAGACTCGCCCAACTTGTTCTTCCCGATTTTTGTAGAGGAAGCAACCGGACGCATTGTTCGGGTAGGGGCGCCGATTCCGCTTGGGACGAGTGTCGAGACGGTGCCAGTCCCAGCGGGTGAGGTCGCGGTATGGCCGAAGACCGCCACGGGCGCGGAAGCTCGCTGGCGCACAGGGGTCGAGGTCGCGCGACGGCGGGTCGAGAAAGGGCTGATCAGAGCCACCAAGTCCCAGCGACGGGGACGAGGCTACTCGATCATGACGGTGAACCAGGGCACCGAGGATCAGATCGAAAAGGGCGAACTCAGTGTGACCGGCCGCAACCCTTTGACTGGCGCAGCCATCATAGACACGTCGATGGTGTCTCGTGATCGTGCAGCAAAGACAACTTGGAACAGGGTCTCTCATAATGCGGGATGGCATGGCTCGAAGCTCGTTGCGGGCCTTCTGCCGGGTCGTTCATTCCCATACCCGAAGAGCCTCTACGCAGTGGAGGATGCCCTGAGGTTCTTTCTATCCGACAAACCAAACGCGGTCATTCTCGACTTCTTCGCTGGTTCCGGGACGACAGCTCACGCTGTCATGCGCTTGAACAAGCAGGACGGCGGCCGCCGTCAGTGCATCTCGGTGACGAACAACGAAGTCTCGGCCGACGAACAGGCCGCTCTGCGCAGGAAGGGCGTGCGGCCTGGCGATCCCGAGTGGGAGAAGCTGGGCATCTGCGACTACATCACGAAGCCGCGCATCCGCGCCGCGATCACGGGCGAGACGCCCGACGGCGCCCCGATCAAGGGCGACTACAAGTTCGTCGACGAGTTCCCGATGGCTGAGGGGTTCGAGGAGAACGCCGCCTTCTTCACTCTGACGTACGAGTCGAAGTGGCTCGTCGGCGTGGACCGCGCGTTCGCGGCGATTGCTCCGATGCTGTGGCTACGCGCCGGTGCGGTCGGCTCTCGCATCGACTGGATCGAAGGCGGATGGGCGATCGCTGACAGCTACGGCATCCTTCGCGACCTTGACCAGGCCGCCGAGTTTGTCGAGGCACTGCGCGGGAAAGGCGGCATTCGGATCGTGTACGTCGTCACGGACGACGAGGGGCGGTACCAGCAGGTCGCCGACGAGATCCGCGGCGTCGAAACCGTCCGCCTATATGAAGACTACCTCCGCAACTGCGAGATGACGGGGGACTTCTGATGCGCTTCACGCTGAAGGACTACCAAGCAGACGCGGTCGGTGACACGCTGCGCGAACTGACCTCTGCGCGGGACTTCTACCGCAGCGCGAGCAGGCGAGTCTCGTCGGTGGCGCTGACGGCTACGACGGGCGCCGGTAAGACGGTCATGGCTGCGGCCGTGATCGAGTCGCTGTTCTGGGGCAGCGACGACTTCAGCATCGCGCCGGACCCCGGCGCCGTCGTGCTGTGGTTCAGCGACGACCCGGCGCTGAACCAGCAGACCAAGCATCGGCTGGAACAAGCGTCGGACCGCCTGCGCAACCGTCTCGTCACGGTCGAGCACCCGTTCAGATACCAGAAACTCCAGTCGGGCAACGTCTACTTTCTGAACACCTCGAAGCTGTCGAAGAACAGCCTGCTCGTGCGGGGCCGCGACGACTCCAACACCCTGCCTGGCTTCGACTCGCATGCAGACACAGTGCCGTTCACGTTCTGGGACACCCTGCGGAACACGATCGAGGACAACGACCTCACGCTCTACATGGTGCTTGACGAAGCACATCGGGGCATGGGCAAACGCCCGTCGGAGACGCCGACCATCGTGAAGCGCCTCATCAACGGCCACAATGACGTGCCGCCGGTGCCGATCGTCTGGGGCATCTCGGCGACTGTGCAGCGGTTCGAGGCTGCAATGAGCGAAGCCGAGGTGCAATCGAATCGTGTGCACCTCGCGACGGTGCAGGTGGACCCTGTGCGTATCCAGGAGTCGGGTCTACTGAAGGACGACATCGTGCTCGACTTTCCCGCGGAGACGGGTGATTTCAATACAGTGCTGCTGCGCCGGGGCGTCCGGAAGGTGAAAGGAATTTCTGCGGCCTGGACGGCGTACGCGAACGATCAGAACGAGGAGCCCGTCAGGCCCCTCATGGTGCTTCAGGTGCCGAACAAGCCGTCGCCGACGGAGGTCGCCTCGGCTATCGACGTGATCCGTGACGAGTGGCCTGAACTGGAGGCGGACGCGATCGCCCACGTCTTTGGCGAGCACACTGCGCAGACGTTCGGCTCGCACAGCGTGCCTTACATCTCCCCGGAGCGCGTGCAGGACGCCTCCTACGTCCGTGTGCTGCTTGCCAAGGACGCCATCAGCACGGGCTGGGACTGCCCGCGCGCTGAGGTCATGGTCTCGTTCCGCCCAGCGAGGGACGAGACGCACATCACGCAGCTTCTCGGCCGGATGATCCGTACACCGCTCGCCAGGCGTATCGAGGGCGACGACCTGCTCAACAGCGTCGAGTGCATCCTGCCGAAATTCAACAAGGCGACGGCCAGCCTCGTGCTGGAGCGGATCATGGGCAACGACCTGACCACGGGCGGCGGGACGGGACAGCGTGTCCTCGTCGACCCACAGGTCATGACGCCGAACCAGGCCGTCCCGGACGAGGTCTGGGAATTGTTCCAAGCCTTGCCTGCCGAGACACTGCCTCGCAAGCATGCGAACCCGATCAAGCGACTCACTTCGCTGGCACACGCGCTCGCGGCTGACCGGCTGCTAGCTGACGCGGGGAAGCTCGCCCACGAGCGCCTCCACGGTGTTCTGAACGGACTCTCGGCTCAGTATGCAAACGACCTGACGAAGGCGCTCAAAGACGTTCAGACGGTTGCTGGCGGCACCGTTCGCGGACAAGCACGCCACGGGCTCCGCCAGGACGAGTCGTGGACGGAGTACGCGGACGACCGCGCCATCCAGGACGCATATCGCACAGGCGCGCGGTCGATCACGCCAGACATCGCCCGTACCTACGTCGAACATCTCGCCGCGGACGCTGAGGACGAGGACGCCTACCGCGACGCGAACGTCCGAGTCGCAGCCCTCGCTATGCTGCCGCAGACCCGTCCCGCGCTCGATACCGAGGCCGACCGCATCGCACACGAGTGGCTCGGCAAGTACCGTGTCGCGATCAAAGACCTCTCCGAGTCAAGGCAGAGCCTCTACGCAGAGATCACCGCCATGAGCACGGACCCTCAGCTCATCTCAATGGCGTTGCCGAAGAACCGCCAGGAGGAGACGAAACGCGTCACCGGCGACTCCGAACAGCTCCTTGAACGACGGGCACTGCACTTGTTGGCCGACGACGAGGGCATGTTCCCGGTCGGGAAGCTGAACCCCGACGAGATCGAGGTGCTGGACGCCGAGATGTCGAGGGGCGGGGCTCTGGCCTGGTATCGGAACCCAACAGGCGGCCGCGATTCGATGAGCATCGCCTACCAGGACCGTCACGGCGAATGGCGCACACTGCGCCCCGACTTCCTCTTCTTCGCCAACGGCGAAGACGGAGTGCGAGCGAGCATCGTGGATCCCCACGGCCACTGGCTCCCGGACGCGGCGTGGAAGCTACACGGCATGGCGAGGTTCGCCGAGGCCTACGGGGACCAGTTCCACAGGATTGAGGCAATCAGCCGGATAGACGGGAAGCTCAGAGTGCTCGACTTGAAGCTCGCCGACGTGCGCGCGAAGGTGCTGAACGAATCCGACGCGCGGTTCGCCTACGACCGCGCCGCCGTGGACTATTGAGCGCAGGATCGTCTGCCACTCGTAGTCGTTACTCACCGGCTGAGATCGCGAATCAATGTCGTTGGTAACCGAGAATCTCAACCACAGGGACGGGGCGTGAGCGATGACAGATCCTGAGGCAACGCAGATGCCGATCTACAGTCAGGCGGAGGCATTCGCGAAGCGGCCTGGAATGTACATTGGACGGCCAATCCGAATCGACCGAGTGATGATCTTTCTGCACGGCTACGAGGTCGCGATCTTCCACGTCCGCTTGGCGCGCTTCCCCGAGATCGCCAAGGTGCACCAGTCGGGCGGTCCACTGTCACAGTTCCGCGCTCAGATGCGGGATGAAGGACGGTTGCGATGGGACAGCGTGGAGCTCACTGCGGTGGCCGAAGCAATCGGCTGGACAGGTGAAGAACCGCCCGTGCTAGATGATCTGACCGAAGAACAGCACCACGCCGCGATCTGGCGTCTTGTACCCCTGCTGGAGCGAATGTTTACATTGCCTGCTGCCGTCGTTGAATCTTGATGCGATGAGCGAACCAAAAATTGAGAACGATCTCGCCCTAATCGAGAAGGCCCAGCAGCTCGCCGGACACTTCCCTGACGCCGACGCACTCGACCGCGCCCGCCGCATCCTCAACGGCAGCACCACCCCGGCCGAGGCATACGCCGAGCTGGACGAGAAGTACGGGTCGAACGTCGAGGACGGGCGAAAGAAGTACGTCCGATGACACGCCCTGCTCAGCGTCAGCGCCCTAACGCCTCCCGAGGTCGCGCGAGCACATTCTGACTGGCCCGAGCTGTTCGAGGGACTCAGCGCTGAGCAAGTAAACGCCGTGCGCACAGTGCTAAGCATCCGGCTGCGCAGCGGGCAGAACCTGGACTACGGCACAGTGCGAGAGCTTGCGGTCCACGCACAGACCTGCCCGTTAGTTCACGCGTAGCACGCCTGCCTCATCCCTTCGAAGGTGCGTCAGCCTCTTCCGGTGGAACGGAGAACTATGGGGTAACAGTTCTCGCCTGGGTATGTCACTTCCACCAGTAGACCACAATCCCCTGCTCGTTCGTCTCTTCATCCCCTTCCCTGATCAACCGTTTTTCTTCGCCTTCCGGCAGACAGAGATAAAACGGAGGCGGAGCGCGCAGCGCGCGCAATGTCGAGCGATATAAGCCCGTAGGGCGCGTTCGAGATTGTAGGAACGGAGTCGCGGGAGCCGACGTATTCTCGACAGCCGGAAAGGTCAAAGAAACAGAGCTTCTGCTGCGCCGTGTCAGCGGCTCCTTCGCGCGTTCGCGCGCTCGTCGTTTGGTTTTCCACGGGATCACCGGATGGGGAGTTCCGTGCCGTCGATCGGGGGGCGGTTGCAGGCGCCCGCGCCGCCGCACAACTCCATGCCGTAGAGGGCGTAGAACGCCTCCGGGTTGACGAAGTTCGCGTAGACGCCCGGGGCCCCTTCCGGCCTGCGAGAGAACCAGCGTGTCGAGCTGGGCGTTGGTGTTGTGCCTCCCGTCCGTCACCGGTCGCGCCGCGACCCGCGTGTCAGCCGTTCTTCGCGGCCAGTCGGTCCGTCTCGCTGTCGTTCCGCCACCCGGCGGTCGCGCCGCCGTCGACGCTGTAGTTCTGTCCGGTCACCCAAGAGGACTCGTCGGAGGCCAGGTAGAGCGCCATGTACGCGATGTCCTCGCCCGTGCCGGGGCGTTGAATGAGCGCGTTGCCGACCTGCCAGGCCTTGCCCTCCGCGTCCACCGCCTTGTCCGTCGCCGGGGTGCTGACGATCGGCGCTTCCGACCCGCCGTAGTGCAGTGTGCCCATGGTGGACGACATCCATTCTCGGAATGACAACTCGGTCACATCGGCGAGAGGCTCGCTATGCCTACGGTTGCCCTTCCAGGTTAGTGGGCGGGTACCAGACCCGCTGCCCGTCCACCGACGCGAACGACGTGAGTGTGTGGGGTTTGGTGGAGGTGGCGCTCATGATGTCCTTCACAGAAATGTGGCGAACGAGCAGCGCATCCGCGATGAGAGACCGGTGGCAGCGCCACGGGACCGCTTCCGCGCACATGATCGCCACAATCTTCTCTTTTGCTCGATCGATCAGACGGTCTATTCCACGCGCGAAGGGCTCGGTTTGCATGTAGTCGGCGTAGCTTCGGAAGCTTTTGTTGCGCCAGGCGCCGTTGATGCTCTCCACATTCACTGGGGTGTGGCGGAGACCGCCGAGTTCTTCCATCCGCGCATAGTGCAGGCCTGCGTGCGTCAGGCTTTCCTCAAGCGCCTGCGCGCCGAATTGCGGGTTATGTCGGGAGCCGGGAACCGTCCGCACATCGATGAGTTGTTGCACGCCGTTGTTTTCGAGCAGCGCTATGAACTCCTCGATCGGGTGTGTGGAGTGACCGATGGTGAACACTGTCGAGGGTTGCATCCTGCTCCTGAACGGTTGCGAGCGGTCGGTGGAGCCTGACCCGGTTTCCCGGACGGTTTCTCTGTGTTGATCATGCCGCGGTTGCGGCGGGGTTGTGAAGTCGTTCGAACTCCACGGGGCTGAGGTTGCCGAGCGCGGTGTGCGGGCGGGTGGGGTTGTAGAAGCCCTCGATCCACTCGAATATCGCCGACGACAGCTCGGTCCGGGATGTCCAGGTTGAGCGGTCGAGGAGCTCGCGTTGCATCGTGGACCAGAAGGACTCGATGAGCGCGTTATCGACCGATGAGGCGACTCGCCCCATCGAGCCGAGCAGTCCGGCTTGCCTGAGTCGGTGGCCGAAGAGCCACGACGTGTGTTGCGCTCCTCGGTCGGCGTGGACCACGGTGCCAGGCTCGGGTCGGCGGCGCCAGCGAGCCATTTCGAGCGCGTCAACGACGATCTCCGCGGTGATTCTGTCTGAGATCGACCAGCCGACGACGCGGCGGGAGAACGCGTCGATCACTGCGGCGCAGTAAACCCACCCGTCTTTCGCGCGATGCTGCGTGATGTCACAGAACCAGAGCCGGTTCGGCTCGTGCGCGCGGAACTGTCGCTTCACGAGGTCCTCGTGCGTCGCCGTGTCCGGCTTCCAGCCTCGTCGTTTGCGTCGATGAGACACCCCGGTCAGGCCATCCAGGCGCATCACCCGGGCGACGCGCTTCTTGCCCACGTGGACACCGAGCCCGAGCCGCAGCTCGGCCAGCACCCGCGGGGCACCATAGGTGCCGCGCGAATCGCGGTGAACCCGCCGGATCGTCGCCGGGGGCGCCCTATCAGCGATCGTCCGCGGCGATGGCGGACGCGACGCCCACTCGTAGTATCCCGAGGTCGACACCCTGAGGAACCGGCAGGCCACCGCGACGGGAACCCCATCCGCGGCAAGCTCCTGGACCAACCGGAACCCTATTTTGGGAGTACGTTCTCCCGAGCGAGATAGGCGCTGGCGCGCTTGAGGATCTCATTCTCCATCTCCAGCACGCGGTTGCGGCGGCGCAGCTCGACCAGCTCCATATGCTCGTCGGTCGTGATCCCGGCCTTGCGGCCGGAGTCGATCGCGTCGCGGTTTATCCAGTTCCGAAGGCACGACTCGCTGATCCCCAGATCACGAGCGGTCTGACCGACAGGGTTTCCCTGGGCGACCAGATCCAGGGCTCGACGCCGGAACTCCGGCGAGTGGGCAGCAGGCATCTCACGGGCTCCTTCCGAGACGATCATCGCCTCAACTCAGGTGTCCGGGAAACCGTGTCAGGCTCCCCCCACGCTCGGCGTTTGCGCAGGTCAGCGGCTCGTTCGCCCAGTGGGCACATCAAGCGATAGACGCAAAGCCGACGTGATGAGGTCGTCGGTTCGATTCCCACAGGGGGCTCCGGCGAACAGCCCCTGACCTGCGGAAACGCAGGGCAGGGGCTGTTCGGGTCTGGTGGTCGCGCGATGCGCTGGCCTCACGGCTCTGCCCGACACCGACGTCGCTCTCCTCTGCGACGGACCCCTCGCGGCCGGCATCCTGTCCGTGTGTCGATAGGCCTCGCACCGCTCGGCAACGCAGCGTGACGTTGCGTCGCGACCTGGCTACGGCTCGGAGGGGCGCGGTTGTCTCGTGCGTTGGCGGACTACGGGAGCTTGGACGCGAGGAGGTCGGCCGCCATGATCTCGGGTGCTGCGCCGAGGAGGTGCTGGTTGGCCGTCAGGTCCGAGCCGTGACCGGCTACGTCGACGACGCACGCATCCAGCCTCGTGCCGGCCGGGGGCCGGGTTCGGTGCGGGTCGGTCTCAGAAGGCGCTGGCGGCGGCTTCGGCGACGGCCTGGTCTTGGACGCCGGTTCCTCCGCTGACGCCGACGGCGCCGACGACCTGGCCGTCGCGCTCGAGCGGGATGCCACCGGCGAAGATCATCACCCGACCGTTGTTGGAGGCGTTGATGCCGTAGAACTGCTCACCGGGTTGGGCGAGGTCGCCGAGGTCTTTGGTGGCTGTGTCGAACGCTCGGGCCGTGAAAGCTTTGTTGATCGAGATGTCGATGCTGCCCAGCCACGCTCCGTCCATCCGTACGTGAGCGACGAGATTGCCGCCGGCATCGACGACGGCGATGTTACTGGGCTGACCCTGCGTGCTGGATTCAGCTTCTGCTGCCGCGATGACACGTTTGGCGTCGTCCAACGACAATGTAGGAATAGATGGCATCAATTGCTCCTTCGAATGTGGCGTGCGCTTTGTGGCTCGAGCCGCTCCATAGCCGCCCGTTGGTTTGCCTGTTGAGTTTGTGACCGGCAGCGCTCGTGTTGTGTTCGCGTTGCGGACGTGCGTTGGCGGACTACGGGAGCTTGGACGCGAGGACGTCGGCCGCCAGGATCTCGGGTGCTGCGCCGAGGAGGTGCTGGTTGGCCATCAGGGCTGCGACGATGGCGCCGTCGGCGTGGGCGTCGCGAGCGGCCTCGTCGGGGAATGCATCGAAGATCCAGAAGGTGTCGGCGTGGGTCCTGACCGCGAACCAGACAATCGTTCCTACTTCTTCGTTGGCGAGTGCGACAGCGCCGGCGAGCAGATCGGCGACCGCGTCGTGCTGTCCATCGGCCGCGACGATCTTGGCGACGAAGGCATACGGAAGTGATGCGGGTGTGGACATGAGGGACTCTCCTTGAAATCGGGGTTCTTCGTGGGACGAGTTCAGCGTATGACGAGCGAGGGCCGGTGGGGAGTGGCGTATACGGCAGTATTGCTATTGTTTACGTCATGCGTATTGGACTGATCGCGATCGACGGCTGCTTCGGTTCGGCTATCGCGTCGATCATCGACATCGTGCGGGTGGCCGAGGGTGCCCGCGGCGATGTCGACCCGCGGATCGACCCGATCGAACTCGCCATCCTCGGACCGAAACGGCGAGTGACCACGACGGCATCGATGACCCTGTCGGTGGACCACCCGCTGTCGGAGTCCGGAGAGTTCGACGTGGTCGTTGTCCCTGCGCTTGGAACCCTTACGGCCGCCGCTACCAACGACGCCCTCCAGAGCCGAGATGCTCGTTCGGTCATCGCCTCGCTCGGGCGCCTCGACGAGGCGACCACCCGGATCGCCGCGGCGTGCACCGGCGTGTTCGCCGTCGCCGAGACCGGACGGATGCATCATCGGCGGGCGACGACCAGCTGGTTCCTGGGGCCGGAGTTCCTGAAGCGCTATCCGACCGTCGCCCTCGATCTCGACA
This sequence comes from Microbacterium sp. 1S1, assembly GCF_008271365.1. NCBI lineage: Bacteria > Bacillati > Actinomycetota > Actinomycetes > Micrococcales > Microbacteriaceae > Microbacterium > Microbacterium sp. 1S1. The sequence goes on from NZ_CP043430.1 coordinate 3,117,690, forward strand.
CCATGGTCGTGACCGACGGGAACCTCGTCACCGCCGGCGCCGCGTTCGCCCACATCGACCTCGCGCTCTCACTCGTGCGATCGATCAGCCCCGACCTGGCCCAACATGTCGCCAAGCTCCTCATCATCGACGAGCGCCCGTCGCAGGCGGCCTTCGTCGCTTACGAACATCTCCGGCACGAGGACTCGATCGTCGTCGAGTTCGAACGCTTCGTGCGCGCCCGCCTGGACGAACCGTTCAACGTCGCCTTCGTCGCGCAGTCACTTGGCACCAGCCGGCGCACCCTCGAAAGACGAGTCCGTGCGGCGCTCAACCTGACTCCGCTCGGCTTCGTCCAACGGCTTCGCATCGAACGAGCTCGGCACCTCTCAGCAACCACGGACCTCACCTCCGCCGAGATCGCGCTACGAGTCGGCTACGCGAACGCCGAGACTCTGCGCTCCCTCCTGCGTAGGGAGCGACACCGTTCCTGACCTATCGCCATGCCTGTAGCCGGTGTGCCAGTGCTCGACTGGAATCACCTCTCAGCACGTCGCGTCGACGCTCCTGCGTCGCCCCCTGAACGACCCACTCGACACGCCCGCAGCACAGGCCATGTGACGTGTCCCGGCTTCCCGGACGGTCGGAGTTGGGTGGCTGCGATGTCGCTGCGTTCTCGTCGAGAGCATCAGCAGACCCGATCAGAGTCGATTGGGATAGGACGCGAAGGCGGTCAGGTCAGGGCGGCCGAAGCCGGCCGGCGGGGTAGCGTCGGACACGTCGAGGTCTTTCGGATGGATGGCGTAGGAACCTCCATCGTCGGGAGACCTCGACGTCTATCCCGGGACCGCCACGCCAACGCCAACTACACCCTCATCTGGGAAGAGCCCGTTTACGGCACCTTCACCGGGCATTTTTGCGGGACAGTCTTACGGGAATCGAAGGCTTAGGTAGTTGCTGGGTTCTGGTCGTTCACCCGGATGGTCCGCACCTGTACCGGTGGACGACCGGCTATCGGGACAGCGGAAGCGGTGTGCGCGGGGCAGACCCGTCAGGAGCGGTCGAGTTCCTTCGCGAAGAACACGCTCGCGGCCTTGAAGACTTCGTTCGCCTTGCGCAGCTCAGCGTTCTCACCCCGCAGGCGCTTGTTTTCCTCGGCAACATCGGTGGGCACACCGGGACGCTGCCCGCCGTCGACTTCGCGACGGCGATGCCACACCCGCAACGTCTCCGCGCTCATACCAAGAAGCCCAGCGACATGGCGCACCGCGGTTATGAGATTCGGATGCGAGGGCTTCGCCTCGTCCAGCATCCGCAACGCCTTCTCCCGCATCTCGGGCGACTACTTCTGATTCATCAATTCCATCCTTGCTTGAAGAACGGAACGGAACGAAACCCAGAGCGATTCACCTTACCCGGCCAACGACGCACCCTCGACGTCTACACCCCCATCTGCAAAGAGCCGGTCATGCCCCTGACGTCAGCGTCGCGGCCTCGGCGAGGGCGGCGGCGAGATACGGTGCTGAAGCGCTGTTTCTCGACGCGGCGACCTCTGCTGGCGTTCCGGACGCGACCACTGTGCCGCCGTCGTCACCGGCTCCCGGCCCGAGATCGATGACGTAGTCGGCTGCGCCGACCACCCGCATGTCGAGTTCCACCATCACGACCGTGTTGCCCGCATCGACGAGAGTCTGAAGGTGGGTAACTAGACGGTCTGCGTCGGCACAGTGCAATCCGGAGGTCGGCTCATCGAGCACATACAGAGTGTCGCCGCGCTGCGCTCGTTGCAGTTCGGTGGCCAGCTTCACACGCTGCGCCTCCCCACCGGAGAGCTCTGTGGCCGGCTGTCCCAAGCGCAGATAACCGAGCCCGACATCAACCAGCGAGGTGAGTGAGCGCATCACGTCGTACTCGCCGGCGAAGAACTCGTGAGCCTCTTCGACGCTCATCGCGAGGATTTCCGCGATGTTGCGCCCTCGCCAGGTGATCTCCAGGGTGCTCGATTGATAGCGGGTGCCATGGCAGTCGGGACACACGGTGTAGACCGAGGGCAGGAAGAGCAGCTCGACCATCACGGAGCCTTCACCCTCACAGGTCGGGCAACGGCCGCCTGCGACATTGAAGGAGAACCGACCGGGCTTGTATCCGCGTGTCCGAGCTTCCGGCGTCTCGGCGAACCGGCGCCGCACATGATCGAAGAGTCCTGTGTAGGTCGCGACGTTGGAGCGGGGCGTGCGGCCGATGGGTTTCTGGTCGATGCTCACCACACGCCGGACCGTCGTGAGGTCGCCCTCGACCGACCCTCCGAGTTCATCGGACTCGTCAGTGAGGAGCAGGGTGTCGGCCTCTGCGTTGTCCTCCTCGATGCGACGGGTGTCTCCTTGCCTGGCGCCGATGAGGGCTGGCAGGACTTGACTGACAAGGCTGGACTTCCCCGACCCTGACACGCCAGTGACAGCCGTGAGCGTTCCGAGCGGTAGCGCCACAGATACGTCCCGCAGGTTGTTGCGGGTGACGTGCTCCAGCTGCAACCAGTCGTGGGCGGCACGGGGCTGGTGCGGTGGGAGGCCGCTGCCTCCGAAGATGTATCCGCGCGTCACCGACTCGTCGACCTCCGCGAGCCCGTCCGTGGGGCCGCTGTAGATCACGCGCCCGCCGCGTTCCCCGGCTCCGGGGCCGATGTCGACGAGCCAGTCCGCGTGCCGCATGACGTCGACGGAGTGTTCCACGACGAAGAGGCTGTTGCCGCGCTGCTTGAGGCCGTCGAGGATACCCAGCAGCGCGGTGACGTCGTGCGGATGGAGACCGGCTGACGGTTCGTCGAGGACGTAGACGACACCGAACAGTTCCGACGTGAGTTGCGTGGCGAGTCGAAGTCGTTGCAGTTCCCCCCCGGACAGTGTCGGCGTCGTACGGCTCAGCGAGAGGTAGCCGAGTCCGAGGTCGATGATGGGGCGCAGGCGGTCCAGCAGCTCGGCACCGAGGCGGGCTGCCGCGGCGCGCTTCTCGGCGGACCGATTCGGCGTGCGACGGACATCGGGTGCAGCGGAGTGCGCAGACCCGCCTGCAGCGACGCGTTGTGCGACGGCCTCGCGCCTGGTCTCGACGTCTATCGTTGCGCCGGAGGTCTCGTCCTCGAGGTCGGATTCGGCGACGACGGGCACGAGAAGTTCTGCCAATTCACGCAGTGGCAAGGCTGAGAAGTCGGCGATGTCCAGTCCTTCGAACGTGACCGTCAGCGCTTCGGGCTTGAGCTTCTTCCCCTGGCACACCGGGCACACCGCTGCGCTCATGAACTGGGCTACGCGGCGCTTCATCGACGCGCTCTTCGTGTTTGCGAAAGTGTCGAGCACGTATCGTCGCGCGCCGACGAACGTGCCTGAGTAGCTCGGTTCGATCCCCGCTTGGATCGCCCGTCGAGCCTCAGCGAGCGTGAGTCGCGAGTGAACCGGGACGAACGGAGTCTCGTCGGTGTAGAGGATCCAGTCCCGATCCTTCTTCGGCAGATCTTTCCACGGCACATCCACGTCATAGCCGAGCGCGACCAGCACATCGCGCAGCTGGTGGCCGTGCCAGGCGGTCGGCCACGATGCGATGGCGCGTTCCCGGATGGTGAGTGAAGGATCGGGGACCATCCGCTCCTCGGTCACCGCGTACACTCTGCCAATGCCGTGGCACTCGGGGCACGCGCCCTGCACGGTGTTCGCGGAGAAGTCCTCGGCGTAGAGCATCGGCTGACCATCTGGGTATGCACCTGCTCGCGAATAGAGCATCCGAACCACACTCGACAGCGTGGTGATGCTGCCTACAGAGGAGCGCGCGCTGCGCCCTCCGCGCTGCTGCTGCAAGGCGACTGCGGGCGGCATCCCAGTGATGGAGTCGACGTCGGGGACACCCGCCTGGTCGATCAGTCGCCGCGCGTACGGGGCAACTGACTCTAAGTAGCGCCGCTGCGACTCCGCGTACAACGTGCCGAAAGCCAAGGAGGACTTCCCGGATCCGGACACGCCCGTGAACACGACCATCGCGTCACGCGGAACCGTGAGATCGACGTCCTTGAGGTTGTGTTCCCGGGCACCACGCACCCGGACATCGGGCTGGACGTGGGGGGACGCTGAGGAAAGGTGATCCATTTCGGAACTGTACCAAGCGGCTCTCGTGGTAAGCAGGTTCATCGACCGTGGGAGGCAAGATGATGCGGCTGTCTACCGGCTCTTCAAGGTTCGTGGTGAAGGGCGCTTCGTCGGCATCGTCTTTACCAACACGTTCGAGGATTCCCTCCCCTCTACGGGAGCAGATGGGGCAACAGCGATACTCGCGCTGCTTCTTGGTCTCGGCATCCTTGGCGGGGGCGCCTGGCTGGTGACGACAAGTAGGAGGAGACGTCTCACGCGATGAAGAACCTCCCCACCGTCGCCGCCGGACGGAGATCACCGCGGTAGGTCCCTGTCGTCGATCTCACGCCAACCGCATCCGGCTCACTAGGTGGGCGTCTGTCCTGAATGCTCCTTGTAGAACCTCCGGGTTATCACTCAGTTACCGCAGCCCTACACCGAAAATCGACGACGATGGCGATCCTTGCTGGCGTCAAGAGCCACAAAACACATCGCGGATGTTCGACGTGCGGCGGACTCCTCCGCTCCTTGACTTTGTCGATGGCCACGGCACTGAGAATCAGTGCAGGCACGCCAAGCACGCTCCGCATGCTGCCCTGGAGCAGCACCACGTTCAGCTTGGGCGCGAGCTCCAGCAGCCGCAGGATTGTCTGGACACCGGCGTCCAGTTGGGCGATGTTCGGTGCCCGGTTGATGTACCAGGAACTCGGCACACTTGTGCATGCACGAGGAACCCGGGAAGTTCGTCGTCAGTCTTATGAATCTGGCGCTGCCGCACGCCGCACGCCGCACGGGCATGGTCATGGAGTTCACAGACGTACACGCTCCGAGCGTCACCCGCACACCACGAATCAACCTTTAGCAACACGCTCTAGTGGCGGTGGCTAATGGGCCCGAGATGGTCGACACGCCGGAGACGAGGCCGCGTAGAGCTGGGCGACAAGCAGCCGACTACCGGGTCAGAAGGCGACTTCGCCCGCCGGGGTAGCGCCGGCACCCTTTCCGCTCTCCTCCAGGTACCGTGCGTAATCCTCTTCGGGGTCGTACCGGTTCGGGTGGCCGTCGCCCCACAGTTCGTACTTCGTCTCGATCCTGCCGGGCGGGAATGAAGGCCAGCTCCAGTCTTCGCCGCGTGCGTGTGCCCACACCGCAGTTTCCAAGGCGGCGCGCGCGAAGTCGATGGCGGCGAGGACCGAGTCTACGAAGGCACTCCAGCGGTCTCGGTTCGAAGTGGGCCAGCCCCCGGATTCTTCGTCCCAGGAGCGATCTCGGTCTGTGTAGGAGATGCGCTGCGTCGAGAAGGTGGCGAGCTGCGACGCCCAGTCGGCCGGCAATCCCCGGGGAATGCGGAAGTGGATGGTTGCGTACTCGTCCGTCTCGTTGGTAAGTACGCGAACGCCGTAGCCGTCCCAGGTACCGATGACATAGCGAGTGCATGCGAGATGCGAGTAAAGAGGCGACGGGTCGATGTCTCGCACGTACTCGTCAGTGGTGGGGCGGGGGAAGTCCGGCAGTTCGATGTCTGACTGCGGCGTAGTCGAGGCGTGGATGTTAGTCATAAGCAGCTTTCTCTGAGTGGTTTGGACGCCTCCCTATGCGCGACAACATCGAGCCGGCAAGGCTCAGCTGTAGGTCGTCAAGCACGCGTGTTGAGACACCCGCGTTGGACAGAGCTCGCGTCGAGAATCGCCGAACGGAGGACAACGCTCCATGCGAACAGACTCGACGCATGTTTGCTTGAGATGCTTGCAGGATCGCCCGGTGCACGGCCGTGGTGCTCGCCGCTGAACGGAGTCGGGATGAGATTGTCTGAACACACAGAAAGGATCTCTTTGCCCGATCGGCGCGTCGCGGTGTGCGGCGACTGGCACGGCAATGCAGATTGGGCTCGTGTGGTCGCCCGGGCACTCCCGTCGCTGGCACCCGATGTGACGACGCTGCTGCACCTAGGGGATTGGCAGATGTCGCCGCGCGAGGTCGACGCGATCTTCGCCGACACGAACATCGACCGCTTCTACGTGGTCCTCGGGAATCACGACGACTACGGTCAGATCACTCCGCTGCTCGATCGACATCCCGGGGAAGCCGTAAGGGTATCCGAGCTCACCTGGATCCTCCCACGGCCAGCCCGCCTCACCATCGGCGGACGCTCTGTTCTGGCGCTTGGCGGCGCCGCGTCCGTCGATCGCGAGTCCCGCCAAGAAGGGCGGACCTGGTGGCCAGATGAGACGATCACCGATGACCACGTCGCGACAGCTGTCGCCGGTGGGCGGGCGGATCTGATGCTTACCCACGAGTCGCCGGCCAACAACCCCGTCCGCGCCGTTGGCCAGGTCTTGCGCACAAACCCGCACCGGTTTCCGAGGATGGCACTCGAGGCTTCCGCAGCATCACGCGCGCGCGTGAGCGAAGTCTGGGACGCTGTGCACCCGGAGCTTCTCATTCACGGGCACATGCATATCGCAGGAGGCGGACAGACCGATGATGGACGGCGGGTCGCTAGCCTCGGACGCGACGGCCACGAGTGGAACCTCGGGATCCTCGACATGCAGAACCTTCGGATGGCAACGCCGAGTCTCGCCGTCCTCCGCGGACTGGCGAACGACCAAGCTCCCCGCCTCACTCGTGCGCAGCGAATCAACGGCGCCGCAGAAGCCCTGCACTCGGGTGTCTTGGACGGACTCAAGCCGACGCCTCGTGCCCTCCGTGACGCCCAGGACTACGTCGACGGTGTCCGCAGTCTCGAGGAGATACTCGAAGAGGTCCGCCGCCGCCATACTCGAACCCGCCACGATGAGCCTTGACCGAGGAGAAGCCCCTCGCTTCAGGTGCGACCCTGCGCGGGCTAGCTGCAAGCATTCAGCTAGTCGCAGTCGCCACGCGAACAGCATCGACGCTGTTTCCCTCGACGGACGGCCGCAAGTATGTCTGTCGCTGTGCCAACCGTTTTGGTCAGGCTTATACATCGCGACTGTATAAGCCTGCGCCACGGCTCCCGCCGCATCCACCCTCCCCGCTATACGGCACCGCTGGGTGAGAGGCCATCTCCTGTTGCTTCAGCGGGAGGGCGGGAGCGGCAAGGTTCGAGCAGCGTCGAGCACGCATTCGACGGACCAGCAATCCTCCCTGACGAGTCTCTCTGGAGACGAGTGAACGCCTGGGCGTGAAGGTCTGACGAAAGCTCCAGTGCACGAGCAGCCCATCGCGGGACGAAGGCTATGTTCGCCGTGCTTCAGGCGACGAGGAAGAGCGAGCCGACGCTCGCGGCCGTCGAGATGAGTAGTCCGCCCGCGGCGGTCAAAAAGTCGCGCCGAGTCGAGTTGAGCACTCGTACGCCGCAAGAAGGCTTTGTTGTCGTAGGTAGGACGTGTGAGCCCATGTTCGGCGCAAATCGCGTCCCACTTCTCGTCCCTACCGATGAAGAGAACCATTGACGAGGGGTCGCCGGGAGGTGCGAGTTGTCCTCGAACTCGGCCTTCGCGAGCTCTTCCATCTTGCCGATCCGCGCCTGGGCATGATCGAACTCCTTGCGCGCGCCGATGGGCCCCCGGCAACGACTTCCGCCTCGCCATCGTAACCTGAAGCGAACGGACCTACTACCGGCGCCGTCGACAGCGAGCCCTCGGCAAGTTGCGCCCGTCGAATTCGAAGCCATCATGACCACACAGGCCGCATCCGCGGCCTAACACGAAGAGTCACCAAGACCCTCGGCAGTCCCACGGAGCTTCGATCAGACCGGGAGCTCGTCGTACAGCACAATCCACCCGCGGCTCAACGCTTCGGGACAACGGGGGCTGGCACTGGACGCTCCCCATTGACCTGAAGCTTCAGATCACGCCAGCGTTCCAAAGCGAGCCCAGTTGCGGTTTTGTATTGGATCCGCGATCATCTTGAATCAGTCTGCGAAACCAGTCGAAGGATGCTTAGCTAACGCCATGGACGACAACGCGCCTGAGGGCGCCCACCGCAACGAGCCTCACTCTGGCGATCTCGGTGGGCGATTGAACTGGCTGCGGGCAGGCGTACTTGGCGCCAACGATGGCATCGTTTCGGTTGCGTCGCTCGTCGTGGGCGTCGCCGGGGCGACGACGGATTTCGCGCCTCTGGTGACGGCGGGTATCGCAGGGCTGGTCGGTGGGGCGGTCTCGATGGCGCTGGGCGAGTACGTCTCGGTCAGCAGTCAGAGCGATAGCCAGCGGGCGCTGATCGCGAAAGAACGCCAGGAGCTGGTCGATGATCCCGCTGCGGAGCTCGAAGAGCTCACCGGTATCTACCAGGCGAAGGGGCTCACTCCCGAGACAGCACGCAAGGTCGCGGAAGAACTGACCGCCCACGACGTCCTCACCGCGCACCTGGAAGCAGAGCTCGGAATGACCGAAGACCACGTGGTGAGCCCGTGGGCTGCCGCTGGAGCGTCGGCTCTTGCGTTCACTATCGGTGGGTTGCTCCCGTTGCTGGCGATCTTGCTGCCGCCCGTCGACCTGCGCGTCCCGATCACGTTCATCGTTGTCCTGCTCGCGCTGGCGCTGACGGGGTTCGTGAGCGCGAGGATCGGCGGGAACCCTGCGGTCCGGCCGACGGTTAGGGTCGTGGTCGGCGGGGCGCTCGCTCTCGCCGCGACGTTCGCACTCGGGTCGCTTCTCGGAACGACCGGCGTTGCCTGAGAATCACCTATGACAGCTTCAGGTGCACAGCTTTCTTAAAGCTCTCTCAGAGGGCCGCGTGGACGATGGCGTCATGAGCACCCTCCGCACCGCCTCAACGTTCACGCCGACCTTGCGTGTATCGAAGCCCCGGGTCGCCACTTCGTGGTGGCGGGTCGCCGCACTCTGCGTGATCTGGGCGACGAGCTTGTTCGTCGTCGCACTGTGGGTGGCCGGGGGCGGGGTGACCGCCGTACTCAGTTTCTCTGCGGAGAGCGTGACCACTCTGGGACGGCTCTCCGGGCTTGTCGCAGCGAACCTGTTGCTCTATCAGGTGTTGTTGATGGCGAAGGTTCCGCTGTTCGAGCGGGGGTTTGGGCGTGAGGGGATCACGCGGTTTCATCGACAGGTCGGCTTCTGGTCGTTCTGGTTGATGGGTCTGCACATCCTGCTGCTGGTCATCGGGTACGCTGCGGCGGCGGGTGTGGGACTGTGGGATCAGCTGTGGAGTTTCGTCTGGGATTACCCGGGGATGCTGCTGGCAACTGCGGGAACCGGTCTGCTCGTGATGGTCGTGGTCACCTCGATCCGCCGTGCCCGCCGTCGCCTGCGGTACGAGTCATGGCATCTGCTACACCTGTACGCGTACCTGGGCGTCTTCCTCGCTCTGCCGCACCAGTTATGGACGGGAGCCGACTTCCTCGCATCAACACCGGCCACGATCTACTGGTGGTCGCTGTGGGCTATCGCAGCGGCAGCCGTCATGGTGTTCCGCGTCGTCGCACCGCTTGTCCGTTCCCATCGACACGCTCTCCGCGTCGACACCGTCGCACTCGATGGGGCAGCCGGTGTCACCGTGCGCATGTCCGGTCGGGACCTCCGTGCGCTGAAGGCACGGGCGGGCCAGTTCTTCGTGTGGCGGTTCTTGGATGGGCCAGGATGGATGCGAGGGCACCCTTTCTCCCTCTCGGCCGCTCCGGGCGACACCTACGCGCTTACGGCGCGCCTCGTCGGCGACGGCACGACACGACTCGCGTCGCTGCGTCCGGGCACCCGAGTGTTGGTGGAGGGTCCGTTCGGGGAGATGACCGGAGATCGCCGCAGCGGCCGGAAGCTCCTCATGATCGGTGCGGGAGCCGGAGTGGCCCCGCTCGTCGCGCTTCTCGAGGCGGAGCGATACGAGCCAGGTGACGCGGCCCTGGTCGTCCGGGACAGTGCGGACTCTGACGCTCTACTGCGGGAGCCGATCTCGTCGCTGATCCGTGAGCGCGGAGTGCGCCACTTCCCGCTCACCGGCCCCCGCGCGGGCGGCAACTCCCCGTGGCTGCCGGCCACCCACACCGCCTGGAATGGCCCCGATCTGCTCCGCTACATCGCCCCTGACCCGGACGAGTACGACGTCTACCTGTGCGGCCCCGACGGGTGGATGCGCGCACTACGAGAAGACCTCCAAGGCGCCGGCTTCACCGTCGACCGCATCCACTCCGAATCCTTCACTTCCTGAGCACCGAGGGAGCAACGCCATGAAGAAGATCATCTACGCACTCCTCGCGACACTGAGCGGGATCGTCCTCCTGTTCAGCTACCGCACCTCCCTCGACGCTGTTCCCCCCTCCGACATCGCCAGCCCCGCCAGCAGCACCACCCAGGGCACCAGCGGGTCGGCATCGACCACCACCGCCGGGACTACGACGGGGCTCGCGGACGGGACGTTCACCGGCGACACCACCCACACGCGCTACGGGCCCATCCAGGTGCAGATCACCGTGTCGGGAGGGAAGATCACCGACGCGCAAGCGCTCCAGTATCCCGACAGCAACGGTCGAGACCAACAGATCAACGCACACGCGATCCCGCTGCTGGTCTCCGAGACCGTCCAGGGCCAGAGCGCACACATCCAGATGGTGTCCGGCGCGACCTACACCAGCGACGGATACACGAGCTCGCTGCAGAGCGCTATCGATCAGGCACAACAATGACCACGCCAGACATCCACGTGCACGTGGAGCACATCATGGGCACCGCCATCAGCATCCACATCGTCGACCCGCGTGACGACGCTGCGGTCCGGGATGCGGTGCGGGCGTGCGTCTCGGAGCTCCGCGACATCGACCGCGTGTTCTCGCCCTACCGGGCCGAATCCGACATCAGCCGCATCCGGGCCGGTGACCTCCGCATCCAGGACGCTGACCCGCGCGTGGCAGAGGTCGCTGCCGCGTGCGCCGACTACGAACACGAGACCGGCGGGCTCTTCTCCGCATCTTGGCGGGGCGGGTTCGACCCCACCGGGTACGTCAAGGGGTGGGCGGTGGAACACGCGAGCAGACGACACCTCGCCCCTCTCCTCGTATGGTCACGGGCCGTCGGCATCAACGCCGGAGGAGACCTGCAACTGTTCACCGCACAGGGCTCGGACTGGGTCTGGGACGTGGGAATCGCAGACCCGTGTCGCCCCGGGAGCGTTGTCGCGACGATGCAGGTGACGAATGGTGCTGTGGCCACGTCCGGTCCCGCCGAACGTGGCAGGCACATCATTGATCCACGCACCGGTCACCGCGCGCACGGCATCGCCTCCGTCACCGTCGTCGCCGACACTCTCGCTCACGCAGACGTCTGGGCTACGGCCGCCATCGCCGCAGGCTCCTCCGACACCACCTGGATCGCCGCCTCCCGCACGAGGACCGGGCTGCTCGTCACGGATACTGGAGCCACCACACGGTGGATCGGGTCGACGCCCGTCGAGGTCACCTCGGCGTCGTCGTGGGCAGCGTAAGAAGGAACACTGTCCTTCCCGGGGACGTCGATTCGACGACAACGCTCCCTCCGGCGCGCTGTGCGACATCCCGCACCAGCGAGAGCCCGATCCCGAATCCGCGTCCACGGCCGCTGTCGGGAGAGCGAGCGAACCTCTCGAACACCTGAGCGGGGTCGATACCGGAGATCCCAGCCCCGTGGTCGGTCACACGTATCTCCACCCCGCTCGCCGACCGCCGTGCTGAGAGCTCGACCGAGCCGCCTGCCGGTGAGTGCGCGACCGCGTTATCCAGGAGTGCGACCAGAGCCCGCACGAGGGTCACCGGCAGCACCGGCACGACAGCGTCCACGACGTCGACGTCGATCCTCACAGCCGTGTCGTCCGCCAGGGAGCGGATCGCGGCTGTGGCGCCGCGAGCGGCGTCGGCGAGGACCGCTGATTCTCCGGCGAACGACTGTCCTTCTGCGGCGAGGAGCATGTCGGAGAGGACGTCGCGCATGCGATCCGCGTCTTCTCGCAGCTCGCGCGCCGTCGCGGTCACGTCCTCGCCGCGGTCCAGACGGCGCTGCAGGATCTGGATACGGCTCGTCAACGCCGTCAACGGCGTACGGAGCTCATGGCTCGCATCCGCGACGAACTGTCGTTGCCGCCGCAGAGCATCGCTCAACGGGAGTGCTGCTCGCCGCGCGGCGATACTCGCAACCACGGCCAGCAACAGCACCCCCACCGCACCGAGCAGGACCACGGCGGGCACGAGAACACTGATGTCGACGACGAAATCGTCCCCACCCGCACCCGGGAACCACCCGCCCTCGTGCCTCTCGCCCTCACGGCGCGACGACGACAGCACCACCGCGAGAAGAATCAGCACACCTCCGAGGACGATCACCCCGGACGAGACGCCCACCCAGACCGCGACGACCCGAGCCGCCCGCCGCACCTTCTCCGCATCCGGGTCTCTCTGCGCACTCATGACGGGTTCCCCGCACGATACCCGCGCGCTCTGACCGTCTCGATCATCTCCGGAGTCGTCTTCTTCCGCACATAGTGCACATACGTGTCCACGGAGCTCGCGGAATCACCGGCAGGGAACACCGCCCGGAGGATCTCCTCTCGACTGAACACATGGTCCGGACTCCCGCTGAGCACCTCCAGCAACGCGCTCTCCGTCGCCGTGAGCGTGATCCGGTACCCCGACGGGTCAAAGACCGCCTGTGCTGTCGGGGCGAAACTCCACTCACCGAGCTCGCGCCGCGCCCCACCCGACTGGAAAGCCCGCTGCAATGCGCGCAACCGCGCCAGGAGTTCCTCGTAGTCGAACGGCTTGACGAGATAGTCGTTCGCCCCACCGTCGAGCCCCGTGACCTTGTCGTCCACCGCGCCCAGGGCAGTCAGCATGAGCACCGGGGTCGTGATGTGCGCCGTGCGCACCGCGCGAACAAGATCGACACCGTCCATCCCCGGCAGCCGCCGGTCCACCACCATCAGGTCATACCGGGTACCCAGCGCCAAACGCAGGGCGACCTCGCCGTCGGACGCATGATCGACCCGATACGTCTCCGACAACACCTCGACCGTCATCGCCGCGATCAGTGGATCGTCCTCGACATACAGCACAGACGCGAGCTTCGAGGATCCCACCATGAGGTGATACTGCCACGCGCCACGGGCATCACGCTATGACTCACGACAAGCGCACAACGGAATCGAGCATCTCACTCACACAGCAGATGCCGTGCTCACGTCACTGCCAGGCAGCCGTCGGAGTCTCGCTGAGACGTTCCCGAGTAGGGGTGCGGCGGAACGGTGCCGTGAGAGTGGGCAGGATGTGTGCGCGGTGCGCGATGAGCATCCCCACGGCGATCAGCACCTGGATTGCTGAGAGGATGTAGCGGCCGGTGGTGTCGGTGACGAAGAACTGCACAGCGAAGATCGCTGCGAGGGCGACGGCCGAGCGCCAGTGGAAGCGCAGCGCGATGATGATCGCGACGCCCATGAGGGTCTGTGTGCCGGTGAGGACAAACTCTTCGATCTGGCGGGAGTCGAGTGGCAGGTCGCCTCCTCCGCCTCCGAAGAAGTGCGCGATGGGGAGGGATCCGACGAGCAGGCTCCACTGGTTGACCTTCGAGGCGATGAGGGTGCCGATGGCGGCGGCGCCCATGCCGCGCAGCGCGAAGAGCACGGCGATGATGAACTCGGGAGCCTCGGAGGCGAGTGGGGCGAGCCACTGGACGAGGAAGTAGCTGTCGATGCCGAGCGACGTCCCCGAATCCACGAGCGCGGTAGCGAACGGTTCGGCGCAGGCGAGGATGATCGCGGCCGACACGACGAACATCGAGATGACGGTGACGCGGCGGGCACGCGTCGGCATTCCGGCGATGTCGGCTGCCGCTCCGACGAACTCCTCTTCGCCGTCGTCTTCGACCCGGCTCGCGCGCCATAGGTACAGCACGAATCCGGTGATCAGGACGAGGCCGAACCAGATCGGGATGTTGCCCAGCAGCGGGATCGCGAATGCCAGCACCGCGAGGATGCCGAGGAATCCGACGTCGAGGCGCGCAGTCACGGGAAGGCCCAGACTCGACACCCGGCGCGTGTCGCCACGGCCAAGACCTCGATTGGCGACGATGAGGGCGACGATCACGACCAGCGGCCAGCCGAAGCCGAGCAGCAGCCGGTTGGACCCGGTCATGTTCGCGGCGGCGTACTGGGCGTAGTCGGGGTCCGAACCCGAGCGGAACGCGTAGTACAGGTCGACGGCGTACTCGGGGAGCACGGCGATCAGGGCGAGGATCGCAATCGCGAGGGCGCCGGAGATGTCCTTCTGCGCGGCTTCGGCGGCCCAGGCGAGCAGGAAGCTCGCAGCGACCACCGCGGCACCGAACACGAACAGGTCGACTACGGGGTTCGGGTGGAATGCGAGGATGCGGAACACAACGGCCGGGGCGGCAATCGTCAGGCACAACAGGATGCGGGAGATGAGGGCGCGAGGCATCGCGCTCTCCTTTCGGTCGGGCGCGACCGAAGAGACGACACAGCGGAGCTTCGGCCACACAGAGAGGCCGAAGGTCTCGCTCATCCCGGATCGGGACGGGGCACCGGACGATCTCCGTGAACGTCAGTATGTCGATGCACCCTCAGGCGCTACGGCCCGGAGCTACTCCCCTTCGATACCCCCAGTCTTCCGGCCGGCGAGCTTCGAACATGGCCGAGAGAACGGATTCGGAGCTTTTCGGGAGACCTGAAGCGGAATCGTAAGGCCGAAGCTAAGACACTTCTTATCTTTTCGCTGCGCCGAAAGCATGAGCGAGCGTTTCTCAAGCGCCACAGCCGGCGGCGCAGCCACTCAGAGCAACGGATGGCAGCATGACATGGCCTCGCCCAGACTAGCGATTCGGGGTGCGGGGTCGCCCACGGCAATGACGCCGAGACCCGAATGATAATGCTGGCACTTGACGTTCTCGCGTCTGGTAGACAACCATCCTGCAGCCCGACCACTGCTGGATGCGATCAGGCCAGGATTGCGAAGCGTGCACGAAATTCAGCATGTGGGACCGCTCGGGTGCGGCCGGGGTTATGTTCGGCGCGCTTCTCGAATAAGTCGGAGCAACTTCTGAGTACGAGCACGTTCAAGTCGTCCGTTTCGGAGTCGCAGCAATTGACGGCCGAGCCATCGCGCGAGCACGAACTCTGCCCGATCTGCCGCGTGCAATCGAGGAAGGGTGCGATGCGCTGCGACGAATCGTTCGCATTCTTCGAACCTTTCGTTCCACGCGCGATCCAGGGGATCCCACTCGAAAGCGGGTGAGACGTCGAGTCGAGCGCGCTGGTACGCGTTCAGGCCGCCTTCGAAGCGACGCTGATACCGAGCCCACTCGCCGAGATGGCGTTCCTCGTCCATGAGGGTCGTCCTCGCGCGAGTGTTCTCGCGTGGCGCGCGACCGTGGTGTCGCCAGTGATCTTCGTAGGCATGGAGAGAACGGATCCAGGTCGCTGCGCGGCGCTGAGGTACGACTTGGTCGTCAAGAACCAACGTCACCGCCGCGGCGAACCGGTCGGCGACGGGATCGACGGGCCCCTCCGCCCGTCGTAGTTGTTCAGCTTCTTGGTGGAGTTCTGCAGGGGTCGACGCGCGCACAGGGTCCTTTCATGGGCGAGACGGCTCGCCCAATGGACCTATGCGCGGTGTGCACCCGTCGTCAGACCGCGCCGAGCACACGCGTCGCTGTCGCTGAGTCGGCGGAGTCGCCCTAGACGGCTTCGTAGGGTTGCTGACATTTAAAGGAGGCGTCATCGTGCAGATCGACGACGAGCCGCAGGTCCGGGTGCTCGACGAGATGGACGGCGTCTTCGTCGTGACCACAGATGATGGAGTCGAGTACTGCCTCGACATGAACAACCGACAGGTCACCCGCACGGTAGAAGTGCGCACAGGGGTCCGTACGGTGCTCGACCCAGAATCCGCCGCGCTGGTCGCTGTCGCGACGTGCCGAGTCGGCGTTCCGATGGTGCTCCTCATCGACCGAGACGTCCCCGGAGTGTTGTTCACTCGCCGCACGTCCGCCACGGTGTTGAGCATCAACCAGGTGTCACGAACACCACTCCCGCAGTAGGAACAGCTGGACCATGGCCGATACCAAGGTCGACGATGAGGCCGACGACGGAGCCTTCGCGCCGAAGAAGGCGGCACGGTACTGGACGACGCTGGGGCCGGTCGTGACGGCTGCGGTGAACAAGACGGCGAGTCGGACGGGTCGGGAGGCGCGTTCGCTGTATCCGGTCGCGACGGCGTTCGTGCTGTGGGCGTGGCAGACCAAAGGCCTGGAACTCGACGTCGCACAGATGTTCCGGCGTCGACTGGTCGAAGAGTACGTCCACCGAGGGATGGAATCGTTCACGCGCGGGAGCCGGGCCACGTATCGCTCCGTCCTCCTCACCATCGTCGACACCGTGACCCCACCCTCAGAGGCCCCCTTCCCTATTCCTCGGTCTGATCCCACTCCGCCATACAACTCAGCTGAGATCGCTGCCCTCCGGAGCTGGGCCGGCGCCCAGGGGTCGACTGTCCGCCGTCGTGACGCGGCCGCCCTCCTCGCGATGGGGTTCGGAGCAGGCCTCGCGACCCGTGAACTTCTGTCGGTGCGCACCGGGGACATCGACGTGCGCGGGGACGACGTTCATATCCTGGTATGGTCGGGGCGACCACGGCTCGTCCCGGTTCTCCCTGCATGGCAACCCGCACTCCGAGAAGCGATAGAAGAGCTGGGCGACGACCAGTGGGTATTCCGTATTGGACGCACGGGGGTGCGGTCGGCTCAGGTCACCGACTTTTTACATCGGGGGCACAAGACAGAGCTGGATGTTAGGCCGGCGCGGATGCGGACGACTTGGTTGCTCACCCATCTGCAGGCCCGGACACCTCCGGGGGAACTCCTTCGTATCGCAGGGCTCGAGCACCTTGCGGCGCTGGATAGGATTCGACGGTTCCTTCCGTCGCGGGCACCACTTCCGCCATCGAAGTCCGACTTCGAGCGCTCTCGGGACTAGGCCGGTGCGCTGTGCTGCGGGAAGTGCGACACGCCGTACGCACGCTTTGGCGACTGGCCGCGTACACGGTGGTCATGAACCCAAACCACCGACTCAGCGACAACCTCGACGAGACCGCAGCACTACTCGCATCCCACCCGCAGCTGCCCGAGCTGGCCGCGCCCATCATCGTCAAGTACCGGCCCAACAGCGCCGCCCTGGCTGGCGCCTGGACGGCCACACGCTCCTTCACCGTCGAGACCGCAGCCGCGATGCTGCCGCACTCGTTCGATGTGGCTCGCCGGCTGATGACGATGTCCGCGTCGTTCCACATGTGGGTGTGGGCGCGGACGGGTACAGAGCTGACGATCCGTCGGGTCTACACGCAGAGCAACATCGACCGGTTTCTCGAGACGGTCCATAAGAACCGATCCGCGGGTCACCGGTGGGGCGTATCCCGTCAGCTGGTGAAGATCGGTCGCGAGCTCGCCGACGCCGACCTCATCGCCATCACGGCACCGCACGGCAAGGTCCGCTCCCCGTTCACGACGAAGCAGATCGCGTCGATGCACAGCTGGGCGAACTCGCTCACCACCGTGAAGAAGCGCCAGAACGCTCAGGCGCTCCTCGGACTGGCCGGCGGCGCTGGACTGACCGCGGCCGAGATCGTCAACGTCCGCGTCGCCGACATCCACCGCGACGGCGACGTCGTCTTCGTCGATGTCGTCGGCAAGCGTGCCCGACGCGTACCTGTGCGACACGCCTGGGCTCGGGTGCTGCTTCGCAGCATCGACGGCCGGGCCGACGCCGACCAGCGTCTGTTTCGTGGACCGCGGATCGCCGAGTACCCGCCCCGCATCATCCAGTCCTTCCTCACTGACCACCCCGCGCCCGTCCGTCCCACCCCGGCAGCGCTTCGTGCGGCGTGGTTGCTGCACCACATCAACAACAACGTGCCGCTGCCCGTGCTCCGTGAAGTGGCCGGGTTCGAGCACTACTCGACCCTCGTTCGGTACTACGAGCACGCGAACGTGCTGGATGTCGCTGACTTCACTGCTCAGCTCGTCGGAGCGGAGGTCGCACGATGACCTCCGTCGACATCGACTACTACCGCGCCTTCGACGACAACGACGACTGCGGCATCACCGAGCGCGAGGTCCTCGGTCGCGGCCGCGACCTCCAGCAGTTCGACGACTCCACTGTGGCCTTGGCGGAAACCCGCGTCCGGCAGTCCGGCATCCTCGAGCAACTCGACCGTTGGGCCGCTGAAGATGCCAAACGCGACGGTATGGGCGGACGACCCGCGATGATCTCCTACCGCGCCCTGCTCACCGCCCTCCTTCTTCTTGCTCAGGAAGGGGCCCCGCTCCACATCCGGCGTGCCGCGTACGTTCTTCAGCACAGGCTCTCCACGAAGTCCAGCGACCTCCTCGACCTGCCCGAGACGCCCACGAGCTTTGCTACCCATGTCGCCACAACGAAGCGCTGGTACACGAACACGATTCGCGCGTTCCACCGAATGAAGACCCTGATGGACCCCTACCCGCAGGAGCTCTACACTGCCAAGACCCACACTCAGATCCAGGAGATCCTTCGCAATCACGACGCAGAGCGCGCGGAGAAGTACAAGGCGCGCCTGGACGAGTACACCCGCCTTTTTATCCGCATGACGTTCATGCTCCAGCCGCGAGAAGTGCGTCGGGCTTCGAAGCAGATGGATCTCTCCTTCGACCAGACCTACATCGGCACACCCACCACCAAGGGGTACAGCCGCAAGCATCTCGCGAGCAAGGTCAAGGCTGAAAAGGGAGCCGATTTCGGCGAGGTCTCCCCTGGCCCCGTGGACGCCTTCGCCGGGTGGCACGTCAAGAGCGGCAAAGCTGAGCGCGTCGACAACCAGAAGGGCGAGGTCGACCAGACCGCACCTGAACGCGGGAAGTCGGGAGACTACGACTGGGGATGGGTGGCGAACCTGGCCGTTCGCGTCGACGCCGAGCAGCCCAGCTCAAAGCGGTTCCCGAGTCTCGTGGTCGCCGCGTCCCTCAGCATCCCGAACATGGAGGTCGCCGAAGAAGCTGCGCACCTCCTCGAAGCCGCAGCGATGCTCGACCTCGCCCCTGGTGTCGCCGACGCTGACAAGCAGTACTGGGCCAACGCCAAGCCCTTCCGACTCCTGAAGCCGGCATTGAAAACCGGCTTCACTCCGTCCACGGACTACCGATCCGACCGCGTCGGCGTCAAGGGTGGCCAGCACGGCGCCTTGTTCGTCGAAGGCGACGCGTACTGCCCGAGCACGCCGAAGCCCCTCCTGAACGCCACTCCGGATCGTCTCGGCGACGTGATCGACGTCGCAACGCATCGAGCCCGAATCGAAGAGCGGAAGGCCTTCCAGCTGCACGTCAAAGACAAGGCGAAGACGCCTGACGGAAAAGTGATGCTGCGCTGCCCGGCCCTCGGCGCCAGTCCGACGGTCACCTGCCCACTCCGCGAGATGATGCTCAGCGCGGCTAAGAAGGCCCGCCCCGAGGTCGAGCCCGAGACCCTGGAAGAAGAGTTCCTCGACACCATCTGCAAGAAGCACTCGGCCGCGTTCGACCTCACTGAGATGCAGGCCCCGCAGCAGGCCTTCGCCTACGGCACCGAAGAGTGGGAGACCTTCCACGACCACGCCCGCAACACCGTCGAGTCCGGAAACCATCAGCTCAAGGCATCAGGCGACGCAGACATCGAAACCGCCGGTCGCCGCCGCGTCCGCGGAATCGCCGCCGCACAGATCCTCGTCACACTCCTCATCGCGGCCCACAACATCCGGAAGATCGCAGCCTTCTTCAGCGACCGAGAGATCGAACGAGCGCGCACGACTCCACGTGTCCACACCATCCGCCGCCGCGACCGCGTCTGGGCCAATCGCTACACGAAGACCACAGGCAACGGCGACCTCAGTATCCCCCGAGGCGGTCGAGCATCGTCGCTGACGAACACACCGCCCGGCCAACCGAGCGAGCTCGCGCTGACACCAATGCGCACCTGAACGGCTCCGTACACTGACGACGCCCGCCGGCGGCACGCCCGGCACGCTCCCCGCTACACCAGGACAATCGAACGCGCCCGAAAACCGGGCGCGTTCGTGTTTTCGTCCCCAGAATCGTGCGGACTCGACCATATGAACTCGAATCCGATCTCGCAGACGCAGAAAAGGGAAGGGCACCTGCTCGAAGCAGGTGCCCTTCCCTTTCTCTAGCTGTTCTGCAATCAGTATTGCCAACAGCCCATTGGTCGGGCTGACAGGATTTGAACCTGCGACCCCTTGACCCCCAGTCAAGTGCGCTACCAAGCTGCGCCACAGCCCGTTGTTCTGCACTCTCGCGCAGGCAACTCCCCTATCTTAGCCGCACCGGGGGCCGTCTCGCGAACCAGGGCATTGCGGGGTGTCGGACGCTGCTTGTACCGTCGCCTGCATGTCGACGATCACGACCGCGCAGGCGACGACCGCCCGGTGGGACGACGTGCAGCACGCGCTCACCGGCGGCGGTGACGGGGCGAGCTGCCAGTGCATCTGGCCGATACTTCCGAACAAGGACTGGAACCGGACGACCACGCCGCAGCGCACGGAGATGTTCCGCGCCGAGATCGATGAGGGTCCGCCTCCGGGGCTGGTCGCGTACGTCGACGGTGAGGCCGCCGGCTGGATCCGTATCGGCCCGCGCACCCGGCAGGGCCGGATCCCCCGCACCCGCATGATCGCCGCGTCGAGCACCGAGCCATTCGACGACGAGTCCGTGTGGGCCGTGACCTGCTTCGTCGTCCGCAGGGAGAATCGGGGCACCGGGCTCAACGCGGAGCTGCTCGACGCCGCGATCGCCTTCGCGCGGGAGTCCGGCGCCCGTCTCATCGAGGGCTATCCGGTCGACACCCGCGGCGAGAAGCAGCGCGCGAACGATCTGTACCACGGCACGCTCGGGACGTTCCTGCGCGCAGGTTTCACGGAGAAGGCGGTGATGAAGCCGGGGCGCGTGCTCGTCGCCCTCGACCTGGCACGGAGCGGGACCGATAGCGTGAAGGGATGAGCGACGCGAACTCCTCCCTCGATGATCCCGACCTCGGTCCGCTCCACCGGGCGACCTCGGAGCTCGAGGACGGTTCCGTCCTCACGCACGACTGGTTCGTCGGCAGCGTCGAGGCCGACGGCAGCAGTTACGAGCTGATGGTCGAGGGCGCGTCGCCGGACGAGGTCGCGCCGCTGCTCCCCCGGCTGCGCACCGTCGTGGCCGACACGCCGCGACTGCGCCGCGTCGCCTCGGACGCCGTGGTCACGACGTTCAGCACCGGAGACCCAGACCCCACCGAGCTCGACGAGGCGACGGACGACCTGGACCTCGAGACCATCGAGGCCGCCGCCGACGGCACGGTCGTCCTCCACTTCACGGACACCTGCGGCGAGCACTTCCCGGAGGGCTATTGGCCCGCCGTGCACCTCGATGCCGAGGATGCCGTGGCGACGGTCACCGTCGAATCCTGAGACATACCGGGCCTCTCGAGCGTTTCAGGACGACGACGGCTGCGGTCATACGATGGAGGGATGCAGCGCCGCGCCCTCCCTCCCGCGATCGTGTGGGCGTTCGTCCCCTACCTCGTGGTCTCGCTCCTGCACGTCGTGCTCCTCGCGGCAGACCACGACCTCGCTGGCCCAACGAAGCTGCTGCTCATGCCGCTGCTCGCGGTGCCGGTCGTGGTGGGGGCGCGTCGGATCCACCCACCCGTGACGGTGGCCCTGCTCCTCCTCGCCCTGCTCTTCTCCTGGCTGGGGGACGGCGCGGGCGCGCTATTCCCCGCGGCACCCGAGCTTCCGCTCATGCTCGCCTTCTTCGGCCTCGCGCACATCGCCTACATCGTCCTCTTCGTCCGTCACCTGGTGCGCCGCCGCCTCCCGTGGTGGACCGCGATCTACGCCGCCTGGTGGCTCGCGATGATCCTCGTCCTTGGCCCGCACACCGGGCCGCTTCTCATCGGCGTCGCCCTGTACGGCCTGCTCCTCGCGGGCACCGCCGCGTTCGCCGCGCGCTGCCACCCGCTCGTCGCGACGGGCGGCGCCCTCTTCCTGGCGAGCGACACGATCCTCGCCTTCCGCCTCTTCCTGCCCGACGCACTTCCGGCCTGGAGCAGCCCGGCAGTGATGCTCACGTACACGCTCGGCCAGGGGCTGATCGTCGCCGGCACCCTCGTCTCCCTGCAACGGAAGGAACCCTGATGGTCGACAGCGCGCGGGTGGACAGCTGGCTCTGGGCCGTGCGTGTCTACAAGACCCGGTCGGCGGCGACCACCGCATGCCGTGCGGGGCATGTGCGCGTCAACGGCGACAAGGCGAAGGCCGCGCAGACCGTTCGCGTGGGCGATGAACTCCGCGTCCGGATCGCGGGCTTCGACCGGATCCTGATCGTGCGCCAGATCCTCGTCAAACGCGTCGGCGCACCACTGGCCGCCCTCGGCTACGAGGACCGGACGCCGGAACGCGAGCCGCAGGCAGCCCTCGGCGTCCGAGACCGCGGCGCCGGACGGCCGACGAAGCGGGAGCGTCGGGACATCGACCGCCTCCGTGGACGAGGCGATATACAGCACGAGTGAACCCTTCCTCGATTCGAACATACGTTCTAAAATCGGGGTATGACGAATCCACCGACCGCACCCCTCGATCTGGAGGAGCGGCGGCGCGTCCGAGACGCCTGGACGGAGACCCGTCGGCGTATCGCGATGTTGGAGGCAGAAGCTGCGGAGTTGCTGGTGGCGCAGATCGCTTTCCACGACGAGGATGTCGCCTCGGCTCCCCACCACCGCGATGCCATCCACCGCTCGATGGTTGCCGAGTTCGCCACGGCGGCGCGGCTTTCCACCGGCACCATGGAGTTCGCGTTCGCCGACGCTCTCGCCCTGAGCACGGCGCTCCCCCGCGTGCGAGAGGCGTTCCACACGGGTGCTCTGAGCTCCGCGCATGTGCGGGAGATCGCGCGGGCGAGCGCGATCGTAGACGAGGCCATCCGCAACCGCGTCGTCGCTCCCGAGACGATGGCGCTGTTCGAGGCGGCGGTGCTCGTCGTCGCCGAGGCCGAGACCGCGGCGCGCACGCGCGCGCATGCCCGCCGCGTCGCCTCCGCTCTCGTCGGCGAGACCATCACGGAGCGACACCGCCGAGCCGCGGACGAGCGATGCGTCACTGTGCGGTCAGTCGACGACGGCCTTGCGGTCCTGACGGCGATCCTGCCGGAATGGGCGGCGGTGGCGATCGCCGACCGACTGAGTCAGCTCACCCGCACGGTGATCCGGGCCCGTGGTGCGGCTCCCGCGTGCGCCTCGGGGTCTGCCGGTGACGCGGGGGCGACGCCTGACTCTCGCTGTGAGAGCACCATCCTGAGCGCCGACGGCGGAACGTTCGCGCTCGACCCTGAGGCGGAGCCGACCCCCACGGACACCCGCACCTGGAGCCAGGTGCAGGCCGACCTGCTGACCGATCTCCTCCTCACCGCCGACCCGAGTGCGGTCGAGGGCGAGGGCGTCACCGGGGTGCGCGGCCGCCTGCAGGTCACCGTAGCGGCGACGACACTCGGCGGACTCGACGACCGTCCGGCCGAACTGGACGGGCACGGCGCGCTCGACCCGGACATCGCCCGCGCTCTGGCCGGACGCGACGGCGGATGGACGCGCTTGTTCCTCGATCCGCACGGCCAGGTCATCGAGACGGACGCCTACAGCCCGACCGAGAGTATGCGACGACTACTCCGAGCCCGCGACCAGCAGTGCCGGTTCCCGGGGTGCCGCCAGCCCGTACACCGCTGCGACATCGACCACACCTGGGATCACGCGAAGGGCGGCCCGACTCGCGTCGACAATCTCGCGCACCTCTGCCGTGGACACCATGTGCTGAAACACCCCGACATCCCGGAGCCTCAGCGCTGGACGGTGAGGCAGCGCCCCGGTGGAGTTCTCGAATGGCGAAGTCCGCTCGGCGCGGTCCACACCGACCGTGCCCCACGTCGGGTCGCGTTCGTGTGAGTTTCGTGGGTCATCACGTCGACTGCGCGCACAGCGCAAACGTCGGTCAGTCAGTGCCCTGCGTCCGCGTGGGATCCCACAGCGGACGGGGCAAACCACAGCGGCCGAACGAGCAAGCGCCGGAGCCGACCGAGACGGACCGCGACGGCGAACGAGCAAGCCCCGGACCCTGCGGAGACAGACTCCGATGTCGGAAGGAGAAAACCCCAGAGAGCCGATCGGGGCGAATCCGGGAGCCCAGCGTCCCGCTCGCTACGCGTCGAGGAGGCGGAGGAGCCAGCCGCTCGGGCGCACCTGCGCCCCGGCGGCCTCGACGCGAGACTGCAGCTCGCGGTCACTGGTCACCGCGAGAACCGGCCGCGCGCTCGCGACCCGGCGTTCGACCTCTGCCACGATCGCGTCGTCACCGGCGCCCTCCGCGCGCACAACGTCGAGGGCCGAGCTCGCGACACCGGCTTCCGCGGCCGCGGCATCCGCGGGCGATCCCTCGGCGGACGCCTGCGCGATGTCCCGTGCGCGACCTTCCACGACGAGCGCCACCTCCGGGAACCAGGCGTCCCCCGCGAGCCCGAGGTCGTCCGCGGGCACGGAGAGTCCCGTCAGACGATCGCGCAGGCGTGCGGCTGCTCCAGCGCGATCCTTCCACCAGCCGTCCGGGACCGAGCCCACGACGTTGGCCGCGTCGACGACGACCACCGGGTGTGCCGACAGCTGCGCCCGCAGCATCGGCCACGCCGCACCGAAGCCGGGGTGGAGCGGCAGCCCGTCCACCTGCTCGATGGACACCCACGACAGCGCGACGCTCTCGGGGTCGCTGATCACGGGATCGAAGGGGGTCCGCACGTCCGCGACGACGGTGGTGTACGACCAGACGCCGAGATCGAGCACGCTCGTGAAACGCGGCCGCACCGCGCCGTCCGGCACCCCGGCCTCCTCCTGCGCCTCCCGTACGGCACCGACGATGGCTGCCTCACCCTCGTGCAGCGCTCCCCCCGGCAGGCCCCAGGTGCCGCCGAAGTGGCTCCACGCCACGCGATGCTGCAGCAGGATCCCGCGCTTCGGGTCAACGGCGAGGAGACCGGCGGCACCGAAGCGCCCCCAGTACCGCTCGCCCGTCGCCGCCACCACCCAGGCGTCGCCCGGATCGCGAGGCCCCTCGGGGCGACGCGGTTCACCGGCGGCAGGAGGTACGACAGTCACCCCCTCAGCTTTTCACAGCATCGGGGCTCCGGCGCCACCACCGCGACATGCGCGGCAACGACTCAGCGCTGGCGACGCTCCCGCACGCGCATGTTGATGACGATCGGCGTGCCCTCGAACGGGTAGAGCTCCCGCAGCCGGCGCTGGATGAACCGACGGTAGCCCGGGTCGAGGAAGCCGGTCGTGAACAGCACGAATGTCGGCGGGCGGGTCGAGGCCTGCGTGCCGAAGAGGATGCGCGGCTGCTTCCCGCCACGGACGGGGTGCGGGTGCTCGGCGACGAGTTCGGCGAGGAACGCGTTGAACTTGCCCGTGGGGATCCGGCGGTCCCAGTTCTCCAGCGCCATCTCCAGCGCCGGGACGAGTTTGTCGAGGTGACGGCCGGTCTTCGCCGAGATGTTGACTCGCGGGGCCCAGGCCACGTGGGCGAGGTCCTGCTCGATCTCGCGCTCCAGGTAGCGGCGGCGGTCGGCGTTCTCCAGGTCGTCGTCGTTGAGGCGATCCCACTTGTTGAACGCCAGGACGAGCGCGCGACCCGACTCGAGCACGAGGTCGATGATCCGCACGTCCTGCTCGCTGATCGACTCCGACACGTCGAGGACGACGATCGCGACCTCGGCCTTCTCCAGCGCCGCCGAGGTACGCAGCGACGCATAGAAGTCCGCGCCCTGCGCCATGTGCACGCGGCGGCGGATACCGGCCGTGTCGACGAGGCGCCACATCTTGCCGCCCAGCTCCACGACTTCGTCCACGGGGTCGCGAGTCGTGCCGGCGAGATCGTTGACGACGACGCGCTCCTCCCCCGCGGCCTTGTTCAGCAGCGAGGACTTGCCCACGTTCGGACGCCCCAGGATCGCGACGCGGCGCGGACCGCCGATCTCCTGCTTCGCCACCGCGGAGATCTCCGGCAGCTTCTCCAGCACGGCGTCGAGCAGGTCGGCCACACCGCGACCGTGGATCGCGGACACCGGGTGCGGCTCCCCGAGACCGAGGTTCCAGAGGGCGGCCGCTTCCGGCTCCTGACGAGCGTCGTCGATCTTGTTGGCGACGAGGAAGACCGGCTTGCCGCTCTTCCTCAGCAGCTTCACGACGTGCTCGTCGGTCGAGGTGGCGCCCACCATGGCGTCGACGACGAACAGGACGACATCGGACAGGTCGATCGCGACCTCGGCCTGCGCCGCGACCGAACGATCGATGCCGCGGGCGTCCGGCTCCCACCCGCCGGTGTCGACGAGGGTGAACCGACGGTCGTTCCACTCGGCCTTGTACGTGACACGGTCACGGGTCACACCCGGGGTGTCCTCCACGACAGCCTCACGACGGCCGAGGATGCGGTTCACGAGCGCAGACTTGCCGACGTTCGGCCGTCCCACGATCGCCACCACGGGGAGCGCCGGCAGGAACTCGATGCCGTCCTCACCGAGAGCCACCCCGGCGAGGAGCGCGGCGTCCTCGTCGTCGAGCTCGTAGTCGGCGAGTCCGGCGCGCAGGGTCTCCGCGCGCTGCTCGGCCAGCTGGTCGTCGATCTGCTCGAGCTTCTCGGCGAGCTGGTCGGGACCGCCTTCGTATTCGTCGTCAGCCACGGTCTGCTCCTCGGAGTCGTTCGATCACCGAAAGGACGGCGTCGATGGTCTGGGGGAAATCGAGTGCGGTCGAATCGACGACCTCCACGCCCTCGGCGGCGTTGAGGAAGTCGACGACGGCGCTGTCGGAGGCGTCGCGCTTGTGGAGAGCCGCCGCGACGGCGGCGGCGTTCTCGCCCGCGAGCTCTCCCGCACGGCGAGCAGCCCGTACCTCAGGCGCCGCGGTCAGCAGGATGCGGACCGGCGCGTCCGGGGCCACCACGGTCGTGATATCGCGTCCTTCGACGACGACGGCCGGATACGGCGCCTCGGCGACCAGCGCCCGGAAGAGCTCGTTGACCTGACTGCGCACCTCGGGCACGCGGGCCACGCCGCTCACGGCACCGGACACGCGCGGCTCGCGGATCGCCTCCGTCACGTCGACGTCGCCCACGCGCACGGTGCGGTCGTCCGGGTCGAGGCCGAGGCGGACCGGGAACTCGGCGGCCGCAGCACGCACGGCCTCGGCGTCGTCGGTGTCCGCTCCGCGATCGAGCACGTGCCATGCGAGGGCCCGATACGCGGATCCCGTGTCGAGATAGCCGAAGCCCTCGCGGCGCGCGATCGCCTTGGAGACGCTCGACTTGCCGGACCCGGCGGGCCCGTCGATGGCGATGAACTTCGTGGCGGAGACGGTGGAGGTGTCAGTCATTGGTGTTCCCTGCGATGCGCCAGCCGCGTTCCTGGAGCCCGGTGATCGCGCCGTGCAGCGCCGCGGGGTCGACACTGATCTCGGCGAGGCCGAACTGCGCGCCGGGAGAATGCTCCAGCCGCAGGTCCTCGACGTTCACGCCCAGCTCGCCGAGCTCGCCGAACAGGCGGCCGAGCTGGCCGGCGGTGTCGTCGACCATGACGACCAGTGTCTCGAAGCGTCGGTTCTGTCCGTGCTTGCCGGGGAGTCGTTCGACGCCGTCGTTACCCTGGCGGATGGTCTCCGCCAGGACGCGACGGGCACCGGGGGCGCCGGGCGCGCGGAGCGCATCGGCGACCTCACTCAGATCCGTTGCGAGGGCGTCGAGGATCTCGACCACGGGGCCGGCGTTGGCGCCGAGGATCTGCACCCAGAGCTCGGGGGCAGAGGCGGCGATGCGCGTCGTGTCCCGCACACCCTGCCCGGCCAGGCGGAGTGCGCCCTCCTCGGCCCCGGCGAGACGCCCGGCAAGGAGGCTCGCGACGACCTGAGGCACGTGCGAGGTGAGGGCGACGGAGCGGTCGTGCTCCTCGGGGGTCATCTCCAGCGGCATCGCGCCGACATCCAGAGCCAGCGCCTCGACCAGCGCGAGGTCTCGCGCAGAGGTGTCCTCGTCGCGGCACACGACCCACGGCCGTCCGATGAACAGGTCGGCCCGGGCGGAGATCGCACCGCCGCGCTCCCGACCGGCGAGGGGGTGCGAGCCGATGTAGCGGGCGAGGTCCACTCCGCGCTCCCGGAGCGTCCGGAAGGGCTCCAACTTCACACTCGCGACATCCGTCACGACGGCGTCGGGGTAGCGCTCGAGCTCGGCCTGGATCACGTCGGCCGTCACATCCGGCGGCACGGCGACGACGATGAGCACAGGGGCGTCGTCATCCTGCGGGAGACGTCCAGCCCCGTAGTCGACGGCGAGCCGCAACTGCGCCGGGGACGCATCCGTGAGGACGACGTCGATGCCCTTCGCGCGGAGGGCGTGACCGACGCTGGCGCCGAGCAGCCCGGCGCCGACGATGCGCACGGTGCCGGACAGGCGGGGCGCGACGGCACCGGCCTTCCGCGCCGCGGGCGCACTCGTCGTCTGGGTCATTCGGTCTCCTGCTCGCCTGGCGCCGCGGCGACACCGGATTCGCGGCGCGCGAGGGTCAACAGCGCGCCGAGTTCGATTTTACTCAGTTCCCGCGTCCGACCCGCCGGGAGGGTTCCCAGGTGCAGCGGACCGAACTGGCGCCGCACGAGTTCCGTGACGGGATGCCCGACCGCGGCCATCATGCGGCGCACGATCCGGTTGCGTCCTGAGTGGAGCGTGAGCTCGACGAGGCTCGACCCGCGGGAGGTGTCCAGCAGCCGGGCCTTGTCGGCGGCGATGGGGCCGTCTTCCAGCTCGATGCCCTTGGTGAGCATCGAGATGGTCTGCGCGGTCACCGTCCCCTCGACCTTCGCGATGTAGACCTTGGTAACGCCGAACGACGGGTGCGCGAGGACATGCGCGAGTTCGCCGTCGTTGGTGAGCAGCAGCAGACCGCTGGTCTCGGCGTCCAGGCGGCCGACGTTGTACAGCCGCTCGTCGTAGTCCTTCGTGAAGCGCCGGAGGTCAGGACGGCCGCTCTCATCGCGCATGCTGCTGACCACGCCGGTCGGCTTGTTCAGCATCACATAGCGCTTGGACACGTCGAGCTGCACCGCGGTGCCGTCGACGTCGACCAGGTCGCGTTCCGGGTCGATGCGGCGACCGAGTTCGGTGACCGTCTGGCCGTTCACGCGGATGCGTCCCTCGACGATGTACTGCTCGACGACGCGTCGAGAGGCGACGCCGGCAGCCGCCAGCACCTTCTGCAGTCGCACGCCCTCGGGGGCCGCGGAATCGTGGGCGTCGGTGGTCATCGGACCGTCCCTTCGTCGAAGCCGTCGGCGCCGTCATCCAGGAGCGGCGAGATCGGCGGAAGCTCGTCCAGAGAGTTGATGCCGAGATGCTGGAGGAGCGCATCGGTCGTGCCGTAGTTGATCGCCCCGGTCTCGGAGTCGGCGAACAGTTCGGTGATCAGCCCGCGCGCGAGGAGCGTACGGACCACGGAATCGACGTTGACCGCGCGGATCGAGGCGACCTGGCTCCGGGTGACGGGCTGCTTGTACGCGATCACCGCGAGCGTCTCCAACGCCGCCTGCGAGAGCCGGGCCGGAGCCTGACCACCGACGAACTCCGCGACGACCGGGTCGAGGTCCTCGCGGACGTAGAGCCGCCAGCCGCCGCCGACCTCCCGCAGCTCGAACCCGCGCCGCGGCCCCGCGCCCCGCCCGTCGTAGTCCTCGACCAGCGACTCCACGGTCTGCCGTACGGCGGGCACCGGAGCGCCGACCGCCGCGGCGAGGGCCACCAGGCCGATCGGCTCGTCCACGATGAAGAGGATGGCCTCCACGCGCTCGCTGAGTGGGAGACCGGCGCCCGTCACGGTGTCGGAGCCGTCGCGGAGCTCGGTGTCGGGCGCGGTCACATCATCGGTCATAGTCGGCCCCCAGGGTCGCCAGTGTCTCGTCCGACCAGGAGTCGGCTGCCCAGCGGAGCGTGAGCTCCCCGAGCGGTTCCAGTTGTTCGAAGGACAGCGCCGCGTGCCGGTACAGCTCCAGCACCGAGATGAAGCGGGCCACGACGATGCCGGGCTCGGTGACGCCGGCGACGAGCTCGCGGAAGCTCAGCGACTCGGTACCGCGCAGCAGTGTGACGACGATCGCGGCCTGCTCGCGGATGCTGACCAGCGGCGCATGCAGGTGGTCGAGCCCGACGTGCGGGATCTCCTTCGGCGCGAAGGCCAGGAGCGCCACCGCCGCGAAATCGTCGGCCGTGAGCGACCAGACCAGCTCGGGCGTCTGCTTCCGGTGTTTCTCCTCCAGCGGCACCGCCCGCACATGACGCCGGTCCTCTCGCTGCAGGCACCGCGCGAACCACGCCGACACCTCCTTGAACGCCCGGTACTGCAGCAGCCGGGCGAACAGCAGGTCACGGGCCTCCAGCAGAGCGACGGCCTCGGCGTCGACGAGCTCACCCTGCGGCAGCAGCCCCGCCACCTTCATGTCGAGCAGGGTCGCCGCGACGACGAGGAATTCGGACGCCTGGTCCAGCTCCTCTTCGTCCTCCAGGTCGGCGAGGTACGCGATGAACTCGTTGGTGACGGCACTCAACGACACCTCGGTGATGTCCATCTCGTGCTTCGAGATGAGGGTGAGCAGGAGATCGAACGGACCGTCGAAGTTCGTCAGCGAGACCCGGAACCCGGCGGCATCGTCGGCGGGGACAGCCTCCGCAGCGTCGACGGCTTCGGCGGGTGCCGGGAGCTCGGCGGTTCCGAGCTCGTCAGGCGACGGCGCCACGGGCGACCAGCTCCCTGGCCAGCCGCAGGTATGCCTGTGCGGCCGCGTGCTCCGGAGCGAACTCGGTGATCGGGACCCCCGAGACCGACGCATCCGGGAACTTCACGGTACGGCCGATCACGGTCTCCAGCACATCGTCGCCGAACGCCTCCACCACGCGCTCGAGCACCTCGCGCGAGTGCAGCGTGCGCGGGTCGTACATGGTCGCCAGGAGCCCGTCCATCTCGATGGACGGGTTGAGGCGGTCGCGGACCTTGTCGATGGTCTCGATGAGGAGCGCGACACCGCGCAGGGCGAAGAACTCGCATTCGAGCGGGATGATGACGCCGTGCGCGGCCGTCAGGGCGTTGACGGTCAGCAGGCCGAGCGACGGCTGGCAGTCGATGAGGATCACGTCGTACTCCCCCGCCACCTGTCGCAGGACGCGGGCGAGGATGGTCTCACGGGCGACCTCGTTGACCAGGTGCACCTCCGCGGCCGAGAGGTCGATGTTCGCGGGGAGGACGTCGAGTCCTGGCACGTTCGAGTGCACGATCGCATCGTGCGCATCGCGCTTCGTGTCGAGCAGGAGGTCGTAGACCGTCGGGACGTCGTGCGTCTGGATGCCGAGGCCCGCGGACAGCGCGCCCTGTGGGTCGAAGTCCACCGCGAGCACCTTGCGGCCGTATTCCGCCAAGGCCGCGGCGAGGTTGATGGAGGTCGTCGTCTTGCCGACGCCGCCCTTCTGGTTGCAGAGGGCGATGATGCGTGCCGGGCCGTGCGACTTCAGCGGCGCCGGGATCGGAAAGCCCTGATACGGACGGCCAGTGGGTCCCATGGGGGTGTCGTCGGCCTTCTGCGCCTTCGCCCTGGACTTCGCCACTTTCTCAGCCACCGGTTCTCCTGCTCCTTCGTGCTTGCTCGATTGTATCCGCCATGCGTTCTCCGGCCGGCCCGGCGCGCGGCGGGCGGTCTCCGCACCAGCCGGGTATCTGCTCGCGATCAGCGTGCCCGAGGATGCGAGGTCGCGTAGATGTCGCGCAAGGCGTCCACCGAGACGTGAGTGTAGATCTGCGTCGTCGCGACCGAGGAGTGTCCCAGTAGCTCCTGCACCACGCGCACATCGGCACCGCCCTGCAGGAGATGGGTCGCGAACGAATGCCGCAGCGTGTGCGGGGAGACCTCGGCAGTGAGCTGCGCACGGTCGGCGGCGGAACGGATCACCAGCCAGGCGCTCTGCCGGGAGAGCGGGGCGCCGCGTGCACCGAGGAAGAGCCGGGCCGACGCACGTCCCTTCGCCGCGAGGTCGGGACGGACGCGCGTGAGATACGCGTCGACGGCGGCACGGGCGTACGACCCGACCGGGACGATGCGCTCCTTCGACCCTTTGCCCCGGAGGCGCAGCACCTCGCCGTGCGCCATGTCGTCCACGTCGAGACCGACGGCCTCCGACACCCGGGCGCCGGTCGCGTAGAGGAGCTCCAGCAGCGCCCGATCGCGGATGCCGAGGGGTTCCTCCGCCGACGGTGCCGCGAGCAGCCGCTCCACCTGGTCGATCGTGAGGGCTTTCGGCAGTCGGCGCGGGGTCTTCGGCGGGCGGAGCCGTCCGGTCGGATCGTCCGCCTCGATGCCCTCTCTGGCGAGGAAGCGATGCCACCCGCGCACCGAGGATTGCAGGCGCGCGAGACTCGTCGCTGCCGGGGCCGGCTCCGCCGACGCGCGGTCCGCGATGAACCGGTCGACGACCGCGGACGTGACGTCCGCGGTGTCGGAGATGCCCTCCGCCTCCAGCCACTCGCGGTAGAACTCGAGGTCGCGACGATAGGCGGCGATCGTATGGGCGCTGAGTCCGCGCTCGATCGTCACGTGACGCAGGTACGCGTCGAGGGCGCGCTCGAGCAGCATCCTCAGCCCCGGTCGCGCAGCCTCTGCGCCGCGGCCAGCACGCCGATGGAGAGGATGCCGTTGCGAAGACGCCCCTCCATCACCCCGTCGACCGCCTCGGTCAGCGGCACCCAGGCGAGGCGGATGTCCGCCTCCTCGTCCTCGCGGTCGTGCGCGGTCTCGGCAGCGGAGAGCCCGGTCGCGAGGAACACCCGGATCAGCTCGTCGTTGCCGCCCGGCGTCGTCCACGACGACACCAGCGGCTCCCAGTGCGCGGCGACGAGGTCGGCCTCCTCCGCCAGCTCGCGGCGGGCGGCTGCCATCGGCTCCTCCCCCTCGATGTCGAGGAGGCCGGCCGGCAGCTCCCAGTCCCGGTGGCGGATGGGGTGGCGGTACTGCTGGATGAGCAGCACCCGCCCCTCGTCGTCCAGCGCGAGGACCGCGACAGCGCCGGGGTGCGCGACGTACTGCCGAACGATCTCGCCGTCGCCGTACCGCACACGGTCGGAACGCACGTCCCAGACGTAGCCTTCGTACACGAGGTCGCTGCTCACGACCTCCGGCTCGAAGGGTTCATCGCGCAGCGACTCGTCCACCGCCGGTGCCTCCGACTCACTCATCGACGGGCACGTCGAACAGCTCGCTCGCGCGGTGGCGGGCGATGGCCGCGCCGACGAGCCCGCGGAACAGCGGGTGCGGATCGGTCGGACGCGAACGCAGCTCCGGGTGCGCCTGGGTGGCGATGTAGTACGGGTGCACGTCGCGCGGCAGCTCGACGAACTCGACGAGGTCCAGCTCCGGGTTGAGGCCCGAGAACACCAGACCCGCCTCCGACAGGCGATCGCGGTAGGCGTTGTTCACCTCGTAGCGGTGGCGGTGACGCTCGGACACCTCTGCGGCGCCGTAGACCTCGCGGGCCAGCGAGCCCTCGGCGAGAGCCGCCTGGTAGAGGCCGAGACGCATGGTGCCGCCCAAGTCGCCGCCGTCGAGGATCTCGATCTGCTCGGCCATCGTCGCGATGACGGGCTCCGCGGTGTCCGGGTCGAACTCGCTGGACGAGGCTCCCGCGATCCCGGCCACGTCGCGGGCGTACTCGATGACCATGCACTGCAGCCCCAGGCAGAGGCCGAGGGTCGGGATGCCCTGCTCACGCGCGAACTTCAGCGCGCCCAGCTTCCCCTCGATGCCGCGGATGCCGAAGCCACCGGGCACGCAAATGCCGTCCAGCTCCGCGAGCTGCTCCTGCGCGCCCTCGGGCGTCTCGCAGAGGTCGGACGGGATCCAGCGGATGTTGACCTTGGTCTCCTGTGCAAAGCCGCCCGCCTTGAGGGCCTCCGTCACGGACAGGTAGGCATCGGGCAGGTCGATGTACTTGCCGACGAGACCGATGGTGACCTCGTGCTTGGGGTTGTGCACCGCGTGCAGCACCTTGCTCCAGCGCGTCCAGTCGACGTCGGCCGCCTTCTGGTCGAGGCCGAGGCGGCGCACGATGTAGGAATCCAGACCCTGCTCGTTGAGAGTGGAGGGGATGTCGTAGATGCTCGGCAGGTCGACGGTGTTGATGACGCCCTCGACGTCGACGTCGCACATGAGGGCGATCTTGTTGCGGTTGCTCGCACTCACGGGACGGTCGCTGCGGAGCACCAGGGCGTCGGGCTGGATGCCGACCTGGCGGAGGGCCGCGACGGAGTGCTGGGTCGGCTTGGTCTTCTGCTCGCCGGAGGCGCCCATGAACGGCACCAGCGAGACGTGCACGAAGAACACGTTGTCGCGGCCGAGCTCGTGGCGCAGTTGGCGAGCGGACTCGAGGAAGGGCTGCGACTCGATGTCACCGACGGTGCCGCCCACCTCCGTGATGATCACGTCGGGACGCGGGTCCTCCGTCGCCTGCAGCCGCATGCGTCGCTTGATCTCGTCGGTGATGTGCGGGATGACCTGCACCGTGTCGCCGAGGTACTCGCCGCGACGCTCGCGCGCGATCACCTGCGAGTAGATCTGGCCGGTGGTGACGTTGGCCGCCTCGGACAGGTTGATGTCGAGGAAGCGCTCGTAGTGTCCGATGTCGAGGTCGGTCTCCGCGCCGTCGTCGGTGACGAAGACCTCACCGTGCTGGAACGGGTTCATGGTGCCCGGATCGACGTTCAGATACGGGTCGAGCTTCTGCATGACCACGCGCAGTCCGCGGGCGGTCAGGAGGTTGCCCAGGCTGGCCGCGGTGAGCCCCTTGCCCAAAGACGAAACGACACCACCAGTCACGAAGATGTGCTTGGTCGTGTCGTTCTTGGGCCCCGCAGAAGAAGAGTTCATCACGGGCTTCTATCCTAACAGTTCGTTCAGACGCCGAGGCTGAGAAGCTCACGGGCGTGGGTGAGTGCGGCATCGGAGTCCGCGAGTCCGGAGAGCAGGCGAGCCATCTCGGCCTCGCGCTCCTCCCCGTCAAGCCGCCGCACGCTGGAGGCGGTGACGGCGCCGTCGTGCGATTTCACGACGGTGAGGTGGTTGTTCGCGAAGGCGGCCACCTGCGCGAGATGGGTGACGGCGATCACCTGCGACTTCTCGGCGAGTCGGGCGAGTCGCCGGCCGACCTCGATGGCCGCGGCGCCGCCGATGCCCGCGTCGACCTCGTCGAAGACGAAGGTCGGCACCGGATCGGTCGCCGCGATCACCACTTCGATCGCGAGCATCACCCGAGACAGCTCACCCCCGGAAGCCCCCTTGGCGACGGAGCGGGGTTCGGCACCGGGATGCGGGGCGAGCAGGATGGCGACGTCGTCGCGTCCGTGCGTGCTCTCGGCGCCCGGAGACACGGAGACGTCGAGGCGCGCATCCGGCATGGCCAACGCGTGCAGCTCAGTGGTCACGGCCTCGCCGAGCCGGACGGCCGCCTCGCTCCGGGCAGCGGTGAGGGCGTCGGCGCGGGCGTCGAGTTCCGTCCTGGCCGCGTCGCGCTCGGCGGTGAGACGTTCCAGACGCTCCCCGTCGTCGTCGAGTTCGGCCAGCCGCGCGGATCCGGTCTGCCACAGCGCCAGGGCCTCCGCCAGCGAGCCGTGCTGACGGATGAGGACGCCGAGCGCGGCCCGGCGCTCCTCGACGGCGGCCAGCTCGTGCGGACCGGACTCGTCGAGGTCGGCGAGGAAGCCGGAGAGCACGCCGGCGGCGTCGGCAATGCGGTAGCCGATGTCTGCCAGGGTCTCCGCGACCTCCGCGAGCTTCGGGTCGGACACGCGCTCGATCGCTCGGCGCGCTTCTGCGACCAGCGCCGAGGCATCGGGCTCGCCCTCCTCGTTCGAGAGGGCTCCGTGGGCCAAGGCGGCGGCGACGCGGAGTTCCTCCGCGTTCGCGAGGCGCTCGGCACGAGCCGTCAGCTCCTCGTCCTCGCCCTCCTCGGGGGCGGTCGCCTCGATCAGGGCGAGGTCCTCCCGCAGCCGGGCGGCCTCCTCGGCACGCCGGTCACGGTTCGCGGTGATGTCGATGATCTCGGCGTCGAGCGTTCGCCAGCGCTCGAACGCGGCCTGGTACTCCTCCAGCGCCCGGGCGATCGGTTCGCCGCCGAAGCGGTCGAGGGCGTCGCGCTGCGCGGCGGCCGAGCGCAGCCGCAGCTGCTCGGACTGTCCGTGCACGACGATGAGCTCGTCCGCGAGCGAGGACAGCACCCCAGCCGGCGCGGCCCGCCCGCCGACGCTCGCGCGACTGCGGCCCTCGGCGCTGAGGGTGCGCGAGACGTACAGTTCGGCCGTCCCGGCTCCGGCCGGCTCCAGCTCTCCCCCGGCCTCGGCCACGATGTCGGCGACCTCGCCGGTCTCCGGCACGATCCACACGCCCGCGACGGACGCCTGCGCCGCGCCCTTGCGCACCGCGCCGGAGTCGGCACGCTGCCCGAGGAGCAGCCCGAGCCCGGTGACGACCATCGTCTTGCCCGCGCCGGTCTCCCCGGTGATGGCCGTGAAACCGGGACCGAGCGGCAGGACGGCATCGGCGATCACGCCGAGCCCCTGCATGCGCATCTCCTCGATCATGCCTCGCTCCTCCGCTCCTGTCCGCGCCATCCCTCGACGGGGAGCTGGAACTTGCGCACGAGACGATTCGTGAACGCGGTGGGGTGAAGTCGCGCGAGCCGGACCGGTCGCGAGGAACGCCGCACGACGACGCGAGCCCCCGGCGGGAGGTCGTGCGAACGGCGACCGTCGCACCAGAGGATGCCGGAGCCGTCGGTCCGCTCCAGCATCTCGATCGCCACCGCCGCGTCGGGGCTGACGACGAGGGGCTTCGCGAAGAGGGCGTGGGCCGACAGCGGGACGACCGCGATGGCCTCCACGGTGGGCCAGATCACCGGGCCGCCGGCGGAGAAGTTGTAGGCGGTCGAGCCCGTCGGGGTCGAGATGACCATGCCGTCGCAGCCGAAGCTCGACAGCGGCCGCCCATCGATCTCGAGCACCACCTCGATCATGCGCTCCCGGCTCGCCTTCTCGACGGTGGCCTCGTTCAGGGCCCAGGTCTCGAAGACGACGTCGCCTGAGGCATCCTTCACGCGCACCGACAGCGCCAGGCGCTCCTCGACTTCGTAGTCACGGGCGATGACGCGTCGCATCGCGTCGTCCATGTCGTCACGGTCGATCTCGGCGAGGAAGCCGACGTGCCCCATGTTGATGCCGAGCACCGGAGCGCCGCTGTCGCGGACGAGTTCCGCCGCGCGCAGGATCGTACCGTCGCCGCCGAGGACGATCGCGAGTTCGAGGGATGCCGAACCGGCGGAGACATCCAGCACCTCGACGTCCGCGAAGAACGGGTCGACCGCGGTGAGCTCGGCGTGGTCGTCGGCCGCCAGCACGGGACGCACTCCCGCACCCCGGAGGGCATCGATCACCCGACGGGCGGCCGCGACGGTGTCGACGCGGCCCGCGTGGGCGACGACCAGGATCCTGCGCTCGTTCATCGTCCCCCTGCCAGCCGGTTGATGGTGTCCATCCATTCTGTCGGATTGCTGCCGCCGCCCGGCACGAGGTGGACGAGATACTCCGCATTGCCGTGGGTTCCCAGGATCGGGGAAGGAAGGATCCCCGACATCCCCAACCCCGCGTCCCATGCGCTCCACACCACGCGGGCCACGGCGTCGGCCCGGGTCGCGGGGTCGGTCACGAGACCGCCGCGCACGGCCGTCCGGCCGACCTCGAACTGCGGTTTGACGAGCAGCAGCACGTCGGCCCCCGGGGCGGCCACGGCGACCACTGCGGGGAGCACGAGTTCGAGCGAGATGAAGGAGAGATCACCCACCACGAGATCGGGAGCCGAGGACTCGCCCGTCGCCTCCGTCACGATCTCCGGCGACATGTACCGGACGTTGAATCCCTCGACGGCGGTGACGCCGGGATCCGCTGCGATCGACGGCGCGAGCTGACCGTGACCCACATCCACCGCGAGCACGCGCCGAGCGCCGCGCTCCCGGAGCACCTGGGTGAAGCCCCCGGTGGAAGCGCCCATGTCGAGAGCGAGTCGGCCCTTCACCGGGACGTCGAAGCCGTCGAGGCCGGCGATGAGCTTGTGCGCGGCGCGGCTGACGTAGTGGTCGGCGCCGTCGACCGTGATCGTGCTGCCCTCATCGACCGGAGTCGAGGCTTTGACGACCGGGCGGCCGTCGACACTCACAAGCCCCTCGGCGATGAGGGTGGCAGCGTGGGTGCGCGAACGGGCGAGTCCTCGGGACGCGAGGGCGGCGTCGAGTCGCGTCATCGTGATCCCGGGGTCTCCCGCTGGTCGTGCCGGGAGCCGCTCTCGAGACGACGCGAGAGTTCATCGTGCAGGGCGGAGTACGCCTCGGCCCGCGCGGTGAGCGGCTGACCCTCGATCAGGCGCAGGCGGCTCCACAGGCCATCCGTCGGCGCGCTGGTCGTCGTCTCGTCGCTCACCCTTCCACTGTACGCGGCGCCGCCGACGGAAGACGGCGCCACGCGTGGCTCACGGACGGTGGAACGGGTCCGCGTACAGCCGCTCCGGAACGCGGAGGACGAACACCGGGGTGCCCGAAGCCCAGATGGCCGCGGCGCCGGCACGGAGGAGGTCGAGCTGCTCGCCCGATTCCGCCAGGATCTCGACGTCGGCGCCATGGACGCGGACGGCGGCACCGTTCACGTCGAAGATGCCGTCGGTGACGATCGGCTGCGGGTAGGTCTCGTGCAGCCCGCGCAGATCGCCGAGGATGTACGTCGGTCGGGAGCCCTCCGGAGCGGCGAGGACGTGCTTCGGCCGATCGATTCCGGTGAGCACCAGCGCGGAGTCGATGCCCGCACGGCTGGCACCCATGATGTCGGTGTCGAGACGGTCGCCGATGAACAGCGCCTTCGCGGCACCGAAGCGAGCCAGCGCCTCCTCGAAGATCGGGGTCTCCGGCTTGCCGGCGACCGTCGCCAGTCGACCGATCGCGGTATGCACAGCCGAGACGAGGGTGCCGTTGCCGGGCGCGACACCCCGCTCGCGCGGGATCGTCCAGTCCGTGTTCGTGGCGATCCAGGGTATTCCGCCCTCGTCCTCGGGGACCTTGAGGGCGAACGCCGCTTCGGCGAGGTCCGTCCAGGCCACCTCGGGCGCGAAACCCTGTACCACCGCCTGCGGCGCGTCTTCCGCGCTGCGCGTGACGGTGTAGCCGGCCTTCTGCACCTCGTCGACGAGGCCGTCGCCGCCGACCACGAGGATGGTCGCGGGCGCGGGGACGATCCCGGAGAGCAGTCGCATCGCGGCCTGCGGGCTGGTGACGACGTCTCGCGGGGCGACCTCGAGCCCGAGGCTCGTGAGGTGCGCGGCCACGGACGCGTCGGTGCGGGAGGCGTTGTTCGTGATGTAG
This sequence comes from Microbacterium sp. 1S1, assembly GCF_008271365.1. Lineage (NCBI taxonomy): Bacteria > Bacillati > Actinomycetota > Actinomycetes > Micrococcales > Microbacteriaceae > Microbacterium > Microbacterium sp. 1S1. Next base: position 3,157,329 of record NZ_CP043430.1, read on the forward strand.
CCGAGCCGCACCGCGTGAGCCGCCGCGTTCAGACTTTCCACCGCGTGAGGCAGAGCACCGGGTCCTGAGTAGACGACGCCGTCGAGGTCGGCGAGGACGGTGTCCACACCGTCGAGCGGCGTACGGCCCGACGGGCGCTTCCGTGTGAAAAGACCCACCTACGCCTCCGGCTTGTCGGATGCGGACGGCGCGTCGTCCTCCGTCTCGTCCTCGCCGAGCAGCTCGCGCACCTCGTCCTCGATGGACGGCTCCACGGGCTCAGAGGTTCCGTCGAGGTCAGCGGGTGCCGCGACGTCAGGCGCATCCTCATCAGAAGAAGCACCCTCATCAGAAGAAGCACCCTCATCAGAAGAAGCACCCTCATCAGAAGAAGCACCCTCATCAGAAGAAGCACCCTCGTCAGAAGAAGCACCCTCATCAGAAGAAGCACCCTCATCAGAAGAAGCACCCTCGTCAGAAGAAGCACCCTCGTTGAGCTCGTCTTCGATCAGGCCGTCCTCGACGTAGATCTCCTCGTCACCGGCTTCGTCGATACCGAGCGCCTCGGCGGCGACCTCGGCGCGGTGCGCCCAGAACTCCGCCTCGTCCGTCCGCCCCAGGTCTTCCAGAACGGCAGCCCGCGCCGCGAACAGCGCAGGACTCCACTCGAAGGCCCGGTCGGGGTCGAGCTCCGGAATCTCGAGCTCCCCGAGCGCCAACTCCAGATCGCCCTGGTCGAGCCGCGCGCCGGACATCGCGATGGCGAGGGCCACCCGTACCGGCGTGGGGAGAGCCGAGCGGTCGACAGCCCGGCCGGTCTCGAGGGCGCGGTCGGGGCGTCCGATGCCGCGCTCACTGTCGACCATGAGGGCGATCTGGTCGTCCTTGCCGGAGATCCGGCGGTAGGTGCGCAGCTCGCGGAGTGCGAGCGCGAAGTCGCCCGTCGCATAGGCGGTGATGCCGAGGGTCTCCCGAACGATCGCGATACGGCCGGCCCGGCGGGAGGCCGCCAGCGCGTGCTCGTGGGCCAGGGCCGGGTCCTCCTCGATCAGCCGGGACGCCATGGCCAGGTGCCGCGCGACAAACTCAGCGTTCTCCTTGCTCAGCGTCTTCAGCTCATTGCGCGCGGAAGCATGCAGATCACGCGCCGTGACCTCGTCGGGGACGCGAGGCTCGTCGAACCGCGGCCGCTCGTTCGCCGCATTCGCCGGACGCTCACGCCCGGCGCCGCCACGCTGCGGGAAGGACCGGGACCGGTCACTCCCCCGCTCTCGATCGAAGCCGCCTTCCCGTCGCGGTGCGGAGTCACGGTTGTACCCGCCCTCGCGACGCGGGGCGCCACCATCACGGTTGTACCCGCCTTCACGACGCGGAGCCCCGCCACGGTTGAAGCCGCCGTCACGACGCGGCGCACCACCATCACGGTTGTACCCGCCCTCGCGACGCGGAGCACCACCATCACGGTTGTACCCGCCCTCGCGACGCGGAGCACCACCATCACGGTTGTACCCGCCCTCGCGACGCGGAGCGCCTGAGTCACGGTTGTACCCGCCCTCGCGACGCGGGGCACCGGAGTCACGACGCGGAGCACCACCATCACGGTTGTACCCGCCCTCGCGACGCGGAGCACCACCATCACGGTTGTAGCCCTCACGACGCGGCGCACCACCATCGCGGTTGTACCCGCCCTCACGACGCGGCGCACCGGAGTCACGGTTGAACCCGCCTTCGCGACGCGGGGCACCGGAGTCACGACGCGGAGCACCATCGCGGTTGTACCCGCCCTCACGACGCGGCGCACCGGAGTCACGGTTGAACCCGCCTTCGCGACGCGGGGCACCGGAGTCACGACGCGGAGCACCGTCACGGTTGAAACCGCCCTCGCGACGCGGACTGCGGTCACCGGAGCCGGCACGAGAAGCGCCGTCGCGGTACACGGGGCGACCTCCGGAAGGACGTTCGTTGCGCTGCTTCCTGTCGTCATTGCGACGTGGACGGCGCTCTTCCTCTTCCGGCATGGTGCTCCCTGTTCTCTTCGCTCGTAAACGCAAAATGGCCACCCAACGATGGGTGGCCATTTTGACTAAAAGGAGTCCGGCGGTGTCCTACTCTCCCACAGGGTCCCCCCTGCAGTACCATCGGCGCTGTGAGGCTTAGCTTCCGGGTTCGGAATGTGACCGGGCGTTTCCCTCACGCTATGGCCGCCGAAACACTATTGATGTTTCAATCAAACCTAAAGCAATGATGAATCATTGTTGAAGGTAGTTCTCGACCGTACATCGAGAACCACTCAGTGGACGCAAGCACCAACAAACGGTGTGTTATCAAGTCATCGGCTTATTAGTACCAGTCAGCTGCACACGTTACCGTGCTTCCACATCTGGCCTATCAACCCAGTAGTCTGGCTGGGAGCCTCTCACCCGAAGGTATGGAAGTCTCATCTTGAGGCCGGCTTCCCGCTTAGATGCTTTCAGCGGTTATCCATCCCGAACGTAGCTAATCAGCGGTGCTCCTGGCGGAACAACTGACACACCAGAGGTTCGTCCAACCCGGTCCTCTCGTACTAGGGTCAGATCCTCTCAAACTTCCTACGCGCGCAGCGGATAGGGACCGAACTGTCTCACGACGTTCTAAACCCAGCTCGCGTACCGCTTTAATGGGCGAACAGCCCAACCCTTGGGACCTACTCCAGCCCCAGGATGCGACGAGCCGACATCGAGGTGCCAAACCATGCCGTCGATATGGACTCTTGGGCAAGATCAGCCTGTTATCCCCGAGGTACCTTTTATCCGTTGAGCGACAGCGCTTCCACAAGCCACTGCCGGATCACTAGTCCCGACTTTCGTCCCTGCTCGACCTGTCAGTCTCACAGTCAAGCTCCCTTGTGCACTTACACTCGCCACCTGATTGCCAACCAGGTTGAGGGAACCTTTGGGCGCCTCCGTTACTTTTTGGGAGGCAACCGCCCCAGTTAAACTACCCACCAGGCACTGTCCCTGAACCGGATTACGGTTCGAAGTTAGATATCCAGAGTGACCAGAGTGGTATTTCAACAATGACTCCACGGTAACTGGCGTCACCGCTTCAAAGTCTCCCACCTATCCTACACAAGCCACACCGAACACCAATACCAAGCTGTAGTAAAGGTCACGGGGTCTTTCCGTCCTGCTGCGCGTAACGAGCATCTTTACTCGTAATGCAATTTCGCCGAGTTCGCGGTTGAGACAGTTGGGAAGTCGTTACGCCATTCGTGCAGGTCGGAACTTACCCGACAAGGAATTTCGCTACCTTAGGATGGTTATAGTTACCACCGCCGTTTACTGGGGCTTAAATTCTCAGCTTCGCCTTGCGGCTAACCGGTCCTCTTAACCTTCCAGCACCGGGCAGGCGTCAGTCCGTATACATCGTCTTGCGACTTGGCACGGACCTGTGTTTTTAGTAAACAGTCGCTACCCACTAGTCTCTGCGGCCTCCAAACGCTTTCGGAGCAAGTCCTAATACGTCGAAGGCCCCCCTTCTCCCGAAGTTACGGGGGCATTTTGCCGAGTTCCTTAACCACGATTCTCTCGATCTCCTTGGTATTCTCTACCTGACCACCTGAGTCGGTTTGGGGTACGGGCAGCTAGAACCTCGCGTCGATGCTTTTCTCGGCAGCATAGGATCATCCACTTTTTTTATCCGCATCGTGTCTCAGCCTGTATGAGTCGCGGATTTGCCTACGACTCGGCCTACGCACTTGCACCAGGACAACCATCGCCTGGCTTGGACTACCTTCCTGCGTCACACCTGTTAATACGCTAACCGCACCAGCATGGGGTCACGTGCTCCCCTCCACGGTGTCACCCGAAGGCAACGATGTGAAGGCTCGGACGTTTAGCACCACTGGATTAGCTTGGGCGGTTCTTCGCCGGTACGGGAATATCAACCCGTTGTCCATCGACTACGCCTGTCGGCCTCGCCTTAGGTCCCGACTTACCCAGGGAAGATTAGCTTGACCCTGGAACCCTTGGTCTTTCGGAGGACGTGTTTCTACACGTCATTCGCTACTCATGCCTGCATTCTCACTCGTGTAGCCTCCACGGCTGGTTTCCACCGCCGCTTCGCTGGCCACACGACGCTCTCCTACCCATCAACACGGCTGGACCACGAAGGCCTACCAATAATGTCAATGCCACAACTTCGGTGGCGTGCTTGAGCCCCGTTACATTGTCGGCGCGGAATCACTTGACCAGTGAGCTATTACGCACTCTTTCAAGGGTGGCTGCTTCTAAGCCAACCTCCTGGTTGTCAGAGCAACTCCACATCCTTTCCCACTTAGCACGCGCTTTGGGACCTTAGTTGGTGGTCTGGGTTGTTTCCCTCTCGACTATGAAGCTTATCCCCCACAGTCTCACTGCTGCGCTCTCACTTACCGGCATTCGGAGTTTGGCTGACGTCAGTAACCTTGTAGGGCCCATCGGCCATCCAGTAGCTCTACCTCCGGCAAGAAACACGCAACGCTGCACCTAAATGCATTTCGGAGAGAACCAGCTATCACGAAGTTTGATTGGCCTTTCACCCCTATCCACAGCTCATCCCCTCAGTTTTCAACCTAAGTGGGTTCGGTCCTCCACGACGTCTTACCGTCGCTTCAACCTGGCCATGGATAGATCACTTCGCTTCGGGTCTAGGACATGCGACTGAATCGCCCTATTCAGACTCGCTTTCGCTACGGCTACCCCACACGGGTTAACCTCGCCACATATCGCTAACTCGCAGGCTCATTCTTCAAAAGGCACGCTGTCACACCTACCAGGGGTGCTCCAACGGTTTGTAAGCAAACGGTTTCAGGTACTATTTCACTCCCCTCCCGGGGTACTTTTCACCTTTCCCTCACGGTACTTGTCCGCTATCGGTCATCTGGGAGTATTTAGGCTTATCAGGTGGTCCTGACAGATTCACACGGGATTTCACGGGCCCCGTGCTACTTGGGATACTCTCCACGCCAGAACACGCATTTCGACTACGGGGTTGGCACCCTCTATGACCGGCCTTTCAAGACCGTTCGTCTATACGCTTCTGTAACGTCGCCAGCTCGGCAGAACTGACTGGTGAGTCCCACAACCCCGAATATGCAACTCCTGCCGGATATCACACACACTCGGTTTAGCCTGATCCGGTTTCGCTCGCCACTACTAACGGAATCGCGGTTGCTTTCTCTTCCTGTGGGTACTGAGATGTTTCACTTCCCCACGTTCCCTCTACCCGCCCTATATATTCAGGCGGGAGTCACTAGGTCGGCACGCCGCCCAGCGGGGTTTCCCCATTCGGACACCCTCGGATCAAAACTTGCTTATCAGTTCCCCGAGGCTTATCGCAGATTGCTACGTCCTTCTTCGGCTCCAGATGCCAAGGCATCCACCGTTTGCTCTTAAAGACTTGAAATCACATGAGTTTGAATCAAAAACCCGACCAGTCCGAAGACTGAATCAGAAATTGACTAATGATCTTTAAGATCATCTTGCGCAACCAATCCGAAGATCAGTTGCAAGATGCTCGCGTCCACTGTGTAGTTCTCAAAGTACGGGCGGAACCCCCATCCACCTGCCCCCAACAGGGACAAACAGAAAGAGGTCCAGAGGTTCAGACCAGATCCCGAAAGATCCGCATCCGGTCCCTCAGGACCCAACAGCGTGCCGGCACCGAAACCCATCCCCCCAACGTTCCTGCAGCAAGCTGCGTACTAATCAGAGAAACAATCTCGATTCCATGTCAAATGTTCCACCCATGAGCTCCCAGCGAAGAACGTGCGCCTTCGATCTGGGTTCTGGACGCCGAAGCGTCAGATGCTCCTTAGAAAGGAGGTGATCCAGCCGCACCTTCCGGTACGGCTACCTTGTTACGACTTAGTCCTAATTACCGATCCCACCTTCGACGGCTCCCTCCACAAGGGTTAGGCCACCGGCTTCAGGTGTTACCGACTTTCATGACTTGACGGGCGGTGTGTACAAGACCCGGGAACGTATTCACCGCAGCGTTGCTGATCTGCGATTACTAGCGACTCCGACTTCATGAGGTCGAGTTGCAGACCTCAATCCGAACTGGGACCGGCTTTTTGGGATTCGCTCCACCTCACGGTATTGCAGCCCTTTGTACCGGCCATTGTAGCATGCGTGAAGCCCAAGACATAAGGGGCATGATGATTTGACGTCATCCCCACCTTCCTCCGAGTTGACCCCGGCAGTATCCCATGAGTTCCCACCATTACGTGCTGGCAACATAGAACGAGGGTTGCGCTCGTTGCGGGACTTAACCCAACATCTCACGACACGAGCTGACGACAACCATGCACCACCTGTTTACGAGTGTCCAAAGAGTTGACCATTTCTGGCCCGTTCTCGTATATGTCAAGCCTTGGTAAGGTTCTTCGCGTTGCATCGAATTAATCCGCATGCTCCGCCGCTTGTGCGGGTCCCCGTCAATTCCTTTGAGTTTTAGCCTTGCGGCCGTACTCCCCAGGCGGGGAACTTAATGCGTTAGCTGCGTCACGGAATCCGTGGAATGGACCCCACAACTAGTTCCCAACGTTTACGGGGTGGACTACCAGGGTATCTAAGCCTGTTTGCTCCCCACCCTTTCGCTCCTCAGCGTCAGTTACGGCCCAGAGATCTGCCTTCGCCATCGGTGTTCCTCCTGATATCTGCGCATTCCACCGCTACACCAGGAATTCCAATCTCCCCTACCGCACTCTAGTCTGCCCGTACCCACTGCAGGCCCGAGGTTGAGCCTCGGGATTTCACAGCAGACGCGACAAACCGCCTACGAGCTCTTTACGCCCAATAATTCCGGATAACGCTTGCGCCCTACGTATTACCGCGGCTGCTGGCACGTAGTTAGCCGGCGCTTTTTTTCTGCAGGTACCGTCACTTTCGCTTCTTCCCTGCTAAAAGAGGTTTACAACCCGAAGGCCGTCATCCCTCACGCGGCGTTGCTGCATCAGGCTTGCGCCCATTGTGCAATATTCCCCACTGCTGCCTCCCGTAGGAGTCTGGGCCGTGTCTCAGTCCCAGTGTGGCCGGTCACCCTCTCAGGCCGGCTACCCGTCGACGCCTTGGTGAGCCATTACCTCACCAACAAGCTGATAGGCCGCGAGCCCATCCCCAACCGAAAAATCTTTCCAAACGCAGACCATGCGGTCACGTCACATATCCAGTATTAGACGCCGTTTCCAGCGCTTATCCCAGAGTCAGGGGCAGGTTGCTCACGTGTTACTCACCCGTTCGCCACTGATCCCACAGAGCAAGCTCCGTGTTCACCGTTCGACTTGCATGTGTTAAGCACGCCGCCAGCGTTCATCCTGAGCCAGGATCAAACTCTCCGTAAAAAGAAATTGCATACGAACCGGGGAAAAACCGGAACGCAGCGAGTTTGATGCTGACCAAAGAGATAAATCATTGCTGACTATCCGTTGCCAACCCCACAAGGAGGTTGGTCTTTGATCCAAAGGAATCTCATCCAACCGAAGCTGAATCGAGGTTATTTGGCATTTGACAAGTGCACGCTGTTGAGTTCTCAAGGATCGGATGCTCCCACGACCCAGCCATCACAACCAGGCCCGCAGGGCAACTTCTCTATCTTAGCCATCCCGACCCGCTTGTCAAATCGGCGCGCCGTGCGGATTGAATCCGCCGCGCAGCCGGTGACAGCCGCAGAAGGGGTGGATCTCCCATCCTAGACGCAAGCGCCTAATCTCTCAAGTGAGACTGGATCGGGAGTGGTTCTCCGCTTGAGGGGGGTGAAGCTCTGGGCTTCTCCGCTTCCCTGTGGGGCGAACAAGTAATAAGTTACGTGGATTCCCGGGGTCTGGCAAATCGGGCGCACACCCCCGGGCGTGTCGGCCCTGCTCGTTCGCCGTATTCTCCCGGGTCAGCCCTGGTTTCCGGTCGTGTCGACGGCGGAGTAGCATCGCGCCATGGCTTCCGCTCCCTCCTCCGCGGCCGCGGAACTGCTCGCCCGTGTGTGGCGCGAGATCGGTGGTGACGAGGCGCGTCTCCCCTCGGCCGCGGCGGTCCGTGCTCTGGGAACGGTCCCCCTCCCGTCGCGGACCGCGACCGCCGACCTCGCACTCGCCAGCGTTCTCGCGGCGACCATCGCGGCGGGCATCGATCCCGCCCGTGTCGACCTCGACCGGGTGGCCACGGCCTACCGGAGCGACAGGCATCTGCGGGTGGACGGGGCTCCCCCGCCGGTGTGGGCGCCGCTGTCCGGTTTCTGGGAGAGCGCCGACGGGTGGATCCGGACGCACGGCAACTATCCGCACCACGCTCGCGCGCTCCGCACCGCGCTCGGTCTGGACGACACGGTCACGCCGGAGGTCGTCGCCCGCGCGGTCAAGGCCCTGCCCACCGTGGAGGCGGTGACACGGATCTCTCGCTCCGGCGGTCTCGCCGTCGCCGTCCGCCCCGAGAACCGGGGAGCGGACGACGCTCTGCGGCGTTCGCCGCTCGTCGACGTCGTGGTCCCGGAAGAGGCAGAAGCACGACGGCGACGGCTCCAGCGGACCACGACGCGCGACCCATCCGCGGGCGCTCCCCTCGACGGCGTCCGGATCCTCGACCTCACACGCGTCATCGCGGGGCCGGTCTGCACCAGGACGCTCGCTCTCCTCGGGGCGGACGTCCTCCGGGTCGACCCGCCGCATCTCCCCGAGCTTCCGTGGCAGCATCTCGACACCGGACACGGTAAGCGCACCACAGTGCTCCATGCCCACGCACGCGAGCTGCGTGAACTGGTCGAGAGCGCCGATGCGATCGTGCTCGGCTATCGGCCCGCCGCTCTGGAGCGCCTCGGCCTCTCCCCCGACGCGCTCGTCGAACGATATCCGGGTCTGCTGGTCGCACAGCTCAGTGCCTGGGGGACGGATCAGCCGGAGCGCGCCGGCTTCGACAGCCTCGTCCAAGCGGAGAGCGGCATCGCACTGATCGAGGGAGACGGTGGCCGGCCAGGTACTCTTCCGGCCCAGGCTCTCGATCACAGCGCCGGGTACCTCCTGGCCGCCGCCCTCACCCAGCTCCTGCGCCGGCGCGACGGACGCTCCGTCGTCGTGCGGACCTCGCTCCGGAGAGTCGCCGCCGAGTTGCTGGGCATGCCTCGGACGGCTGACGCGCCGGTGCTTCCCGAGGTCGACGCATCGGCCCACATCGCCCGCTTCGACGTCGACGGGATCCCGCTCGTGACGGCGGCACCGGCGATCCCCGGTGCGATGTTCGCGTCGCCTCACGTCTGGGGCTCGGACGCCCCGCGCTGGTAAGCCCCGGAATCAGGCGACGGAACGCGGCCGACGCACGGCCAGCACGACACACAGGATCAGGGTGAGGACGCCCCACACCGCACACGCGGGCGGCAGCACCCGATAGGCGAGGTGCTGCACCGTGAAGTCCGCGGACAGCGGCCCGAACGCGAGCAGCCCGCCGACCCACGCGGCGATGAGGATCACCGGGAGCGACGCCCACCAGGCGATCCGCAGCGCGGCCGGAAGGCTTCCCGGTGCGTCCGACCGTGGTGTCGCGCGGCGCAGCCACAGCGCGGCCCAGATCGCCAGTCCCAGCAGTCCCAGCGCACTCGACCCGTACTGGAGCCACTTGTAGCCGTCGAACGGGCCCCACCCGTCCGCAAGCGCGGGCAGCAGCTCGACACCCCACCGCGACTCGTGCGTGAAGGCATCCCAGAAGATGTGCGAGAGGACGCCCAGCATCGTTGAGAACACGAGCAGGAAGGGGTAGAGCGGGCGCCACGCCGCGTACCGCGGTCGATCATCCCGGCTCAGTGCCTCGGTCACCGCGCGCAGTCCGCGGACACCCCACCCGGCGGGAAGCCGGACGGCGACCCACGTCGGCAGCAGCTCGGGCGCGGCCGGGCGCAGCAGCACCCGCCAGAGCAGGAAGAGCACGAGGGCGAGCAGCGTCGTCCACACGAGGTTGAGCGGATCGTGCAGGAAGCCGTAATCGAGCCCGACATTGCGCAGGAACAGCGAGATGTCGGGCGTCATCGCTCCGATCGCGATCGCGGCAGGCACGAGCGGCGTCCGCACGAACGGCAGAGCGACGATCGCATGGCTCGGAGTGAACGGCATGCGCAGCCCGGGTCAGCCCAGGAACACGCCGGCGAGGGTCTTCTTGCCGCGACGCAAGACCGACACCCCTCCCGGGAGGGTGCCCCGCACGGTCGCGGTATCGTCCTCCACCCGTTCGCCGTCGAGCGAAACGCCGCCCTGGGCGATGGCGCGCCGCGCCTCCGACAGGCTGGAGACCAGTCCGGTCGCGACGAGGGCGTCGACGACGGGAGTGCCGGGGGCGACCGTGGCATGCGGGAGTTCGTCGAGCGCCGTGCGCAGCGTCGCCGCGTCGAGCGTCGTCAGATCGCCCTGCCCGAACAACGCCTCGGACGCCGCGATCACCGCCGCCGTCGCCTCGGCGCCATGCACCGTCGCGACGACCTCGAGCGCGAGGCGCTTCTGTGCGGCGCGGCGGAACGGCTCGGTCGCGACGAGCTCGGCGTACTCCTCGATCTCGGCCCTGGTCAGGAACGTGAACACCTTGAGGCGCTCGATCACGTCGGCATCGGCCGTGCTGAGCCAGAACTGGTAGAACGCGTACGGGCTCGTGAGCTCCGCATCGATCCAGATCGCGTTGCCCTCGCTCTTGCCGAACTTGGTGCCATCGCTGTTGGTGATCAGCGGCGTGCCGATCGCATGCACCGAGACCCCCTCCACGCGGTGGATGAGGTCCGTTCCGCTGGTGAGGTTGCCCCATTGGTCGGAGCCACCCGTCTGCAGCACGCAGTCGTACTGACGGTAGAGCTCCAGGAAGTCGAGGCCCTGGAGGATCTGGTAGCTGAACTCGGTGTAGCTGATGCCCGCATCGGAGTTCAGGCGCGCGGCCACCGCGTCCTTCTTCAGCATGGTGCCGACGCGGTAGTGCTTGCCGATCTCGCGCAGGAAGTCGATGGCGGACAGGGGCGCCGTCCAGTCGAGGTTGTTCACCATGCGGGCCGCGTTCTCGCCCTCGAAGCTGAGGTAGCGCTCGACCTGGCCGCGCAGCCGGTCGACCCACTCCGCGACGGTCTCGCGGGTGTTGAGCGTACGCTCGGCGGTCGGCCGCGGGTCGCCGATCAGCCCCGTGGAGCCGCCGACGAGACCGAGCGGCTTGTGCCCCGCGAGCTGGAGGCGGCGGAGCAGCAGCAGCTGGACGAGGTGCCCGAGGTGGAGGCTCGGTGCCGTCGGGTCGAAGCCGCAGTAATACGTGACGGGGTCTCCCGCGAGCAGGGCGCGCAGCGCCTCCTGGTCGGTGGACACGTGGACGAGGCCACGCCACACGATCTCATCCCACACGTTCTCGAACGTGGGGTCGATCGCCTGCGGCGCGGTCGTCAGAGGCGGAGTTGACACGCGCTCCAGGCTAGCAGCGCGCGACCGTCGCCCTGCGTCGTCCGAGAAGCGGTCAGCTGTGGGCGGCCCACCACACCAGGAACGCGGCCCCGAGTCCGATGACCCAGCTCACCAGGCTGCCGACCAGGAAGTACTCGGCTCTCGCCCCCGTCTCCCCGTCGCGGGAGATCTCCGGGAACCGGACGATGCCCTTGGCGGCAAGCATCGCGGCGAGGACCGGGTAGGCGGCGGCCAGCGTGAGGATCATCACGAGGACGCGTTCGAGGGGGCCGATCAGGCGGCCCCCTTTGAATCCGTGGCGCGGATCGGCGGGGACCACGGCGGACGACGGAGGAGCCGCGGTTCCAGACCCTGCGGCGACGGCCGGCGTCGCCGGCGAAGCGACGGCCGGCGTCGCCGGCGAAGCGGCGACCGGCGCGATGGGCTCCGAGACGTCCGCGGGGCGCCACGTGTGCTCGCCGTCGAGCGCCGCCCGCACGACGAGATTGGCAGATTCGAGCAGGAAGACGCCGGCGCCGAGCGCGAGGACGGCGAGGTCGAACGACACCTCGCCGAAGGGCGAGCGCAGCGTCCAGAGCTCGCCGATGAGACCGGCCCCGTTCCTCGGCCCCGTCCAGACCACGGCTCCGATGCTGAGGGCGGCGAGCGCGACGGCCGGCCAGAACCCAGCCCGCGACGGGCCTTCGTCCGGCATGCTCCAGGCCCACAGCGCTCCGGCACCGATGCCGACGAGCGCCGGCAGCAGCGCGTCTCCGCCGATGCCGAGGAGGATGACGGCGGCGAGGGCCACGACGTAGCCGATCCAGCGCCGCGGCGCGAACTGCCGGACGAGGTCGGTCGCACCGACGGCGAGGAGGACGAAGCCCGCGAGGATCATGCGGCCTCCCCTCGGAGCGCGGCCACGCCCTCGATCAGGGCGGCGGCCCCGGCATTGCGCAGCGACTTGGACACGCTGGGCTGCGAGATGCCCTCCTGCGCCGCGAGCTCCTGCTGGGACCGGCCGAGGAGACGCCCGTAGGTGAGGTGGCGCTCGCGCTCGCTCATCGCCCCCACGATCTCGTCGCGTGCGAGGACATAGGCGTTGGACGCGGCGATCACGGTCTCCATGACCTCATCCTGACCCGGAGCCCCGACAATCCAGGTGCGCGTGCGCGGCACGGCGCGCTGTTCCCGGGCATGTACCGTCTCGATCGCGGCGCGCGCGGCGTACCAGCCGGGTCCGTCTGCGAGCTCGCCGTGCACCGACGCCACCGCGCGGACCTCGCCGACGCCGAGACCGAAGCGGAAGGCGAGCCCCTCCGGGAGCCGGAGTTGCACCATGAGGAGCGAGAGGAGCGCGTCAGGAAGGGAGCGGTAGACGCCCTGCTGCTCGTCCCCTACCGTGGGCGTGAGCGGTTGGACCGCCAGCGCGCGGTCCCGTTCCACCTGGGCGATGGTCTCGTCCAAGGCACGCTGCGCAGCACTGCGGTCCCCGAGTTCTCGGGAGCCCACGATGTCGGCGATCACGGCGATGACCATGAGATAACCGTAACATGAATATCGACAATTTATGCCTAATACGGCTATAGATGGGAAATATGCCTGATACACGCATGATCCGCTGGGGCGAAGGCACCTGGACCCACGCCCCCGCCGAGATCCGGATCGACGGACACCTCGACGTCACCGCCGTCGAAGGCAGCGACGCCTGGCGTCACACCGCCTACGGCTTCGTCCATGACTCGGAGCACGCCTTGCTCGCTCCCCTCGCCGTCGGGGACGCGGTCGAGGTCGCCTTCCGCGCTCCGTGGGAAGGCCAGTTCGACCAGGCGGGTCTCTTCGTGCGCGCCGACGATGAGCACTGGGTCAAGGCGGGCGTCGAATTCGCCGATGGCCACCTCGGCCTCGGCGCCGTCGTGACCGCGGGACGCTCGGACTGGTCGATCGGCTACGTCGACGACTGGCGCGAGAGCGAGATCACCGTCCGCGCCAGCCGCTGGGCGGATGCGATCATCGTTCGGGCGCGCGCCGACGCGGGACCGTGGCGCTTGGTGCGGGTCGCCCCCTTCGACGGCGACGCGGTGGCTTCCGCCGGACCGTTCCTGGCATCGCCGACCCGCGCTGGCCTCACCGTCCGGTTCACCCGGTGGGAACGGTCGGCCGCCGACCGCGATCTGCACTGACGCGCTCCCGGGTCCGCCGAGCGCGGCGACGCCCGAGCCCGACTACAGCCCGAGCGCGTGCGCCGCGGCCTGGCTCCGGGCGACGAGCTCCGCTCGCTGTTCCGCGACCCGCTCCGGAGCGGTCCCGCCGGCCCCCGACCGCGATGCCACCGAGCCCTCGATCGTGAGGACCTCGCGCACCTCGGGGACCAGATGCGGCGACACGGACAGCAGCAGCTCGTCGGAGGCGTCCTCCAGCCCGATCCCCTGCTCCTCGCAGGCCCGTACGAGGGCCCCGGAGATCTCGTGGGCATCCCGGAACGGCACGCGCCGCTTCACCAGCCACTCGGCGACATCGGTCGCCAGGGAGAACCCCTGGGGCGCGAGCTCGGCCATGCGCTCCGTGTGGAAGCGCAGCGTCGAGATCATCCCGGCGAACGCCGGAAGCACGACCTCGAGGGTCTGCACGGAGTCGAAGACCGGCTCCTTGTCCTCCTGCAGATCCCGGTTGTAGGCGAGGGGCAGCCCCTTCAGGGTCGCCAGCAGGCCGGACAGGTTGCCGATGAGGCGCCCCGACTTGCCGCGTGCGAGCTCGGCGATGTCGGGGTTCTTCTTCTGCGGCATGATGCTGGAGCCGGTGGAGTAGCCGTCGTCGAGAGTGACGAAGCCGAACTCGCGGGTGTTCCAGAGGATGATCTCCTCCGAGATCCGGGACAGATCGACCCCCGTCATCGCCGCGATGAACGCGAACTCCGCGACGACGTCCCGCGCGGCGGTGCCGTCGAGCGAGTTCTCGGCCGGCCGGTCGAGACCGAGCTCTGCCGCGACGAGCGCGGGGTCGAGGCCCAGGGTGGATCCGGCGAGCGCACCGCCGCCGTACGGCGAGACACCGGCACGGCGTCGCCAGTCGACGAGGCGTTCGAGCTCACGCACCAGTGGCCACGCGTGTGCCTGGAGGTGATGGGCGAGCAGCACCGGCTGGGCGTGCTGCAGATGGGTGCGTCCCGGAAGGATGGCCTCGGGATGCGCCTCCGCCTGCGCCACGAGCGCGTCGATCACTCGAAGGAGGTCGCGCGCGATGACTCGGGCGTGATCGATCAGGTACATCCGCACGAGCGTCGCGATCTGGTCGTTCCGGCTGCGGCCTGCGCGAAGACGCCCGCCCAGCTCCGGGCCGAGCTCGGCGATCAGCGCCTGCTCGAGCGCACCGTGCACGTCCTCGTCGGTGGGCAGCGGCCGCAGGGTGCCGTCGGCGACCTTGCGCGCCACGGCGTCCAAGCCCTCGTGCATGCGGGCGGCCTCATCCGGCTCGAGGTACCCCGCGGCGGCCAGGGCGGTGGCGTGCGCGTGGGAACCCGCGATGTCGTACGGCGCCAGGATCCAGTCGAAGTGCGTCGATCGGCTCAGCTCGACGAGCTCGGGCGACGGACCGGTGGCGAACCGCGCGCCCCACAGCGCGCCTTCGTTGGTGCCCTCGTGGGCGGAACCGGCCATCACGCGTCCTTCTTCCCGAGCAGCCATACCAGCAGTGCCTTCTGCGCGTGCAGACGGTTCTCCGCCTCGTCCCAGACGACGCTCTGCGGACCGTCGATGACGGCGGAGTCCACCTCGTAGCCACGGTCGGCGGGGAGGCAGTGGATGAAGATCGCGTCGTCCTGCGCGAGCTCCATGGTCTCGGGGGTGACCTTGTAACCGCCGAGATCGCGGATCCGCGCGAGCTTCTCCTCCTCCTTGCCCATCGACACCCACGTGTCGGTGACGACGACGTCGGCACCCGCGGCCGCCGCGACCGGGTCGGTGAAGAGGGTGATCGAGCCCCCGGTCTCACCGGCGCGGCGGTCCGCCGCCTCGATGACGTCGGCCCGCGGCGCGTAGGCCTCGGGCGAGGCGATGCGCACGTGCATCCCCGCCGTCACGCCCGCGAGTGCGTAGGAGTGGGCCATGTTGCTCTGGCCGTCGCCGAAGAACGTCAGCGTGAGACCCTTCAGCTCGCCCTTGTGCTCGCGGATCGTGAGCAGGTCGGCCAGGAGCTGGCAGGGGTGGAAGTCGTCAGACAGCGCGTTGATCACGGGGACCCGCGTGCCGGCGGCCATCTCCTCCAGCCCCGACTGCGCGTACGTGCGCCAGACGATCGCCGCGACCTGCCGCTCGAGGACCCGGGCCGTGTCGGACGGCGTCTCCTTCCCGCCGAGCTGGCTGCTCGCGGTGGAGATGATGAGCGGGGAGCCGCCGAGATCCGCGATGCCCACCGCGAACGACACGCGCGTGCGGGTGGACGACTTGTCGAAGATCACGGCGACGGTCTGCGGGCCGGCGAGGCTCTTGTCGGCCCAGCGGTCCTTCTTGAGCGCGAGGGCGAGATCGAGGATCTCCGCCTGCTCGGCGGGCGTCAGATCGTCGTCGCGCAGCAGGTGGCGGGTCATGCGGGGACCTTTCCGGTGGCGGAGGCGTGGACGTCGGAGAGAGCGGCGGTGAACAGCTCGCGGAACTCCGCGAGCTCTGCGTCTCCGATGGTGAGGGCCGGCGCGACGCGCACGGTCTCCGGATTGGCGGCGTTCACGATGAGCCCGCGGTCCTGGGCGGCCGCGACCACCGCGCCGGCCACGGGCTGCGTGAGCGCGACGCCGACGAGGAGTCCGCGCCCGCGCACGCCCGCGACGAGCGGAGAGTCGATGCCCAGGATGATCTCCCGCAGTTCCGCGCCGCGGCGAGCCGCGTTGTCCACGAGGTCGGCGCGCTCGATCTCTGCCAGCACCGCATCCGCCACCGCCGTCGCGAGCGGATTTCCACCGAAGGTCGAGCCGTGCGACCCCGGGGTGAACAGCTCGCTCGCGGCACCGTAGGTGACGAGGGCGCCGATCGGGAATCCTCCGCCGATGCCCTTCGCGAGCGTGATCGCGTCTGGGGTGATGCCCTCGTGGCTGAACCCGAACCAGGCGCCCGTGCGGCCGGCTCCGGTCTGGATTTCGTCGACGATGAGCAGGGCCCCGTGTGCGAGGGTCAGCGAGCGCGCCGCGGCGAGGTAGCCCTCGGGGAGCTCGACGACACCGGCCTCACCCTGGATGGGCTCCACGATGACGGCGGCGACACGGTCGTCCAGCGCGGCTTCCAGCGCCTCGACCGTCGCCGGGAGGTGCTCCACCCCTCCGGGCATCGGAGCGAACGGCGCGCGCATCGACTCCTTGGCCGTGAGGGCGAGCGAGCCCATCGTCCGGCCGTGGAAGCCGTTCTCCAGGGCGAGGATGCGGGGGCGGTCCGCACCGCCGTGCAGCCGGGCGAGCTTGAACGCGGCCTCGTTGGCCTCGGCGCCCGAGTTCGAGAAGAAGACGCGACCGTCGAGCCCCGCTCCGGCGAGGCGCTTGAGGCGTGCGGCGAGCGCGAGCTGCGGCGGGGTCGCGAAGTAGTTGGAGACGTGCGCGAGGGTGGCGGCCTGGCGCGACACCGCATCGACGAACACCGGATGCGCGTGCCCGAGCGAGGTCACCGCGATGCCGGCGAGGAAGTCGAGGTAGCGTCGGTCATCGGCGTCCCACAGGTACGAGCCCTCACCGCGGGTCAGCAGCGCGAGGCGCTCCCCCGCGTTGAGCACGAGATCACGTGCCGCGTCGTCCTGCCAGACGGTCATGCCGTCGCCCCTTTCTCTCCCCGGACCACTTCGGTCCCGATTCCCTTGCTGGTGAACAGTTCGACGAGCACCGAGTGGGGCACCCGTCCGTCGATGATCGCGGCCGCGTCGACGCCACCCTCGACCGCGTCGAGGCACGCACGCATCTTCGGGATCATCCCCGACTCCAGACGCGGCATCATCTCGATGAGCGCGCCGGAGGTGAGGTGCGAGACGAGCGAGTCCCGGTTGGGCCAGTCGGCGTAGAGACCGGGGACGTCGGTGAGGATGACCAGCTTGCGGGCACCCAGGGCCACGGCCAGGGCGGCCGCGGCGGCGTCGGCGTTGACGTTGAGCGACTGACCGGGGTGGTCCAGGTCGGGCGCGATGCTCGAGACGACGGGGATCCGGCCGGCGGCGAGGTGGTCGAGCACCGGCGTCGGGTCCACCTGGACCACGTCGCCCACGCGGCCGAGGTCCACCTCTTCCCCGTCGATCACGACGCCGCGACGGCGTCCGCCGAAGAGGCCGGCGTCCTCCCCGCTCAGGCCGGTGGCGATGGGGCCGTGCGAGTTGATCTTCGACACGAGCTGCGGGTTCACCTGGCCGGTCAGCACCATCCGCACGACGCCGATGGCCTCGGTGTTGGTGACGCGGTACCCGCCCTTGAACTCGCTGGGGATCTCGAGCCGCTGCAGCATGTCGGAGATCTGCGGTCCGCCCCCGTGCACGACGACCGGCTGCACGCCGACGTACCGGAGGTACGCGATGTCCTGGGCGAAGGCCTCCTGCAGCTCGTCGGACACCATGGCGTTGCCGCCGTACTTCACGACGACGATCTGGTCGCGGAACTTCTTGAGCCACGGCAGCGACTCGATGAGCGTCGTCGCCTTCTGCGCCGCGATGTCCGGTGTCGTGTCCTGGATGTCGGTCATGAGGCGTAGGCGCTGTTCTCGTGCACGTAGTCGTGGGTGAGGTCGTTCGTCAGGACCGTGGCGGTCGCCTCCCCGACCTTGAGGTCGATCATCAGGTGCGTGGCACGCGGCGTCAGGTCGACCTCCTCGCGCGGGCGGTCCGGGCCGCCGGCGGTGCAGACGCGCACCCCGTTCATCCACACGTCGACGTCGTAGGGGTCGAACTGCGCGGCGGTCGTTCCGATCGCCGCGAGCACCCGGCCCCAGTTCGGATCGTTGCCGAAGATCGCGGCCTTGAAGAGGTTGTTGCGGGCGACCGAGCGCCCGACCTCGACGGCGTCCTGCTCGGAGACGGCGTGCTGCACCTCGATCGTGATGTCGTGGCTCGCCCCCTCCGCGTCGCCCTGCAGCTTGACCGCGAGTTCCTGGCACAGCGCGGTGAGCGCGTCGGCGAAGTCATCGAGGTCGGGTGCCACCTCGCAGGCGCCGTTGGCGAGCAGGGTGACCTGGTCGTTGGTGGACATGCAGCCATCGGAGTCGAGGCGATCGAACGTGCGACCCGTCGCCCGGCGCAAGGCCTCGTCGGCTTGAAGCGGCTCGAGCACTGCGTCGGTGGTGAGCACCACGAGCATCGTCGCCAACCCGGGCGCGAGCATGCCTGCGCCCTTGGCCATCCCGCCGATCGTCCAGCCGTCGCGACCGATGACCGCCGTCTTCGCGACCGTGTCGGTCGTCATGATGGCGTGCGCGGCGCTCTCACCCCCGTCGGCGCTGAGCTCGGCGATCGCCTGCGTGGTGCCGGCGAGGACCTTCTCGCGGAAGACCTCGTCGCCCGTCCCGATGAGCCCGGTGGAGCAGACCAGCACGTCGCCCGCGCTGATGTCGAGCAGCTCGGCCGCCCTCTCCGCGGTCTGATGCGTGGTCTGGAACCCGAAGCTCCCGGTGAAGCAGTTCGCGCCGCCGGAGTTGAGGACGACGGCCTCGACCACCCGGTCGGCCACGGCCTGCTGGGACCAGATGATGGGGTTGGCCTTGGCACGGTTGCTCGTGAAGACGGCAGCGCCGACCTTGCGGGGACCGCGGTTCACCACGACGGCGACATCGGGCTTGCCGGTGGACTTGAGTCCGGCGGCGACTCCGGCCGCCTCGAATCCTGCGGGGGCGGTGACGCTCACGGGGCGACTCCGTTCACTGAGAGGGCGCGGGACTCCGGAAGCCCCAGCGCGATGTTCATGGACTGGACGGCAGCTCCGGCGGTGCCCTTGGCGAGGTTGTCGACGGCCGTGACCACGGTCACCCGGTTCGCCGCGCGATCGATCGCGAGACCGATGAGGGCCGTGTTCGCCCCGAGCACGTCGGCGGTGCGGGGGAAGCTTCCCTCGGGGAGCAGCTGGACGAAGGTCTCGTCGCCGTAGGCGCTCTCCCATGCCTGGCGGATCTCGGCGTCGCTCACACCGTCCGCGATCGGCGCCGTGGAGGTGGCGAGGATGCCGCGCGACATCGGAACGAGGACCGGCGTGAAGGAGATCCGGATGTCCGGGGTCCCTGATCCCGTCGAAAGCGCTGCGGCCAGGGCCTGGCGGATCTCGGGGATGTGCCGGTGGGTGCCCCCGACCGCGTACGGGTTCGCGGAGCCGAGGATCTCGGAGGCCAGGAGGTTCGTCTTCAGGCTCTTACCAGCCCCGGACGGGCCCACGGCCAGCACCGAGACGATGTCGCTCGGATCGATGACACCGGCCGCGACGCCGGGCGCCAGGCTCAGGCTCACGGTGGAGGCGTTGCACCCGGGCGCGGCGATCCGGGTCGCGCCGCGGAGCGCCTCACGCTGCTTGGCACCGCCGACGAGGAGTTCGGGCACGCCGTAGGTCCACGGTTCGTGGAACGATCCGCCGTAGAACGTGTCCCATTCCGCTGACGACGTGAGCCGGTGGTCGGCGCCGGCGTCGATCACGAGCGGAGTGTCGCCGAGGGCGTCCGTGTACTGCCCGGACTGGCCGTGCGGAAGAGCGAGGAACACGATGTCGTGTCCCGCGAGGATCTCCGGCGTGGTGTCCTGCAGCGTGAGGTGGGCGAGGGAGCGGAGGTGCGGCTGGTGGGCGACCAGGGGCTGTCCGGCGTTCGAGTGCGCCGTGACGGTGCGGATCTCGACGTCGGGGTGATCGGCCAGGAGGCGCAGGATCTCGCCGCCTGCGTAGCCGGAGGCGCCGGAGACGGCGACGGAATACGTCATGCTTCTACCTTAACGGTCGGGTCCTCGACGATCTCGGGACCGGGGGCGGGGCCGGAGGCGGCGACACCAGCACTCGACCGCCGCGCGGACGCAGGCAGAAGGGCGGGGTCGCCTAGGATCGGCGGCCGCGACGTCGGCGCACGGCGATGACGCTCGGGACGAGCGTCGAAGGAGCGGTGGCGACCGAAGGCATGCGGCGACGATAGCGCGAGCGCGTTCGGCACCGCAAATCCGCCCCGTCATACGTCGGCGCGGGCAGACGGCGCGGCGAAGAAGGCGTGTTCGTGCGCGCTCGAGGTGAGGAAGGCTCGCCGCATCCGTTCCCGGCCGGCGCCGTCGGCCCTCGCGGCCGCGTCGGTGACGTACGCGACGGCGCGCCGGGTGGCATCCGCGAAGCCGGGATCCGCGTAGGTCGCCAGCCACGACGCGTAGGGGTGCCGGGGGTCGCGGGGCGCCGCGCCGAACGCCCCCGCGTGGAGCCGCTCCCCCAGGTCGGTGTAGAGCCAGAAGCACGGCAGCACGGCCGCGATCAGCGCGGCATAGTCGCCGCCGAACGCGACGGCTCGCAGATGGTCGAGGTAGGCGACCGTGGCCGGGGCGGGCTCGGCGGCGAAGGTGGCGTCGCTCAGCCCGGTCTCCGCCGTCAGCCACGACGCGTGCAACTCCAGTTCTCCGCGGATCGCGCCGTGGGCGGCATCCGCCCAGAAGGCCTGCTCCGCCGGAGTGGGGGCGAGACGTGACGCCTCCGCGAGCACCCGGGCGTACTCGCGGAGGTACAGCGCGTCCTGTGCGAGGTAGAAGAGGAAGGCGTCACGGTCGAGCGTCCCCTCGGCCAGGCCGCGGATGAAAGGCAGCGCATCGATGTCGGAGCGGATCGCGGCGGTCTCGTCCCACCACGCCGCGGCCACCTCCTCCGCCGTCGGGCGGGTCTCGACGCCCCCGCGAACCCAGAGCCCCGCGAAGTGATGAATCGGGCCATGACCCTGACCGACCGCCAGGTCGTCCGCTGCACGCAGCGACTCCCGCAGCCACGCGCGCGCGGCGCGGACCGCGGTGGTGGGGTCGTCGCCCGTGGCCAGCCTGGTGGCGAGAGCCGCGGACAGCGAGCAGCCGGTCCCGTGCGTGTGCTCGGTCCGGATGCGCGCCCCGGGGAACTCCGCGTGCGTACCGGCTGCCGTGTCGATCAGGGCGTCGGGAGCCTCATCCCCCGGCAGGTGACCGCCCTTCACGAGCACCGCGGTCCCCGTGTCCGCCGACAGCTCGTGCGCGGCGGCGAGCGCGTCCGCCCAGTCCGCCACCTCGCGGCCGACGAGGACCGCGAGCTCGGCGAGGTTCGGGGTGACCACGGTCGCCAGGGACAGCAGACCCCGCAGCTCCCGCTCCGCCTCCGGATGGAGCAACCGGTCGCCCGAGGTCGCGATCATCACGGGATCCAGCACGACGATCGGAGGCTGCGCCGCCGTCAGCCACGCCGCGACCGTCCGGATCACCTCGACGTCCGCGAGCATGCCGATCTTCACGGCGTCGATACGGATGTCGTCGGCGACGGCGTCGAGCTGCGCTCGCAGGAACCGGGCCGGAGGTACGTGCACGTCGCGGACGCCCTGCGTGTTCTGGGCGGTCAGCGCCGTGAGAGCCGCCATGCCGTAGCCGCCGTTCGCGGCGATCGCCTTGAGGTCGGCCTGGATGCCGGCACCGCCGGACGGATCGCTGCCGGCGATGCTGAGCACGTGCGGCACCGCGCGCCCGAGCCACTGCCGACGGAAGGCGGCGGCTGCGGCCCGAGGGTCGTCCGCCGCACAGAGCGCCGAGACCACCGCGATCCCGGCCGCGCCGGCCTCGCGCAGCGCCGCCGTGTCGTCGAGATCCACCCCGCCGATGGCGACGCACGGCAGCGGACTGCGCGCAGCGAACGCGGCGAAGCCGTCGATGCCGAGCGGGGCCGGGTGGTCGGGCTTCGTGCGCGTGGGACGGATGACGCCGACTCCGAGGTAGTCCACGGTTCCCGGTGGCAGCGCGTTCACGGCGTCGAGGTGGGCGGAGGTGTTCGCCGTCAGCCCGATCAGTGCTTCCGCGCCGAGGAGCTCCCGCGCGCGAAGGACGGAGGCGTCCGTCTGACCCAGGTGCACACCGTCCACCCGGGCGCCGCGGCGACGAGCCTCGACGGCCGCATCGAGGCGATCGTTCACCACGAGCAGCGCGCGCCCGCCGATGACCTCGGACAGGGCGAGGAGCTGATCGACGGTCTCCCCGTCCGTCGCCTCCTTGTCGCGCAGCTGCACGACGCGGACGCCACCCGCGACGGCCTCCCGGACGGTCTCGACCACTCCGCGTGCGCCGCACAGCGACCGATCGGTGACGAGGGAGAGGGACAGGTCGGCGATCATCGCGTCTCCTCCTCGACGCGAGCGCGGGCGCGCAGATCCGCCGGGCTCACAGCGGACAGGGCGTCGAGCAGTCCGACGGCGAAGCTTCCCGGTCCGCGGGAGCTCTCCGCCGCCCGCTCGGCCGCCACCGTGTAGACGAGCGTCGCCGCGGCCACCGCGGTCAACGCGTCCGTCTCGGTGCCGGAAGCCGCTCCGAGGAACGCCGCCATCACGGCCCCCAACGCGCAGCCGCCGCCGGTCACCCGCGTGAGCAGCTCGTGCCCGTTGGCGATGCGGATCACCCTCTCCCCGTCCGTGAGGAGGTCGACCGGGCCGGAGACGGCAACCACGGAACCGTGTCTGTCCGCGAGCTCGCGGGCGGCCGCAGCGGCCGCCTCGGTGTCGTCCGTCGCGTCGACGCCGCGGCCGCCACTGCTGTGTCCCGCCAGCGCGAGGATCTCGGACGCGTTGCCGCGGATGGCGGTGGGACGCTGCGCGGCCAGCTCATGCGCGAGCGCCGTCCGCACCGGGAGGGTGCCGATCGCGACGGGATCGAGCACCCAGGGCGTGCCGCCGGCAAGCGCTCCGGCCACCGCCTCCCGGCTGGCCTCGCGTTGCTCCGGGGTCGGCGTCCCGAGATTGACGAGGAGCCCCGAGGCGGCACCGGCGAACGGCTCGGCCTCGCCGACGATGTCGACCATGGCCGGCGCTGCCCCGAGCGCGAGGAGCACGTTGGCGGTGAACCCCGTCACGACGGCGTTCGTGATGCAGTGCGTCAACGGCGGCGCAGCTCGGACCTCCTCCCGGAGCCTTCCCGCCGTGGCGGCGAGGTCGAAGACGGATTCCGGACGCACAGGATCGCTCATTGCGACATCCCTTCGCTAGTACGAACTAGATCAGGTTCGACGGGTGTGATCTCAGCCGCGGATGCGGCACCCCGTGTCACTGCCTCGCAGTCTAGCGAGCGAGGGCATCGAGCAGCGCCCGCTCCTCCGTCCGCGTGAGTCCAGCGCGGCGCTCCCGGTCCGCACCCCGTTCGCGCTCGTCCGCCACGACGCGTTCCGCCGTCTCGTCGAGGGGCCGCAGCCTGCCTCCGCTGCGCCGGTACCGCGCGTTCGAGCGGGTCATGAATCCGCTCATCTCGGACGGCAGCCACAGCGGCAGCGAGCGAGGCCCGGCCCAGTACGCGACGCTTTCCGTGACGAGGAACTCCTCTGAGGCGACGACGACCGGCCCGGTGTGCCCCGCGGCCGCGCGCACGGTCCGCAGCACGTCCTCCAGGTCGCGCACGTCTCCGATCGCGTTCACGGCACCGGTGACGGTGGCGGACAGGACGAAGGCGGCGACGTCCTCGACATCGATGACCTGTGCCGCGCGCCCCTCGAGCGGCGGGAGCAGCACCGGCTCGTCCAGGGCCCGGAGAAACGCCGCCGCCCAGTAGCCGAAGCGATCGCTCGGGTCGCCGTCGCCGACGATGAGGCCGGGACGGACGATGAGTGCGCGGTCGCCGATGCCCTCCTGCACGGCATCCTCCGCCGCGACCTTCTGCCGCGCGTAGTCGTCCTCCTCGCCCGGCTGCGCCGCCGGGTGCCGCGGGGCCGACTCGTCGGTCCCGACCGTCTCGTCGTCGCGGTACACCGACATCGATGAGATGTACGTCCACCGGGCGGCGTGGTCGGCGAGTGCGCGGACGGCTGCGGCGACGTGATCGACGCGGGAGGAGACGTCGACGACGTGGTCCCAGTCGGTGCGCGAGACGACGTCGTAGGCGGCCTCCGCGTCGCGGTCCGCCAGCACGAGGGTCGCTCCCGGCGGTGCCGGCCGACCGCCGCGGGCCAGGCAGGTCACCGACGCCCCCGCTCCCAGTGCGTGCGCGGCGATACGCCCCGACAGCCACCCGGTTCCCCCGAGGATCAGCACATCCGTCATGTGCCCATGTCATCAGGATCGACGACGCGGGGGAAGGGCCTCCGCTCAGAGCGGAGCGGCACGACCGGCCATCACGCGAGTACAGGCCACCACGCGAGCACAGGCCCCCATGCGAGCACAGGCCACCACGCGACGACAGGCCACCACGCGACGACAGGCAGTCGGCGCCGCTGTCGCCTGCTGGCGCGCGAACGCCTGTCGCCGCACAGCCTCGGCGCCGTCGCGGAAGGCCCCGAAGCGGTCAGGGGACCACGATCTCGTCGAGGCCGTCCAACACCGGGATCGTCCACGACGGATCGGGTCGCCAGTCGATCCACTCCCGATCGAACGGCCAGTCGCCGGCGTGGAACGACGCAATCGCCGCAACCGCGTGCCGCTCGATCTGCCCGGCCTGCGCGGCGGTCAGCCGTCCCTGGTCCACGGCGGCGACCAGCTCGTCCTCGTCCTTCATCGCCACGTGCCCGTCCTGTGCGATCTCGACATCGAGGACGTGATCGGAGGTGTAGGTGGCGCCGTCGGTGCGCAGGTGCGCGTTCTCGAGGTTGACGTACCAGCCCGCGAAGTCCCACGCCGTCCCGGTGGCCGCGCTCCAGAACAGCCAGACCGACCATGGCACTCCCGCGGGCGCGATGCGCAGGATGCCGTTGCCCCACCACTCCTCGATGATGCGGCGCCGGGGCTCCCGCCACCGCCGATCGAGCGGGACGGTCCGGATGCGCTCCCCGTTGCGCGTGCCCTGGCCCTCCTGCCGCGTTCCGGCGGCGAGCCACGCGACGAGACCGCGCTCATCGTCACGGACGACGCGCATGGGGGTGACGGTCGCCGCCTCCCCCGTGGTCCACCCCGGCTTGCGGTAGTGCCAGTCGAGCTGTGCTCCCGGTTCGAGGAACGGCCCCTCCCCGAGTGATCGCGCTCCGGCGGGGACCGAGGGCGGCGTGGGCTGCAGGACGAGGCTCGTCATCCGGCCACGTTATCGCGAGAGCGCACGGCTTCCCTGAACGGGGCCGTGCGCTCTCCCGATCAGTCGCGGAGGGCGGCGCCGAAGCGCTCCGCGGCCACGGCGACGCCCGCCAGCTTCGCCGCGGAGGCCTGCCGCGGCGGTCAGCGTGCGGTCGTCGGCGCGGAAGCGCAGGGCGAATGTCAGCGACTTCGATCCCTCGGGCACGCCCTCGCCGCGGTAGTCGTCCACGAGCCGGACGGACTCCAGCAGTGCGCCGGCGCCCTCGACGAGAGCCGCGCGGACCTCGCCCGCCGGCACCTCGGCCGGCAGCGTGAGCGAGACATCCTGCGTCGCCGCTGGGAACGTGGAGAGCGATGCCGCCACGATGCGCCTTCCGGCGAGGGTGAGCAGACGGTCGAGGTCGATCTCCAGCACGGTGGCGCGACCCGGCAGATCGGCCTCCTCCGCGACGGCGGGATGCAGCTCTCCGACGTAGCCGACCTCCTCACCGTCCGCGACCAGCGCACCGGTGCGTCCGGGGTGGAGCGCCGCGCGCTGCGTCTGCACGACGTCGATCTCGATGCCCGCGGCGGCCCCGATGACGCGGACCGCGTCGAGCGCCTCGACGAGTCCGGCGGCCTCGGCGGCACGTCCCGGCTGACGCGGCGACACGTTGCCCGTCAGCAGCACCGCGACGTGGCGCTCCTGCGGCGGGATGGAGGCGTCGAGCTCGGCGAGCACCTCGTCGGACGGCCGGACGCCGAGCGGCGGGACCTCCGCGGTGCCGTACTCCACACCGGGCTCCGGGACGAACACGGCCCCGGCCTCGAAAAGCGCCAGATCCGTGAGCCCGCGCGAGATGTTGCGGTGCGCGGTCTGCAGCAGGCCCGGGATGAGCGTGCGCCGCAGGAACGGCACCTGTCCGTCGAGCGGATTCGCGAGGCGGATGCTGGGCAGGTGCTCCCCCGAGGCCGAACCGTGCAGATCGTTCTGCGCCTCGGTCGTGAACGGGAACGCCGGGGTTTCGACGAACCCGGCGGCCGCGAGGGCGTTCGCCACGCGGCGACGCCCCTGCTGGTGCGCCGTGAGGCCGCGGCCGGAGGGCGGCGTCGGCAGCACCGAGGGGATGCGGTCGAGCCCGTGGATGCGGGCGACCTCCTCGGCGAGTGTCCACTTGTCGGTCAGGTCGGGGCGCCAGGTCGGCGGAATGACGGTCCACCCGCTCTCCGCCGCGGAGACCTCGGCCCCGATCGTCGTGAGCGCGCCCGTGATCTCGTCGTCGGTGTAGTCGACGCCGATCAGCCCCTGCACGAAGCCGCGCGGAAGCTCGATCTCGGCGACGAAGACTTCGGCGAAGAGAGCGCCGCCCTCCTCCGTGAGCGTGCCACCCGCGAGCTCGACCATGAGGTCGGCGGCACGTCGGGCTGCGACGAACGGGATCAGGGGGTCCACGCCGCGCTCGAAGCGCTTGGAGGCCTCGCTCGGGAGCTTGTGCCGGCGAGCCGTCCGGGCGATGGTCGTCGCGTCGAAGGTCGCCGCCTCGATGAGGACGTTCCGCGTGGTGTCGCTCATCTCGGTGGTGCCACCGCCCATGACGCCGGCGAGGCCGATGGGTCCGGAGTCGTCGGTGATGAGGAGGTCCTCGACGTGGAGGTTCCGCTCCACGCCGTCGAGGGTGGTCATCTTCTCCCCCGACGTCGCGCGACGGACGGTGATGCCGCCCGTGAGCTTGTCGAGGTCGTAGCCGTGCAACGGCTGACCGAGCTCGAGCATGACGTAGTTCGTGATGTCGATGAGCACACCCAGCGACCGCATGCCGGCGAGGCTCAGGCGCGCGATCATCCACGGCGGGGTGGGCCGCGACGGATCGACGTCGCGCACCACACGGGTGACGAACTCGCTCGCACCGACCTTGCCCCGCACCGGCGCCCGGTCGTCCACCACGGCCGTGTGGCCGGAGCCGGGCTGCAGTTCGGCGAAGTCTCGCTCGGCGGGGTCGCGGAACGCCGCGCCGGTGGCGTGCGCGTACTCGCGGGCGACGCCGCGCACCGAGAACGCGTAACCGCGGTCCGGCGTCACGTTGATCTCCACCGCCACGTCGTCGAGGCCCAGCAGCGCGATCGCGTCGGTGCCCACGGGCGCATCGATGCCGAGGTCCGACAGCACGACGATGCCGTTGTGCTCATCCCCGAGCCCCAGCTCGCGCGCCGAGGCGATCATGCCGTCGGACACATGGCCGTAGGTCTTGCGGGCGGCGATGGGGAACGGGCCAGGCAGGACAGCGCCGGGCAGGGTCACGACGACCTTGTCTCCGACGACGAAGTTGTGCGCGCCGCACACGATCCCGCGGACGCCGCCGTGCTCGGGACCGACGTCCACCTGACACCAGTTGATCGTCTTGCCGTTCGACTGGGGTTCCGGCTCGAGCGAGACGACCTGGCCGACCACCACGGGACCCGTGATGTCGAATCGGTGCACGTCCTCCTCCTCGAACCCGACGGTCACGAGAGCCGCGAGGACATCCTCGGGCGTGGCATCCGCTGCCAGATCGACGTACTCACGCAGCCACGAAAGCGGGACGCGCATCACACCACCATCCCGTACTGCTCGCTGAAACGGACATCGCCCTCGGCCATGTCGCGCATGTCCTGCACATCGCTGCGGAACATCAGACCGCGCTCGATGCCCATGCCGAACGCGAAGCCGCTGTACACCTCGGGGTCGATCCCGGCCGCGCGCAGCACGTTGGGATTGACCATGCCGCAGCCACCCCACTCGATCCAGCGCGCGCCGCCCTTGAAGGTCGGGTGCCACAGATCGAGCTCGGCGGAAGGCTCGGTGAAGGGGAAGTAGTTGGTGCGGAAACGGGTCTTGGCCTCCGGGCCGAAGAGCTGCTTCGCGAAGTGGTCGAGGGTGCCCTTGAGGTGCGCCATCGTGATGCCCTTGTCGACGACCAGACCCTCGAACTGCGTGAAGACCGGGAGGTGCGTGGCGTCGAACTCGTCGGTGCGGTACACGCGACCGGGGCACAGCACGTAGATGGGGACCTCGCGGTCGAGCATCGACCGCACCTGCACCGGGCTCGTGTGCGTGCGCATGACGAGGTGGCGAGAGGTCGGGTCCACGTAGAAGGTGTCCTGCTCCTGGCGGGCAGGGTGGTCGACGTCGAAGTTCAGGGCGTCGAAGTTGAACCACTCGTGCTCGAGCTCCGGCCCCTCCGCGATCTCCCATCCCATGCCGACGAAGATGTCCTCGACGTGGTCCTGAAGGAGGGCGAGCGGGTGCCGAGCGCCCACGCGCGTCCGCGACGGGACGGCGGTGATGTCGACGCGCTCGGCCTCGAGGCGCGCGGCGACCTCGGCCGCGGCCAGCTCGGCCTCCTTCGCGGCGAGTGCCTGGTTCACACGACCGCGGCCCTGACCGACGAGCTTGCCGAACGTGGCCTTGTTCTCGGGGGCGACCTGACGCATCGAGGCGTTCAGGATCGCGAGCGGCGATCCCTCCGCGACGTGCGCCGCACGGGCGGCTTTCAGCGCGGCGGTGTCGGCGGCCGCCTCGATCGCCGTGAGGGCGTCGGCGACAGCGGCTTCGACCGCTTCGGGGGTGATTTCCGGAGACTCTGACACGGGAGTCGAGTCTACCGGCGCGGGCCGCGCGTCCCGCGCCGATACTCACTCGCGCTTGGAGCGTCGCGACCGGCTGTCACCTTTCTGCAGCGTGAGCAGCTGCGTGTCGGTACCGCCCTCGTGAAGTCGCGGATCGAGCTCAGGATCGACCGTGCCGCCAGCGAGAACCTTCGCGGAGCGGCGCGTGCGCACCTCCACCCAACGTGCGATGCCGGAGAGGATCAGGCACATGATGATGTAGATGCCGCCGATGACGAAGGCGGACTGCAGGATCGGGCGCCCCTGCTGCGAGGTCAGCTGCTTCGCGAAGTAGAGCAACTCGGGGTACGTGATGATGAAGCCGAGGGCCGTGTCCTTCATCGTGACCACGAGCTGGGCGACGATCACAGGGAGCATCGCGCGAATGGCCTGCGGCAGCAGGATGAGGCGCATCACGCCGCTCTTGCGCAGTCCGATCGCGTAGCCCGCTTCCTTCTGCCCGCGCGGGAGCGACTCGACTCCGGCACGGAGCACCTCGGCGAGCACGGAGCCGTTGTACGCCATGAGGGCGAGGACGACCGCCCAGTATGGGTCCATCTTCACGCCCACCACGGGGAGCCCGTAGTAGAGCAGCATCATGAAGACGAGGACCGGAACGGCGCGGAACAGCTCCGTGATGATCGTGACAGGGACGCGGACCCACGCGTGGTCAGACAACCGCCCGATCGCGAGGACGAAGCCGAGGATGAGGCTGAGGACCGCGGCCAGCGCGAAGGCCGCCAGGGTGTTCACGAGAGCACGCGCGATGCCTGCCCAGACGTTGGTGAAGGTGAAGACGTACCACTTCTGCGGGGAGAACTGCCCCGTTTCGATCATTCGATAGATCACGAAGCCGAAGGCTGCCAGCACCACGAGGATGGTCACGACAGCGATGATCCGGTTGCGCGCGATGGCACGAGGGCCAGGGACGTCGTACAGTACGGAGCTCATCGGGCGATCCTCCATCGGTTCTCGAGATACCGCTGACCCCAGCTCATCAGCATGACAAGGGCGACGAAGACCACCGCGACCCAGAGCAGGACCTCCATCGGGTTGCCCGGGCGATCGGCCGAGTCGTTGACCGTCGAGCGCAGGGCCGCGAGCTCCGCGATCGAGAAGCCGGCGGCCACCGTGGTGTTCTTCAGCAACGCGATGAAGACACTCATCATGGGTGGGACGACCGAGCGGAAGGCCTGCGGCAGTATGACGAGCGTCATCACCTGCCCGAACGGGAGGCCGATGGCCCGTGCGGCCTCCGCCTGCCCGACGGGGACGGTGTTGATACCGGCACGCAGCACCTCGGCCACATAGGTGGCCGTGTAGATGCCGATCGCGAGAATGCCCAGCACGGTGTTCGACAGCTCGGGCAGACCGAGCTGGGGATACCCGAACACGAAGAAGAAGAAGACCAGTGTCAGTGGCGTGTTACGCACGATGTTGACGTACACCGTGCCGACGCCACGCGCGATCGGCACGGGCGAGACGCGCATCGCGCCGACGATGATTCCCAGGACCAGGGCGATGATGCCGCCCGCGAAGAAGACGAGCAGCGTGTTGCTGATCGCCTCGCCCCACAGGTCGAGGTTCCCGAAGATGACGTCCACGCCACCCTCCCCTTCTCGGTTCAAGCTGTGGGGCGGCCCTTGGAGGAGGGCCGCCCCATCGGATCAGTACGCGTCGACCTCGGGCTGCTCGACCTCGATGCCGCTGGAGCCGAGGTTCTTGTCGAAGATCGCCTGCCAGATGTCACCACCGTCGGTGAAGAGCTCGTTGATGTGAGCGCGGAAGACGTCATCGCCCTTGGCCAGGCCCACACCGTAGCGCTCCTCCGTGAACAGGCCGCCGGTGACCTTCACGTCGTCCGGATACTGCGCCGCGTAACCGATCAGGATCGCCTGGTCGGTGGTGACGGCGTCGACCTTGCCGTCGATCAGGTCCTGCACGCACGCGGAGTACAGGTCGTACTCCTGCGTCTTGATGTCGGGGAAGTTCGCCTTGATGTTCTGGATCGGGGTGGAGCCGGTCGCCGAGCAGACGGTCTTGCCGTTGAAGTCCTCGAGCGCATCCGCGTCCTCCGCATCGGCGGCGACGAGGAGGCCCTGCCCGGTGATGAAGTACGGCCCGGCGAAG
This sequence comes from Microbacterium sp. 1S1, assembly GCF_008271365.1. Taxonomy (NCBI): domain Bacteria; kingdom Bacillati; phylum Actinomycetota; class Actinomycetes; order Micrococcales; family Microbacteriaceae; genus Microbacterium; species Microbacterium sp. 1S1. Next base: position 3,188,631 of record NZ_CP043430.1, read on the forward strand.
TCGATCTGCTCCTTGCGCTTGTCGTTGATCGAATAAGTGCCGACGTAGTAGTCGATGTCGCCGTTCACGATCGCCTGCTCGCGGTTCGCGGAGGCGATCGGCTTGAACTCGATCTTGTCCTCGTCATAGCCGAGGGACGCCGCGATCCAGCGCGCGATGTCGACGTCGAAGCCGGTGCGCTCGTTCGTGGTCACGTCGAGGTAGCCGAGGCCGGGCTGGTCCTCCTTGACACCGACGACGACCTTGCCGCGCTCCTCGATGGCATCGAACGTCGGGCTGCCTTCGAGCTGCACGTCCGAGGCCACCTCGAACCAGGTGCTGTCTTCGCCCCCATCGCCGTCACCCCCACCTCCGGGGTTCGACGGCGTGCCGCTGTTGCAGGCCGTGAGCGCGAGCAGCGCCACCGTGGCGATCCCGAGTCCGGCCAGTGTCCGTGTGCGTCGCATGTGCGTCTCCTTCGTGTGCTGTGCTGTGGGTGCGGGGTCTGGGAAGTCAGTGCGTGAGGAGCTTCGAGAGGAAGTCCTTGGCGCGGTCGCTCTTCGGGTTCGTGAAGAACTCCTCGGGCTTGGCCTCCTCGACGATCCGGCCGTCCGCCATGAAGACGACGCGGTCGGCCGCCTTGCGGGCGAAGCCCATCTCGTGGGTGACGACGATCATCGTCATGCCCTCCTGGGCGAGCTCGACCATGACGTCGAGCACCTCGTTGATCATCTCCGGGTCGAGCGCGCTGGTGGGCTCGTCGAACAGCATGACCTTCGGCTGCATGGCGAGGGCGCGGGCGATCGCGACGCGCTGCTGCTGGCCGCCGGAGAGCTGCGCGGGGAGCTTGTTCGCCTGCTGAGCGACGCCGACGCGCTTGAGGAGCGTCATCGCCTCCGCTTCGGCGTCGGACTTCTTGAGGCCACGCACCTTGATCGGGCCGAGCGTGACGTTTTCGAGGATCGTCAGGTGCGCGAACAGGTTGAAGGACTGGAAGACCATGCCGACGTCGGCGCGCAGGTGTGCGAGAGCCTTGCCCTCCGCGGGCAGTTCCTTGCCGTCGATACGGATCGAGCCGCTGGTGATGGTCTCCAGACGGTTGATCGTGCGGCAGAGCGTCGACTTGCCCGAGCCGGAGGGGCCGATCACGACGACGACCTCCCCCGCGTTGACGGTGAGGTCGATGTCGCTGAGCGCCTGGAACTCGCCGTAGTGCTTCTGGACGTTCTCGACGACGACGAGCGGGGTTTCAGAGGTCATCATTTCTCCAAACTAGCCACGCGATGCGCGTGGTTCCAGGCACCACGGTGAGGTTTACACGTTCGTAATCACCTGATCGCGGCGCCAATGCGTCTTCGCAAGGGCGCCCCACGGCCCGCCCCCTCGGGCCGCGGGATCGCCCTGCTGCCACGCTCCCAGCGACAGCAGGCAGCAGGTGTCCGATCGTGTGCGATCGACCTCACCCTGGCAGAGCGGGCGCACGGCTGTCAGGGATCTTGAGGATTTCTTGAGGGGCGCAGGTCACCGGCGCAGATCGCGGTAGTACTCCTCCGCACCGGGGTGCAAGGGCACCGGCCCGGTGAAGATCGCCGACCGGCGGTCCAGCAGAGCCGCCGCCGGCACGTCGGCAGCGAGCGTCGTGCGCGCCGCGAACAGGCCCGCGACGATGTCGCGGACGACGCCGGGCGGGGTGCTGCCGGCGGTGACGAGGTAGTTCGGCACCGCCAGAGTGGTCACCGCGGTGTCGAGACCGTAGGCGCCCGCGGGCACGTCGGCGGGGCGATAGGCGTGCGAGTACCGCTCGTTGACCGCGTTCACCCAGTCCTGCTCCACGGGGAGCAGCCTGACCGCGACGGTGTCGGCGAGCCCCACGATGCCGGGTGTGGGCAGCCCGCCCACCCAGAAGAACCCGTCGATCTCACCCCGCTCCATCGCCGCGATCGATCCTCCGAGGTCGAGCTGAGGATCGTCGATCGCCTCGATCGCGACGCCCGCCGCGTCGAGCACGCGCCCCGCGATGACGTTCACTCCGGAGTTCTCCGCCCCGAGCGAGATCCGGCGGCCGGCGAGGTCAGCGATGTCGTCGATGGCGGAGTCCTCCCGCACCACCACCTGGAGGTACTCGTCGTAGAGGCGCGCCACGGCCTCGATGTCCAACGGCGCGGAGAACGCGCCCGTCCCGGCGACGGCATCGGCCGCGGCGTCGCCCTGCGCGAACCCGAGCAGGGCCGCCCCCGAGCTCACGCGCAGGAGGTTGTCGACCGACCCGGCTGTCTCCTCCGCCACCACGTCCACATCCAGGCGCACGGACAGCTCCGTCGCGAGACGGCTGCCGTAGTCGTGATAGACCCCGGTGGGGCTGCCCGCGGCGATCACGGATGTCGACTCCGGCCACCCCTCGGAGCGCGGGCCGCACGCGCTCACCATCGCCGCCGTCACGACCACGAGCAGCCCGGCGAGCAGACGCCGCCCTCCCGCACTCACGAGACCACCTCGGTCGGCAGGACGAGCGTCACGAGGAGCCCACCGCCGTCCGCGGCACTCACGCGAAGCGCGCCGCCGACCGTCTCGAGGAGGTCGGTCGCGATCGCGAGGCCCAGCCCCGTTCCCGGCATGTCGCCGCTGTCCGGGCTGCGCCAGAAGCGGTCGGCGGCCGCGGAGGCCTGTTCGTGCGTGAGGCCGGGGCCGTGGTCGCGCACGGTCAGCCGACACTCGTCGCCCGCGCGCTGGGCACCCACCTCGATGGCGGAGCCCTCCGGCGAGTACTTCACCGCATTGTCGATCGCCGCATCCAGGGCACTCTCCACGATGGTCCGATCCGTCACGGTCAGCACCGACGGCTCCCCCGTGCACGTCAGCGCGATCGCCCGCTGCGCCGCGACGTCCTGCCAGGCCTCGACGCGCCGGGCGGCGACGGCGCCGAGATCGACCGCCGACATCGTGGAGTCGGTACGGCCTCCACGGGCCAGCCCGAGCAGCGTCTCCAGGATCCGCGTCATCCGCCGTCCCTCCTCCCGCGTCTCCTCGACGTCGGGCGCCCACTCCCTGCCCAGGCCCGTCGCCAGATGCTCGACCCGGAGCAGGAGGGCGTTGAGAGGGTTGCGCAGTTCGTGGGATGCGTTCAGCGCGAACTCCTGCTGCCGGGTCATGACCCGTTCGATCTCATCGGCCATGCCGTTGAACACTCTCGTCATCCGGCGGAGCTCCGGCGGCCCCGTCCCCTCTGCCACGCGGGCGTCCATCTCGCCGCGCTCGATCGCCGCCATCGCCTCATCCAGCCGGCGCACCGGCGAGAGGACCCACCGCGCGAGGCCGGCGACCAGGAGCACCCCGAGGCCGCTCAGCAGCAGGACGACCGCGCCCAGCACGAGGGTCTGCCGCACGATGACGCCCTGTGGAACGTCGGTGCCACCCGTGACGAGCACGGCCCCGATCACGTCGCCGTCATCGAACACCGGCTCCACGAGAGCCGCGTCCGGCACGACCCAGGCCGAGGACGCCGGCTGTTCAGCGCGCCGGCCGGAGAGCGCCAACCGTACCCGCTGCGCATCCTCCTCCGACAGGACGGCATCGCCGTGATCGCCCGCCGCCCACGGGCTGCCCGTGAGATCGAACACGGACACCGCGATCCCGTAGACCTCCTGGAAGCGGCGGACTTCGGCGTCCATCACCGCCGGGCTCCCCGAGCGGAGCGCCTGCCTGGCACTCGTGGCGAAGTAGCCGAGGTCGCCGAGCTGCTCCGCGTAGAACGACTGCTGGACGCTGCGTGCCGCGCTCCACCCGGTCACGCCGCCGAGCGCGACGAGCACCACGATCAGCGGCACGAGGAAGACGACGATGAGACGGCGCCGCATATGTCAGGACCCCGCGAGCCGATAGCCGACGCCGCGCACGGTCTCGATGAACGCGCGATCCCCGCTCTTCTTCCGGATCGCGGCCACATGCACCTCGAGCGAGTGGCCGAAGCCGCGCCAGTCGGTGTTCCAGACCTCGCGGATGAGCCGGTCCTTCGGCACCGCGACGCCCGGATACCGTGCGAGGACGCCGACGATGTCGAACTCTTTGCGGGTGAGCCCGAGGGGCACCCCGCCGACCCGGACCTCGCGTGCGACGAGGTCGATCTGCACGCTCCCGTCGTGGAGCAGCACCCGGGTGTCCGGCTCGGCGCGCAGTGGCCGCGATCGCCGCGTGACGGCCTCGATCCGCGCGAGGAGCTCGTGCACGTCGTAGGGCTTCACGACGAAGTCGTCGGCTCCGGCGCGCAGTCCCTTGATGCGCTCGGCGACCTGGTTGCGCGCGGTCACGATCACGATCGGGACGTCGGACCGTCCGCGGATCCGCCGGCAGAGATCGATTCCGTCGACGTCGGGCAGCCCGAGGTCGAGCAGCACCACCTCGGTGTCGGCATCGAGGTACTCCATCGCCGCCGCGCCGTCGGCCGCATGCACGGTGGCATACCCGGAGCGCGTGAGGAAGGCCTGCAGCGCCCCCGCCACCCGCTCGTCGTCCTCGACGATCAGTACTCGCATCCCGCGTTCCGTCCGTCGCCCGGTCAGCCGGTGGAGGCAGCGCGTTGGGCGAACGCGCTCTCGTAGAGGCAGACGCTCGCCGCCGTCGCCAGGTTCAGCGACTCGGCACGCCCGAAGATCGGCAGCCGCAGCACACGGTCGGCCCGGGTCAGCGCGTCGTCTTCGAGCCCGCGCGCCTCGTTGCCGAACAGCCAGGCGGTCGGCTCGGCGAGGACGCCGTCGGCGCGCGCAGCCAGGAGGTCGTCACCCTTCACGTCCGCGGCGAGGACCCGCAGCCCGGCATCGTGCGCACGCTGCACGACCTCGTCCAGCTCGCCGCCCACCGACACCCGGAGGTGGAAGAGCGATCCCGTCGTGGCCCTCACGACCTTGGGGTTGTATGGATCGACCGTGCGTCCCGTGAGCACGACCGCGTCGGCGCCGGCAGCGTCCGCCGCCCGGATGATGGTGCCCAGGTTGCCCGGGTCGCGCACCTCTTCGCAGATCGCGACGAGCCGCGGCTTCGCATCGAAGATCTCCCGCACCGACGACGGCGTCTGGCGCGCGACGGCGACCAGTCCCTGCGGCGTCACGGTGTCGGCCATCGCGTTGAGAACGTCCTCGCTCACGTACTCGACGTCGATGCGCGCGTCCGCGGCCTTCGTGCGGATGTCAGGGTGCTTCTCCCAGCCGTTCGGGGTGGCGAACAGCTCGATGATCGCCTCCGGCCGGTACGTCAGCGCCTCGCGGACGGACTGCGGACCTTCCAGCAGGAACAGCCCGGTCTCGGTACGCGCGCTGCGCTTGGTCAGCTTGGCGACGGCACGGACTCGGGGGGAACGGGGGTTCTCCAGCACGATCTCAGTCTACGGTCAGCCCGCCACCGCCCGGATACGCAGAACGGGCGCCTTCCCGGAGGAAGACGCCCGTTCGGAAGCGAGGTGCTTACGCGACCGACTTCGGCGCGTTGACGTCGGAAGGCAGAGCCTTCTTCGCCGTCTCGACCAGCGTCGCGAACGTCGCCGCGTCGTTGACCGCGAGGTCGGCGAGCATGCGACGGTCGACCGTGACACCCGCGAGGCCCAGACCCTGGATGAAACGGTTGTAGGTCATGCCGTTCTGGCGGGCAGCGGCGTTGATGCGCTGGATCCAGAGACGACGGAAGTCGCCCTTGCGCTTGCGGCGGTCCCGGTACGAGTAGACCAGGGAGTGGATGACCTGCTCCTTGGCCTTCCGGTAGAGGCGCGAACGCTGACCGCGGTAGCCGGAGGCGCGCTCGAGGATGACCCGACGCTTCTTGTGGGCGTTGACCGCCCGCTTGACTCTTGCCATTTTCCTGTGTTCCTATCGTGCGTTCGGCGCGTCAGCGACCGAGAAGCTTCTTCGCGACCTTGAAGTCCGCCTTCGCGAGCACCTGGTCCTGGTTCAGACGGCGGGTGCGGCGGCTCGACTTGTGCTCGAGGTTGTGGCGCATCCCGGCCTGCTGCTTCTTCAGCTTGCCGCTGCCGGTGATCTTGAAGCGCTTCTTAGCACCCGAGTGGGTCTTCTGCTTCGGCATCTTCTCTTCCTTCGTATGGCGCCTTCTCAGGCGACGGTGTCAACCCGCGGTGCGGGAGTTCTGGGGGCGGACCTACTCCGCCGGAGCCTCGGCGGAGGCGTCCGCGTCGTGCTTCGCGTCGCGCGCGGCCTGCTTGTTCGCAGCACGCACGGCGTTCTGCTCCTGCTTCGCCTCGGACTTGCTCTTCAACGGCGCGACGACCATGACCATGTTGCGGCCGTCGATGGTTGGGTTCGACTCGACCGTGCCGAACTCGGCGACGTCCTCCGCGAACTTGCGCAGCAGTCGAACACCCTGCTCCGGCCGCGACTGCTCGCGACCGCGGAACAGGATCATGGCCTTGACCTTGTCGCCGGCCTTGAGGAAGCCCTCGGCGCGCTTGAGCTTCGTCGTGTAGTCGTGCGCCTCGATCTTCAGACGGAAGCGGACTTCCTTCAGGATCGTGTTCGCCTGGTTGCGACGCGCTTCCTTTTCCTTCTGCGCGGCCTCGTACTTGAACTTGCCGTAGTCCATGATCTTGACGACGGGCGGCTTCGAGTTCGGGGCGACCTCGACGAGGTCGAGATCGGCTTCCTGTGCGAGACGCAGCGCTGCCTCGATGCGGACAACGCCGATCTGCTCACCCGCGGGGCCGACGAGGCGGACCTCGGGGACGCGGATGCGCTCATTGGTACGGGGATCGCTGATGCGGAGCTCCTTAGACGATGTGATTCGGCCACCGTGATGCTGTCTGCATCCCGGGCGAAATCGGAGTCGTCCCCCACCCACCGGCTCTCAGACGCCGGCTTCGCACCCTGTCTACCGGTCCCGTCGTGACGAGCGGAGCCGGCGGAGTGCAAGACCCGGTAGCCTGGAACGGCAAGCGCGGGTGGGAAGTGAATCCTCTTTCGTTCCGGAGCATGACGCTCCGGAGCCCGCCAAAGTCTAACAGAAAGCAAGGCGAAGTGACGAACCAGGCATCGGACGAGGCAGCGCGCGAGCGCGAGGAGCGATGGGCACGTCAGGAGGAAGCCGCCTCATCGGCCGTCCGTGACATCGCCGACGTCCCGGCCGTCGAGGTCATCACCACCGCGGCCGTGCATCTCATGAGCGCCGCGGCCGTCAAGCTCGGACTCGCGGACGACCCGGACGCAGCAGCCCAGCTCGACCTGGACGAGGCGCGCAAGCTCATCAACGCCCTGGCGGGGCTCATCACCGCCGGCGCGCCGGAGATCAGCGACATGCACGCCCGCTCGCTGCGTGACGGCCTCCGCTCGCTGCAGCTCGCCTTCCGCGAGGCGTCGACCATCCCCGACCCGATCGGCAAGGGCCCTGGCGAGAAGTGGACCGGTCCCGTCACCTGACCTCGGCAGCGCTCCGCCTCATGCGCTGCGGCGGAGCTTGACCGTCAGCGAGTCCGCGAGAACGGCGATGCGGTCGTCCGCAGCCCAGCGCTGGGCCAGCCGCGCGAGCACCGCGTCCAGCACCTCGCGCTCCAGACCGTCGACGAGTTCCAGCACGACGATCAACTCCGGCCCGCGCAGGCGGGCGTCCGGATCCCCCGGGGCGACCGCGACGTCGATGACGGCGAGCTCGTGGGCGATGCTTTCCCGGAGCGCCGTGAACACCTCCGGCGAGAGGAAGCTCGGCTCCCACTCATGCCCCTGCGCCACGGCCCAGACGGCGGGCCGGCGGATCACGAACTCCGTGTCGGACGTCGGGTCCAGCACGATGAGATCGGTGTCCTCCGACGACGCGGCCAGGGCGGCACGCACCGCCTCGACCGGAATCGGACGGGCCGACGGATCCCAGCGCCGCATCGTCTCGACGGAGGAGAACACCGGCTGGACGCGGCGCCCGTCGGGTGCGGCGACGGTCACGATCGAGAGCTCCTGCGTCTTGTCGACCGCGAGACCGCTGGGGGCCACCCCCTCCTCGCCCTTCTCGGCGATCAGCGGGATCAGCACCCGGGCGGAGCGGAACGCGTCGACGACCTCGGCCTGACTCCCCTCCCCCGCACGGAAGCGGTGCAGCGCGGCGAGGAGTGCGGGATCCGCCGAGCCGTCGTCCGCGGCGTGCGGGTTGGACTCGAAGCTGCGTCCCTCCCAGGGCACGCCGGCGGAATCGGCGCGGTTGTGGGATGCGGGACCGCAGGCGTGCGGGTCAGTCTCCGGCGACATCCAGGGCCTCCGCCAGCGTGAAGGCGCCGGCGTACAGGGCCTTGCCGACGATCGCACCCTCGACGCCCAGTGGGACCAGGTCGCGCAGGGCGGCGATGTCGTCGAGGTTCGAGATGCCGCCCGACGCGACCACCGGCTTCGGCGTCCGCGATGTGACCTCGCGCAGGAGCTCCAGGTTCGGACCACGCAGCGTGCCGTCCTTGGTGACGTCGGTGACGACGTAACGGCTGCAGCCGGCGTCCTCCAGACGATCGAGGACCTCCCAGAGGTCGCCCCCCTCCTTCGTCCAGCCGCGTGCCGCGAGCGTCGTTCCCCGCACGTCGAGCCCGACCGCGATCGCTTCGCCGAAGCGGCTGATGACGTCCGCCGCCCACTCGGGGTTCTCGAGCGCGGCGGTGCCGAGGTTGATCCGGGCAGCGCCGCTCTCCAGCGCCGCCTCCAGGCTGGCGTCATCGCGGATGCCGCCGGAGAGCTCGACGTTGACGTTCTTGAACTGCTTGATGACCTTGCGCAGGATCGGGGCGTTGCTGCCCCGCCCGAACGCCGCGTCGAGGTCGACGAGGTGGATCCACGTGGCTCCCTGGGAGACCCATTCCCCCGCGGCGTCGAGCGGGTCGCCGTAGCTGGTCTCGGTGCCGGCCTCCCCCTGCGTGAGACGGACCGCCTTGCCGCCGGCGACGTCGACCGCGGGAAGGAGCGTGAGCGAGGGGGACTGCGCGAAGTCGTTCATGGGGTCCTTGGTTCGGGTGGCTCTGCGGCCCGAGAGGGCACGAGAGACGAGGGTAGTCCGCCGCGCGGCGCGGGACAAACCGCGTGACGCCCGACCGGGGCCGGGTACGGGCTCAGAGGCTCTGCACCCAGTTCCGAAGCAGCTGGATGCCGGCATCTCCGGACTTCTCCGGGTGGAACTGCGTCGCCGAGAGCGGGCCGTTCTCCACGGCCGCGAGGAACGGGTCCCCGTAGGTCGCCCAGGTGAGCACGGGCTGCGGGAACGGCGGGATCACGTCGAGAGTCCAGGACTGCGCCGCGTAGGAGTGCACGAAGTAGAAGCGCTCCTGCTCGATGCCGCGGAACAGGACGCTGTCCTTTCCCGGTTCCACCGTGTTCCAGCCCATGTGCGGCAGGACCGGAGCGTTGAGCTCGGTGACCGCGCCCGGCCATTCTCCGAGGCCCGCCGTGTCGTGCCCGCGCTCGACGCCGTGCTCGAACAGCACCTGCATGCCGACGCAGATGCCGAGCACCGGACGGCCGCCCGCGAGACGGCGGCCGATGATCTCGTCGCCGCCGTGGGCGTGCAGAGCGTCTCGGACGGCCTGGAACGCTCCGACGCCCGGCACGACGAAGCCGTCGGCCTCGAGCGCTTCGGAGCGATCACGGGTGAGCACGGCGTCGGCGCCGGCGGCGGCGAGGGCCTTCACCGCGGAGTGGACGTTGCCGGACTCGTAGTCGAAGACGGCGACCCGGGGCGTGGCGCTCACAGGGCACCCTTGGTGGACGGGATGCCGTCCACGAGCGGGTCCAGGGCCTTGGCCTGACGGAACGCCCGGGCGAAGGCCTTGAACTCGGCTTCCGCGATGTGGTGCGGGTCGCGTCCTCCCAGCACCCGCACGTGCACGGTGAGGGCGGCGTTGAACGTGATGGCCTCGAAGACGTGCCGCACGAGCGACCCGGTGAAGTGCCCGCCGATCAGGTGGTGCTCGAAGCCCGCGGGCTCCCCCTCGTGCACGAGGTAGGGACGACCCGAGATATCGACCACCGCCTGTGCGAGCGCCTCGTCCAGCGGCACGAGGGCATCGCCGTAGCGAGAGATCCCCGACTTGTCCCCGAGGGCGGCGAGGATCGCCTGACCGAGCACGATCGAGACGTCCTCCACCGTGTGGTGGGCGTCGATGTGGGTGTCCCCGGAGGCGCGCACCGTGAGGTCGGTCAGCGAGTGCTTCGCGAACGCCGTGAGCATGTGGTCGAAGAACGGCACCGAGGTGTCGATACGGCTCGCCCCGGTGCCGTCGAGGTTCAGCTCGACCTCGACGGTGGACTCCGACGTGCTACGCACGCGGCTCGCGGTGCGTGCGGTGGGCGCGGGGATGGTCATGATCCCGATCCTATCGAGGCCAGGGCGTCCAGGAACGCCGTCGTCTCCGCCTCCGTGCCGGCGCTGACGCGCAAGTGGCCGGGGATGCCCACGTCCCGGACGAGCACCCCCCGCTCGTAGAGGTGCTGCCAGGTCGCCTGCGGATCTGCGACGCCGCCGAACAGCACGAAATTGGACCACGACGGGTGGGGCGTGTAGCCCAGGGCTTCCAGCGTCGCGCTGATGCGGTCGCGCTGCTCCACGATCTCCTGCACCATGCCCAGCATGACGTCGGCGTTGCGGAGGGCGGCCACGGCGGCCGCCTGCGTGAGGGTGCTCAGGTGGTACGGCAGGCGCACGAGTCGCAACGCGTCGATGAACGACGGGTCGGCGGCGAGGTAGCCGACGCGGGCGCCCGCGAAGGCGAACGCCTTGCTCATGGTGCGGGAGACCGCGAGCCGCGGCCGGCCCTCGAGGAGCGTCAGCGCCGAGGCGGCATCGCGGGGCGCGAACTCCTGGTAAGCCTCGTCGACGATCACGACCCCGCGGGCCGCCTCGTAGACCGCCTCCACGACGTCGAGTCCCAGCGGTGTGCCCGTCGGGTTGTTCGGGGAGCAGAGGATCACGATGTCCGGGTCGGCATCGCGGACCTGCTGCGCCGCCTCCTCGGCGGTCACCGTGTAGTCGGGCTGACGGGTGCCGGCGATCCAGGACGCCCCCGTCCCCTTCGCGATGAGGGGGTACATCGAGTACGTCGGCCCGAAGCCGAACGCCGAGCGACCCGGTCCGCCGAAGGCCTGGAAGATGTGCTGCAGAACCTCGTTCGAACCGTTGCCGGCCCAGATCTGCTCCACCCTCAGGCCGTGCCCCAGGTAGTCGGCGAACGCCTCCCGCAGCGTCGTGAACTCGCGGTCGGGATACCTGTTCACATCCCGGATCGCCACCGCGATGTCATCGAGGATGTCACTCGCGACCTCGTCCGGCACCGGATGCGTGTTCTCGTTCACGTTGAGAGCCACCGGAAGTGGGGCCTGCGGCGCCCCGTACGGAGTGAGTCCGCGCAGATCGTCGCGGAGCGGGAGATCGTTGAGGGAGATGGTCACCCTTCCCATGTTAAGAGGCCGGCGCGGCACCGAGGCCATCGTGACGGCCGCAGCGAGACCACCGGAACCTGCCTGCCTCTTCCAGGATCGAGGCGCGCCCTACCGCTGTCAGTCCGTGTAGCGAGCCGGAAGCGCGAGCTCCTGGCCGACCTGAAGCTCGCCGCCGCGCAGCAGGTTCATGCGGCTGATCTCGCCGATGACATCACGGGGGTCTGCCTCGGGCGCGATCGTGCTCGCGATGGACCAGAGGGTGTCGCCGGGCATGACCGTCACCGTCTCGACGGAGGCAGCCGGTACATCAGCGCCGGACGCGATCGCACTACCTCCGCTGAGGGCGGCGAAGGCGATGCCCGCCGCGAGCGGGAGGGACGCGAGTGCGAGCAGGGTGCGCCGGCCGCGTGCCGTGATCCGCAGCCGGGTGGCCGGTCGGGCCGATGCCGGAAGGGCGGTCGCGGTGCTGAGGCTGATGCTGCTCATGTCTGCTCCTTAGCTGTCCCGGCGCCGTCGGCCCGGGGAGGTTGGTGTAGCTGTCGCATCCGCGTCTCGGCCGGGAGCCGCGAATGCGAAGCTACGTTCCGAAGATATCTTCGATTTCGAACATCTGTCAAGCTGTCTTCGAAACCCGATTCGAGGAATCGCCCGACACGCTCGAACAGATCTTCCAGATCCGCGCTCTTCTCGGATACGGTTTCGATAAGGACACCCCACCACGAGCCACCGACATTCGAAGCGGCACGTCGGATCACGCAGTGAAGGAGCACCATGAGCGACACCTCAGCCCTCGAGTCGGAGGCGCCGCGCACCCGCCGTCGCAAGAGCCTCAGCCCGAAGCAGATGGCGATCCTCGAGGTCATCCAGACGTCGATCGCGCAGAACGGCTACCCGCCGAGCATGCGCGAGATCGGCGACGCCGTGGGTCTGAAGTCCCTGTCCAGCGTCACCCACCAGCTCGGGCAGCTCGAGCTCAGCGGCTATCTGCGCCGCGACCCGGGGAAGACGCGCGCCATGGAGGTGCTCATCGACCTGCCCGGCACCGGCACCGGCACCGAGAACCCTGCGGACGTCGCGACGCCCGTCGGTGACGCCGCCCTGGTCCCCCTGGTCGGTCGGATCGCCGCCGGAGTCCCCATCACCGCCGATCAGCAGGTGGAGGAGATCTTCCCCCTCCCCCGGCAGCTCGTGGGCAAGGGGGATCTCTTCATGCTAAAGGTCTCCGGCGAGTCGATGATCGACGCCGCCATCTGCGACGGCGACTGGGTCGTCGTGCGCTCGCAGAACACCGCGGAGAACGGAGAGATCGTCGCCGCGATGCTCGATGGCGAGGCGACCGTGAAGGTCCTCCGGCGTCGCGACGGCCACACCTGGCTCCTCCCCCGCAACTCCGCGTTCGAGCCGATCCTGGGCGACGAGGCCGTCGTGCTCGGCAAGGTCGTCGCCGTCATGCGCGCCGTCTGAGACGCACGACGAAGGCCCTCCCGGTGCGCCGGGAGGGCCTTCGTCGTGTCGGGGATCGCCGCGTCAGGCCGTGACGACCACGTCCTCGCGCACTCGGCGCGTGGCCTCGACGATGTTGCGGAGCGATGCCGTGGTCTCGGCGTACCCACGGGTCTTCAGTCCGCAGTCCGGGTTCACCCAGAGCTGGCGGAGGGGGATCTCGTCGACCGCGCGCCGGAGCAGCGACTCGACCTCCTCGACCGTGGGCACGCGCGGCGAGTGGATGTCGTAGACGCCGGGGCCGATGCCGTGGTCGAAACCGACCTCCGCGATGTCCGCGACGACCTCCATGCGGCTGCGCGCCGCCTCGATCGACGTGACGTCGGCGTCGAGCGCACGGATCGCGTCGATGACGACGCCGAACTCCGAGTAACAGAGGTGTGTGTGCACCTGCGTGGCCGCCGCCGCGCCGCCCGTCGCCAGCCGGAAGGAGGCCACGGACCAATCGAGGTACGCCGGCTGGTCGGCCTGCTTCAGCGGGAGCAGCTCCCGCAGTGCCGGCTCGTCGACCTGGATCACCTGGATGCCCGCGGCCTCCAGGTCGGCGATCTCGTCGCGGAGAGCGAGCGCGACCTGGTTCGCCGTCTCACTCAAGGGCTGATCGTCACGGACGAACGACCACGCGAGGATCGTGACCGGACCCGTGAGCATGCCCTTCATGTGCTTCGCTGTGAGCGACTGCGCATAGGCCGACCAGGCCACCGTGATGGCCTCCGGGCGCGAGACGTCGCCCCAGAGGATGGACGGACGCGTCGCTCGAGAACCGTAGGACTGGACCCAGCCGTGCTCCGTGACCGCGAAGCCGTCGAGATGCTCCGCGAAGTACTGCACCATGTCGTTCCGCTCGGGCTCGCCGTGCACCAGGACGTCGAGGCCGAGGTCCTCCTGCAGGGAGACGACCGCCGCCACCTCGCGGCGCAGGAACTCCTCATAGTCGTCCGCCGGGATCTCTCCGCGGAGGAACCGGGCGCGGGCGCGGCGGATGTCGCCGGTCTGCGGGAAGGAGCCGATGGTCGTCAGCGGCAGCGCCGGCAGGCCGAGCGCGTTCTGCGCCTCCTCCCGCTCCGGGTACGGCACGCGGGAGAAGTCGGCGTCGGTCAGCTCGCGGGCACGCACCGCACCGTCACGCACGCCGGGAGCCGAGAGGCGATCCTGCAGCGCGGCAGACGCGGCCTCCAGCTCGGCATCGATCGCCGAGCGGCCCTCGGTCAGCCCGCGGGCGAGGGCGACGACCTGCTGCACCTTCTGATCCGCGAACGCGAGCCACGACACGAGGCGCTCGTCGAGAGCCGTCTCGTCGTCCACGTCGTGCGGCACGTGCAGCAGCGACGTCGAGGTCGAGGCCGACACGGGAGCGCCGAGCGCGCGGAGCGCCTCCAGCGAGGAGAACGCCGCGGCGAGGTCGCCCCGCCAGATGTTGTGCCCGTCGATCACGCCGCCGACGAGGGTCTTGCCCTCGAGACCAGGGGCCCCTGCCGGGACGGTACCGCGCACGAGGTCGACGGCGATGGCCTCGACGGGGGCGGCGGCCACGGTCGCGAACGTCTCACCGAGGCTCGCGTACGGCGCCGCGACGAGGATCGACGGACGCTGCTCAGCGCTCCCCAGGACCGCGAGCGCGCGCTCCGCGGCCGACGCGAGCTGCGTGGCGGTGGCGGGGAGGGACTCGCTCACGAGTGCGGGCTCGTCGAGCTGCACCCACTCGGCACCCGCGGCGCGCAGACGTGCGAGCAGGTCCGCGTACACCGGCAGCACGTCATCCAGCCGCGAGAGCGGCTCGAAACCCTCCGGCGCGTCGTCCGACGCCTTGGCGAGCGCCAGCAACGTGACAGGGCCGACGACGACCGGACGGGTCACGAATCCGTCGGCGACCGCTTCCGCGACCTCACGCACCAGTCGGTCGCTGGCGAGGGAGAACGCGGTCTCCGGCCCGATCTCTGGCACGAGGTAGTGGTAGTTCGAGTCGAACCACTTGGTCATCTCGAGGGGCGCCCGGTCGCCCTCGCCACGGGCGACGGTGAACAGCGCCGGCAAGCCGATCGTGCCGTCGGCATCTCGGAGGTCGTCGAAGCGCGCGGGGATGGCGCCGACCGTGACAGCGGCATCGAGGACCTGGTCGTAATACGAGAAGGACTCCGGGATCGCCGAGTCCGTCCGCCCGAGGCCGAGAGCGGCGAGACGCTCACGGGTCGCCGCGCGCAGTTCCGCGGCCGTCTGCTCCAGCTCCTGCTCGTCGATGCGGCCCGCCCAGAACGCCTCGACGGCCTTCTTGAGTTCGCGGCGGCGGCCGATGCGGGGGTAGCCGAGGATGGTGCCCTCGGGGAATGCGGTCATGGTGTTTCCTTTCGGCGGGGACTAGTGCCGGAGAGCCGGGACGATGCCGGCTTCGGCGAGGACGGTCAGGACGGTCTCGTGCTGGTTGAACGCGTAGAGGTGGACGCCGGGAGCGCCGCCGGCGACGACGTCGGCGGCGAGGCGCGCGGCCCAGGCGATCCCGATCTCCCGGCGCCCCTCGGCGGTCGGCTCGACGTCGAGGGCGATCGCCAGCTCGCTGGGCAGGTCTTCCCCTGTCAGCTCCAGCACGCGCGCCAGTCGCGCCGGCGACGTGATCGGCATGATGCCGGGGAGGATCGGGATAGTGACGCCGCCCGCCCTGGCGCGCTCGACGAAGGCGAGGTAGTCGTCCGGGTGGAAGAACAGCTGCGTGATCGCGAAGGTCGCCCCCGCCGCCTGCTTCGCCAGCAGCGCCTCCACGTCCTGTGCGCGGTGCGTGGCTCGCGGATGCCCCTTCGGGAAGGCCGCGACGGCGATGTCGACCTTCTGGCGCGGCGCAACGAGCGCGGCTCCCGGTAGCCCGGGCACCGGCGACTCCTGGTAGGGGGCGCGCTCGGCCTGGACCCGATCGATGAGCTGCACGAGCTGCGCGGCGCTCTCCAAGTCTCCGAGGAAGGGCTCGCGCTGTCCCGCGGGCGGGTCGCCGCGGAGGGCGAGGAAGCGGAGGATGCCGGCGTCGAGGAACTCCCGGATGAGCGCCGTGGCCCCGGCGTACGTGTTGCCGACGCAGGTGAGGTGGGCCAGGGGCTCGACATCGGTGTGCTCGCGGATGAACCGCAGCACGTCCAGAGAGCGACCTCCCGTCGAGCCGCCGGCTCCGTATGTCACGGAGAGGAACTCGGGGCCGGCGGCGGCGAGGCGACGGACGGTCTCGTGCAGCGCATCCTGGCTCGAGTCCGAACGCGGCGGATAGAGCTCGAAGGAGAACGGCACACGGGAGGCACGGGAGGCGTCGATCGTGGAAGACATCTTCTCTCCAAGGGACAGGGGCCGGGGTCCGCGCACGACGAAGAACACGTCGTTCGCGGGCGGGTGCCGGGCTCGGCTGTCGCTCCACGCCCGGGGTGGACCGGGCGTTTCCAGAAACCTAGAACACCCTCTCGGTCCCGTGCACGAGTGTGACGCCCTGTGTCACGGCCCATAGGCTCGAGGCATGTCCACCCCGTTCGGTTCCTGGTCCTCCCCGTTCACCGCCGCTGCCGTCGCCGGGGCGGCTCCGCGCATCGACGGCGCCCGTTTCGCGGGTGACGAGGTGTGGTGGGGCGAGTCGGTGCCGGCCGAGGGCGGACGGGTGACGGTGCGCAGCTCGACGGGAGCGGAGATCCTCCCCGCGCCGTGGAACGCCCGCTCCCGCGTACACGAGTACGGCGGCGGCGCGTGGACGGCGGACGGCGACACGCTGTACTTCGTGTCGGGCGCGGACCAGCGGGTGCATCGCATGGACCGCGGCGCGCAGCCGCTGCCCCTCACCGCCGAGGGGCCCGCGTACGGCGGGCTGCGTGTCCAGAGCGGCCGTCTGCTGGCGGTCCGCGAGGATCTCTCGGCCGTCCCGCACCTCCGCGCGGTCGTGGAGATCCCGGTGGACGGGTCGGCCGCCGACGACCCTGCGGCGGTCCGCGTGATCACCGAGGGTCCCGGGTTCTTCGCCCACCCCGCACTCTCACCGGACGGCAGCCGCCTCGCGTGGGTCGAATGGCAGGCCGACAGCATGCCCTGGGAGAGCGCGACGCTCGCGATCGGAGCGTCCGCCGGCGGGACCGTGACACGGGTGCCGACCTCCGCAGCCCTGCAACCGGAGTGGGTCGACGACGACGCCCTCGTGTTCGCGGACGACACTTCGGGTCGCTGGCAACTCCAGCGTCTTGCGCTCGACGGCCTCCGCCCCGGTCCGACGAAGGCGCTGACCTCGTCGGACGCCGATACCGGGTACGGCCTCTGGGTGCTGGGCAACCGATGGTTCCAGGTGCTTGAGGACGGACGCCTCGTGGCCGTCCGCACGAACGGTCGCGACGCGGTGCAGCTCGTGTCCTCGGAGGGCGAGATCCGAACGATCGCCGTGCCTGGCGACGGCCACCTCAGCGTGGACGACGTCTCCGGCTCCCGCGTGCTGCTCAGCGGGGACGGCTCCGCCGTGACCTCCGGCGTCTGGTGCGTCGATGTCGCGACGGGCGCCGTCGACACGGTGACCGGCGGCGCCCCGGTCGACGAGGACTGGATGCCGGGGGCGCAGCAGCTCGTCGTCGAGGGGGCGCACGGCCCGGTCCACGCGTTCGCGTATCCGCCCGCAGCGCCAGGGGCGACGGGCACCGAGGGCGAGCTGCCGCCCTACGTCGTCCTCGTGCACGGCGGTCCGACGGCCCACGTCACCGGGGCCGCCTCCGCCACGATCGCCTTCTTCACCAGCCGCGGCATCGGCGTGCTCGACGTCAACTACGGCGGGTCGACAGGCTACGGGCGCGCGTACCGTGACCGCTTGCAGGGGCAATGGGGCATCGTCGACGTCGACGACGTGATCGCGGCGGCCCGCGGCCTCGCGGACGCCGGGCTGGCCGATCCCGCCCGTATCGCGATCCGAGGCGGCTCGGCGGGCGGCTGGACGGTGCTCTCCGCGCTCGTGCGTGGCGGGACGTTCGCCGCCGGGATCAGCCGCTACGGTGTCGCGGACCTGCGGATGCTGGCCGCCGAGACGCATGACTTCGAGGCGTCCTACCTCGACGGCCTCGTCGGACCACTGCCCGCCGCCGAGGACGTGTACATCGAGCGCTCGCCCCTGACGCACGCCCACCGCATCGATGTGCCGGTGCTCCTGCTCCAGGGCGAGGACGACCGTGTCGTGCCGCCGTCCCAGTCGGAGGTCATCCGCGACGCGCTGGTCTCGAACGGCATCGACCACGAGTACGTGCTGTATCCCGGCGAGGGCCACGGATTCCGCAGGGCGGAGACGATCGTGGACGCGCTGGAAAGAGAGCTGGCGTTCCTCGGCCGGGTCTTCGGCTTCACCCCGCGTCCCTGAGCCGGGACGGCTACTCCCCCATCCGGTTGCGCAGGCGCATGGCGCGTTCCGCCTCCCGCGAGTCCTGACGCTCGCGGAGAGCCTGGCGCTTGTCGTACTCGCGCTTGCCCTTCGCGAGGGCGATCTCGACCTTGGCGCGACCATCAGAGAAGTACAGCTTCAGCGGGATGAGCGTGTAGCCGCCGGCGGAGACGGCGTGCGCGAGCTTCGCGATCTCCTCCCGGTGCAGGAGGAGCTTCCGGATGCGCTTGGCCGAGTGGTTGGTCCAGTGGCCCTGCGAGTACTCCGGGATGTGTACGGCGTCGAGGAAGACCTCGTTGCCCTTCACGAAGGCATACCCGTCGCTGAGGTTCGCGCGGCCCTGGCGGAGCGACTTGACCTCGGTGCCGGTGAGCACCATCCCCGCCTCGTACGACTTCTCGATGTTGTAGTCGTGACGCGCGCGACGATTGGTCGCGATGACCTTCTCCCCGCGTTCCCTAGGCATGATGATCTCCTGTGCTGTGGTGCTGTGGACGGCTCGACAGCGGATCGGTCGAGCAGCCTTTCAGGGTATCAGGTGCGCAGCCAGCGACGGATCGCGAAACCGGCGGACAGTGCGGCCAGCACGACACCGATGCCCACGAGGACCGGGACCACGAGGATCGCATCCTGCATGGTGACCCAGGTGGTGATGAAGGGCACCCGCCCGCGCAGGTAGCCGTTCACCCCGAAGTGCATTCCGGCGATCACGGCCGCGCTGGCGAGGGCCGAGCCCAGCAGCGCCGCGAACACCCCCTCCAGCACGAACGGCGTCTGGATGAACCGGTTCGAGGCGCCAACCAGGCGCATGATCCCGATCTCCTTGCGCCGCGCGTACGCCGACAGCCGGATGGTCGTGCCGATGAGCAGGGTCGCTGCGATGAGCATGAGGACCGCGATCCCGACGGCGATGTAGGTCGCCACGGTGAGCGCGGAGAACAGCGGTTCGAGGTATTGGAGCTGGTCCTGCACCTGCTCCACTCCGGCCTGACCGCTGAACGCCTCGGCGAGCACCTGCGACTGGCCCGGGTCCTTCATGGTGACGAAGAAGACCTCGAACGCCTGATCCGGTGAGAGCACGCTCGCCTGCTCCTCGCCGACCTGCTCGACGAGCTTGGCGTAGGTCTCCTCCTTCGTGTCGAAGGTCAGCGAGCTGATGAGCGGCGACAGGGCGTCGCCCTCGAGCTGAGCCCGCACGGCGGCGACCTGCTCCTCGCTCGCGGCGCCGTCCACGCAGGTGTCCGATTCCGACACCGCGGAGCACATGTAGACGGCGACCTGGGCGCGCTCGGCCCAGTAGCCGCGCATGACACCGATCTGGGACTGCATGAGGATCGCGGCGCCGACGAACGTCAACGACACGAAGGTGACGAGGACGACGGAGATCACCATCGAGATGTTTCGCCGCAGGCCGACGAGGGCCTCGGTCAGGATCAGGCCGATTCTCATGAGGTCGGGCCCACTTCCTCGTCGTCCTGGTCGGACAGTCCGAGGCGGTCTGCGACGCCGAGCTCGGCGACATCCACCTCCGGGAGCGCGATCGGATGCGTGCGCGGCCCGGCGGCCGCCGGCCGCTCGGCGACAGACCGCGGCTGGACGGGGGGCTCCGCGGCGTCCGGCGGCTCCACGACGCCCGGCTCCCGTTCGGGTTCCGGGGGCTCCACGAGCTGCGGCGCCGGGTCGGCGGCGGGTCTGGTCACGGCGGGCGACGCTGCGGCCGCACGGCGCTGGGCGTCCAGCTCCTCGGCCAGTGCGGCGCGGACCACGGAGAGGTCGGCGGTCTGGCGCTGCACCTCCTGCACGGCGGTGAGCGCGGCGGCCGCGGCGGCGCCGCGCACCTCCTCGGGCACCAGGCGCGGGATGTTCGAGGTGTCGCCGTAGCCACCGTGCACCTCATCGCGCACCATCTCGCCGTCGCGGAGCTCGATGACACGACGGCGCATCTGATCGACGAACCCGGCCTCGTGCGTGGCCATGAGCACTGTCGTGCCACCGGCGTTGATCCGCGCGAGCAGCTGCATGATGTCGACGGAGGTCGCGGGGTCGAGGTTTCCGGTCGGCTCGTCCGCGAGGAGCACCTGGGGACGGTTGACGAGCGCCCGCGCGATCGCGACACGCTGCTGCTCGCCGCCCGAGAGCTCGTGCGGCATGCGCTTCTCCTTGCCGTCGAGCCCGACGAGCGCCAGTGCCTCCGGCACGGCCTGCTGGATGAACCCCCGCGAGGAGCCGGTGACCTGCAGTGTGAAGGCGACGTTCTGGTAGACGGTCTTGGACGGCAGCAGCCGGAAGTCCTGGAACACCGAGCCGATGTGACGGCGGAAGTAGGGGACCTTCCGGTTCGCGAGCGCCCGGAGGTCGCGACCGAGGACGGCGACCCGACCGGTCGTGGGCACGTCCTCGCGGAGGATGAGCCGCAGGCAGGACGATTTGCCGGACCCGGAGGCGCCGACCAGGAAGACGAACTCCCCGCGCTGCACCTCGAAGTCGACACCGGAAAGCGCGGGCTTCGACGTCCCGCGGTAGCGTTTCGTGACGTTCTCGAACCGAATCATGGCGATTCGAGCCTAAGCGCGCCATCTGTCCCGGCCGCGCGCGACACCCCGCCGCGGGGCACGCCGGATGGGTAATCCTCCCCGTCCTCTCACCCCACCGACGTCATCCCCGGCTGCTATACAGAGAGTGTCGATTCGCGTCGACCGCGCGAGCGCGCACACGGAGGGGACCCCCATGACGACACCTGCTGGCTGGTACGACGACGGTTCCGGGCGCCTGCGCTGGTGGGACGGCCAGCAGTGGACCGAGCATTTCGCGCCCGTCGAGCAGACGCCCGCCGAGCAGACACCTGCCGAGCAGACACACGCGGAGCAGACGCCCGCGGAGCAGACGCCCGCGGAAGACACCCCCGTGGAGTCGGCTGTCGCGCCCGCGGACGGCCTCGCAAGCGAGTCCCTCACGGAGCAGCCGGCCGCATCGACCGGGCACCCCGCCCCCGAAGGGGTCGCCGCCGAACGCGAGATCGCCCCGGACGAGCCCGCGACGGACTTCATCGTTCCGCCCGAGCCCGCGCAGGACTGGACGGCGCCGAGCAGCGGCGCGCACGACCTCCCTGGCGCGGCGCCGATCCTCCCCCCGTCCTCGAGCGGAGCCGACACCGGGCACGCCGCCTCTCCGCCCGCGGCACCGTCGCACCCCGGCCAGGGCGGGTATCCGGCTCAGGAGGCGCCCGTCGACCAGGCCCCGTACCCGAGCCAGGCCCCGTACCCGAGCCAGGCCCCGTACCCGAGCCAGACCGCTTACCCCGGCCAGGCGCCGTCCGTCGGCCAGCCCGCATACCCGGGTCAGGCAGCGTACCCCGGGCAGCCGTCGTACCCGGGACAGACCGCCTACCCCGGGCAGCCGTCGTACCCGGGCCACCCGGCCGCTCCCTCCGGCCCGAAGAAGGTGTCCGTCCTCGGCCTCGTCGGCCTCGGGCTCGCCGCTCTCGGCCTCATCCTCGCCTTCATTCCGGTCACGCTTCCCTTCGCCTGGTTCCTCCTCGCGGCGGGCTTCATCGTGTCGCTGATCTCGCTGTTCCTGAAGGGCACCAAGTGGCCGGGGATCACGGGCCTCGGGGTTTCCGTCCTCGGCGGGATCGTCGCCGTCGTGGTGAGCATCGTCTTCGTCCTCGCGATCGCGAACTCCGTACGTCCCGACAGCCTTCCCGGGGTCGACCAGGGCACGAGCGAGAGCCCGGACGGCGGCACGGACGAGGTCGTCGAGGGCACCATCGGCGAGCCCGTCACCGTGTCGCAGATGTCCGGTACCGCCGAGGTGACGATCCGGTCCGCCACCTGGGGGCCGTCCAACGGCTCCGACTTCGAGGCGACCAACGGCGGTTATCTGGTGATCGACCTCGTCTGGGAGACGCTCGACGGGACGACCAACGTCAATCCGCTCTACTTCGCGGTCGAGACCGCAGACGGCACGGAGGGCGACTACGACATCTTCGGCGATGCCACGCTCGAGTCCGGCGAGCTGACGGCCGGGACGTCGGCGGAGGGCACGATCTCGTTCGATGTCGCCCAGAGTTCGTCCTACGTCGTCGTCATCACCGACGAGCTGCTGCAGGAGGTCGCCCGCGTGACCGTCGAGGCCACGGCCCGCTGACGCACGCCGCTCGCTCTCATGACGAAGGCCCCGGGGATCCCGGGGCCTTCGTCATGGGGTCAATCCTCGTCTTTGCGCTTGCGCCAGCGGATGCCGGCCGAGATGAAGTCGTCCAGGTCGCCGTCGAACACGGCCGCCGGGTTGCCGGACTCCTGGCCCGTGCGCAGGTCTTTCACGAGCTGCTGGCCGTAGAGGAAGTAGGAGCGCATCTGGTCGCCCCAGCTCGCCGTGATGTTGCCGGCCAGCTCCTTCTTCTTGGCGGCTTCCTGCTCCTTCTGCAACAGGAGGAGGCGGTTCTGGAGCACGCGCATGGCTGCTGCGCGGTTCTGGATCTGCGACTTCTCGTTCTGCATCGACACGACGATGCCGGTCGGGAGGTGGGTGATGCGCACGGCGGAGTCGGTGGTGTTCACGGACTGTCCACCGGGGCCCGAGGAGCGGAAGACGTCGACCCGGATGTCGCTTTCGGGGATGTCGACCTCGGTCGCCTCCTCCATGAGCGGGATGACCTCGACGGCGGCGAACGACGTCTGACGCTTGTCCGCCGAGCCAAACGGGCTGATGCGCGCGAGGCGGTGCGTACCGGCCTCGACCGAGATCGTGCCGAAGGCGTAGGGCGCGTCGATCTCGAAGGTCGCCGACTTGATGCCCGCGCCCTCCGCGTACGACGTGTCCATGACCTTCACGGGGTACTTGTGACGCTCCGCCCAGCGCAGGTACATGCGCATGAGCATCTCGGCGAAGTCGGTGGCGTCGTCGCCGCCGGCGCCGGAGCGGATGGTGACGATCGCGCTGCGCTCGTCGTACTCGCCGTCGAGCAGCGTCTGCACCTCGAGCTGGTTGATGAGGTCGGTGAGCGTCTGGAGCTCCTTGCGCGCCTCGATCGCCGACTCCTCGTCGCCCATCTCGTTCGCGAGGTCGACGAGCACTTCGAGGTCGTCGAGGCGCTGGGAGATGCCCGTGATGCGGGCCAGCTCCGACTGGCGGTGGCTCAGGGCGCTCGTGACCTTCTGCGCGTTCTCGGTGTCGTCCCACAGGTCGGGGGCACCGGCCTCCTCGCTGAGGCGCGCGATGTCCTCGCGGAGACGGTTGACGTCGACGACCTCGCTGATGTCGCCGAAGGTGTGCCTGAGCGCCTGGATTTCGGCGGAGAGATCTAGTTCGAGCATGACACCTCAGCCTAACGTGCCGTCCGCTCCCGCGGCGACGTCCGGGACCGGGGCGCGATCCCGGTCGGGGTAGCGTGAGGGGCGTGAGCAGCGCATCCACGGTCCTCCGTCAGTTCGGGCCGATGGTGTACCTGCCCACCGTCCTCTTCTCGCTCGGCGAGGGAGCGGTCATCCCCCTCATCCCGGTCATCGCGGCGTCGATGGGTGCGGACGTGGCCTTCGCGGCCCTCGTCGCCTCGGCGCTCGTGGTCGGCCAGCTCTGCGGCAACCTCCCCGCCGGGTGGGCGGTGGGCCGGATCGGCGAACGCTTCACGATGGTGATCGCCGGTGGCATCGCGATCCTCGCCGCAGCCGGCATGGTGTTCGCGCCGTCACTCGGGGTCCTCGCGGCATCGGTGTTCCTTCTCGGACTGTGCGCGGCCGCGTTCGGGCTCGCCCGCCACGCGTTCATGACCACGCGGGTGCCGCTGGCGTTCCGAGCCCGCTCGCTCTCCCTGCTCGGCGGCAGCTTCCGCCTGGGCATCTTCATCGGTCCGTTCGTCTCGGCCGGGTTGCTGCAGCTCTTCGGCACCGAGGCCGCAGCGATCTGGTTCTTCCTCTCCTGCCTCGTGGTGATGGTCGTCCTGGTGCTCTTCGGCCCCGATCCGGAGAAGACCGTCGCCCCGCTGCGGACGACCGTCCGGTTCGCGGAGGACAGCGGCGAGGCCGTGAGCGGGTCGATCCCGACGGTCGAGCGGGCGGGGATCTTCCAGACGATGTGGCGGCAACGCGGAGTGCTCGGCCGGCTCGGACTCGCCGCGGCCTCGCTATCGGCGGTGCGATCGGCACGGCAGGTCGTCCTGCCGCTGTGGGGCCTGTCGCTGGGTCTCGACGCCTCGACCATCGCCCTCGTCGTCGGCGTGTCCGGAGCCATCGACTTCGCCCTGTTCTACGCCAGCGGCCAGGTCATGGACCGCTTCGGCCGACTCTGGGCGGCGATGCCCGCGATGGTGCTCATGGGTGCGGGCTTCCTCGCCCTGTCGTTCACGCACGACCTCGACTCCGCGGTGCTGTGGTTCGGGATGTTCGCGGCCGTGCTCGGTGTCGGCAACGGACTGTCGAGCGGCATCCTCCTGACCCTCGGCGCCGACGTCGCCCCGAAACGCGACCCCGCAGCCTTCCTCGGCTCGTGGCGGACGCTGACCGACGCCGGGGGCGCGGTCGCTCCGCTCCTCGTCTCGGGCATCACGGCGATCGCGTCCCTGTCGTTCGCGGCCGGGGCGATGGGCCTGATCGGGCTCGTCGGCGCGGCCGGGTTCCTCCGCTGGATCCCCCGGTTCGTCCCCCGCACTCCCCCGGGCGCACCGGCTCGCCCGGAGGGCGACTGAGCGGTCGCGCGCCTCCGGGCTCGATCCACGCTCCGAGAGATCGGCATTCAGTGCAGAGCCGTGCGACTCGTGGCGGTCGCCTGGAGCGGCACTCCGTCGGGCACGAACGGCGAGATCAGCGGCGGGCGCCAGGTCGCCGCGACCGTGACGCGGGCACTGACACCGTCGGGCGTGCCCGCCTCGACGACGGCCGCCTCGAAACCGGCATCGTGGACGAACGGACGAACCTCCTCCGAGACTCCGTCGTCGGTGAGCGCCGCCCGCAGCGTCTCCCCCTCCGCCTGAAGAGTGAAGCCGTCGGCCCCCGCCAGCGCCGCCGCATCGGCGAGTCCGTCGAGGCGCTTCTGGGCGATGTAGAGGTCCGTCGCGCAGACGCAGACGAAGACGACGGCGAGCGCGAGGACCACGTAGCCGAGGACGAGCAGCAGAACACTTCCCTCGTCGGCCCCTCTCGCTCGCTGTCGCGGGTCGCGCGCTCGCGACGTCACTCCGCGCCCCCTCTCCGCGACGCCTTGTGCACCGAGACCGCCTCGACGGGGACGGAACCCGCCCGGTCGAATCCGGGGACCTCGGGAACCAGAGGCAGCGGCACGCGCGCCGTGAGCTTCACCACCACGGTCGCACCGGGCGAGGGGCACGCCGACGCCCGGGGGACGCAGGACACGGCGACATCCATCCCTCGGGGATCGATACCGTACTCGGCGGCGATCTCGCCCAGGACGCGCTCGCCGCGGGTGGCCGCCTCGGCGGTGCTGGGTGCCGAGGCGACGGCACGAGCCGCCTGACGGGCCGCCGCCACGAGCCCCAAGGACTGCTCCTGCACCGCCCCGAGCGCGATCACCAGGTACAGCAGCGGCACGAGCAGAATCACCCCGACGGCGACGAACTCCAGGGAGCTCGAGCCCGACTCATCTGGCATCGAACGACTCCGCCGGTGCGTGAGCTTCCACATCCAGACCGGCCGGGACCCCGAGCAGGCCGAAGACCGGGAGAGTCGTGCGGATCCGCACGCCGACGGTCTCCTGGCCGTCTCGCCGCGACATCGTCACCGCGATGTCGTCCGCATAGGAAGCGCCGACGGCACGGGTGATGACCGCGCGCGCCCGCTCCTCCCCCTCCGCGAGGGCGGTGTCGGCCAGGGCGGCGTGATAGGCGCCCTCGACCGCCGCATCATGGACGACGTTGCGCACGTAGATCGCGAACGCGACCTGCAGCACCGCGAGAGTGAGGGCGGTGAGAAGCGTGCCGACGAGCACGAACTCCACCGGGTTCGACCCACGCTCCTCGTCGATCGCTGCGGGCACGTCAGAGCCCCGACACCCGTTGGATGGCTTGCTCGAACAGGGAGGTGAGCGCCGGCCCTGCGACCGCCCAGATGAGCACCACGAGCCCGGCGGTCATCAGTGTGACGAGGACCCAGCCGGGGACATCGCCCCGTTCGTCGTTCCAGAAGGCACGGAGCGTCGCATGCGCACGAGAGATCATGCCGGCCAGTGTGGCGCGGGTCCCCCGATCGGCGCGGGAGTTATCCACAGGCCCCCCGCGACGAGACGGAGAGGGGGGGAAGGCCCCGGTCCAGCGCACATCCCGCGGGAGTGGTGCCGGTGAGAAACCGGATAGCTATGCTGAGCGCGAAAGACGGCCATCGATGCGGCGGGGAAGAAGGAGAGTGTGAAATGGGAGTGGATACTCAGGGCGCCAAGCCGGCGACGGAGTGGACGCGGCGGGCGAACGCCGAAGCCGCCAAGGGTTTGCCCTTTCATGATCGTCGAGACTTCGACGACGCTGCGCGAGGGTTTCTCGGGACACTCGAGGATCCGGTCATCCGTCGCGCGGACGGCGTTCCCCTCTTCGACACGACGGCGCACGACTTCCTCTCCGACGCCGAGGCGCCGGACACGGTGCACCCGAGCCTCTGGCGGCACGCACAGGCCAATCATCACCACGGGCTGTTCGAAGTCACGACCGGCATCTACCAGGTCCGCGGCGTCGACCTCGCCAACATGACGATCGTGGAGGGCGACGAGGGCATCGTCGTGATCGACCCGCTGTCGTACGTGGAGACGTCGTCCGCAGCGCTCGCGCTCTACCGGAAGCATCGCGGCGACCGCCCCGTGCGCGCGGTGATCTTCACGCACAGCCACGTCGACCACTACAACGGCGCGCGGGGCGTCGTCGACGACGATGACATCGCCTCCGGGGCCGTCACGGTCATCGCCCCCGAGGGCTTCCTCGCCGAAGCGGTGT
This sequence comes from Microbacterium sp. 1S1, assembly GCF_008271365.1. NCBI lineage: Bacteria > Bacillati > Actinomycetota > Actinomycetes > Micrococcales > Microbacteriaceae > Microbacterium > Microbacterium sp. 1S1. Next base: position 3,215,800 of record NZ_CP043430.1, read on the forward strand.
CCGAGAACGTCTACGCCGGCAACGCGATGAGCCGACGCGCCATCTACCAGTACGGAACCGCACTCCGCCCCGGCCCGACGGGGCAGGTGGACACCGGGCTGGCCAACGCTCTCGCGCACTCCGGGTCTTCCACCCTCGTCCCCCCGACCGACACCGTTTCGGCGACAGGCGAGACGCGGGTCGTCGACGGGGTGCGCATGGTGTTCCAGATGGCGCCAGGAACGGAGGCGCCCTCCGAGTTCCTCATCCACTTCCCCGACCACCGCGCCCTCTGCGCGGCCGAGGACGCCACGCCGACCCTTCACAACCTGCTGACGCTCCGCGGCGCCCAGGTCAGGGACGCGGTCACGTGGTGGAAGACCCTCAACGACACCATCGGGCTCTTCAGCGCCGAGACCGATGTCGTGTTCGCCCAGCACGGCTGGCCACGCTGGGGCACGGACGACGTGACCGAGTATCTCGAGAATCAGCGCGACCTCTACAAGTACATCCACGACCAGTCGCTGCGACTGGCGAACCACGGCCTCACGATGACGGAGATCGCCGAGCAGCTCGAACTGCCGGAGTCGTTGAGCATGCAGTGGTACAACCGCGGCTACTACGGAACCGTCAACCACAATTCCAAGGCCGTCTACCAGCGCTACATCGGCTGGTACGACGGCAACCCCGCGCGGCTGCACGCCCTGCCCCCGGAGCAGGCCGGCGCGAAATACGTCGAGTTCATGGGCGGCGCCGATGCCGTGGTCGAGAAGGCGCAGGCGGCATTCGAGAACGGCGAGTACCGGTGGGTCGCCGAGGTGGTCGGCCACGTCGTCTTCGCCCAGCCGGACCACGCTGCGGCGCGTGCACTGCAGGCAGACGCCTTCGAGCAGCTCGGCTACCAGTGTGAGAACCCGACGTGGCGCAACGCGTATCTGATGGGGGCCCAGGAATTGCGTCAGGGGGTGAAGGACCTCGGCGCCGTCCGGCTCGTCACCCTCGACGTGATGCGATCGATGACGCCGGAGATGATCTTCGACTACATGGGTATCAAGCTCAACGGACCGGAGGCCGCCGGGCACCGCGCCTCGATCGCCTGGACCGTCTCCTCGGGCGATGCCGCGCAGGAGTACCTCCTCGAGCTGCGCAACGGGTGCCTGATCTACACCGCGCGCTCCGGCGCAGCAGACGCCCATGTCGAATCCGACACGCTCGCGCTCGCCTCGATCGTGTTCGGAACACTGTCCGTCGACGACGCCGTCCGCGACGGCAGCCTCACGATCAGCGGCGACCGCACCGCACTGGAGAACCTCCTCGGGCTGCTGGACGACTTCTCGTTCTGGTTCCCCATCGTCGAACCCTGAAGTCCTCGCGGCATGCTCTCCCCGGGGCCGAGCATGCCGCGAGGTCTACCCCGCTCGCGCCGATCGTGCAACCCCGGCTCCGACGGGCGCGGCGGGGGATACCCTGGCACGCATGCGACCGGGATCTGAGGGGGAGATGCGGGCTCGTGCGGAGATCGACGGCCTGACCTACCTGCTGCCGCCCGGTACCGATATCGATGACCTGCGAGGGCGGATCGAAGCCGCCGCACGCACGGAGCCCACGTTCGTGTCGTTCGCGACTTCGGACGGCATCGCGAGCGTTCTCGTGCATCCCACGTCGCGGGTCTTCGTCTTCCAGGTGAGGGCGTCCGATCAGGAGAACCTCGCGTCTGATCTCGGCAGCCTGCCCGACTGGGACATCTGACTCCCCCGCGACTCCCTGCGCGGGACCGGATACGCCCCTCAAGACAGGAAGTCGTCGAGCAGGAGTTCTCCCCGCGCGTTCAGCCTTTCCATCATGTGACTCACGCGGGCGGGGTCGATCGGCGGCGGCGGCTCCGCATCGAACTCCAACACCAGCGGGATCGCCGGGTGCATCCAGGCCGAGAGACGGCCTGGCGACTTCTTTCCCGACGGCCACGTCATCATGAAGCTCTCCTGCCGGCGAAGCTTGGTGGAGATCACGATCTTCAGATGTGCCAGCAGCGTGTCATCGACCGGAATCGGCGGACGAGAGCTGTTGTATTCGAGGCTTCCCATAGACAAAAGGTAATCCCCCGCCGGGGTACTCACTGACCACTCACCCGATCCCCAGGCGCAGGATGAACAATCCGGGGTAGATCGCGAACACCACCGAGAGCGGCAGGATGAGGAAGACCAGCGGGAGGAGCATCACGATCTCCTTCCGTCCCGCCTGCTCGATCAGCGTCCGCTTGGCCTCCTCTCTCGTGTCCTCCGCTTGCGCACGCAGCACGGCCGCGAGGGGCGCTCCGTGTTCGAGCGCGGCGACGATCTGATCCACCGCGCGCGTCAGTCCGGGAAGCTCCAGCCGGCCGGCCATGTCGATCAGGGCATCGGCCAGCGAAGACCCGGTCCCCACCTCGAGGACCACTCGACGCAGCTCGGTCGTGAGTTCGCCTGACCCCACACCCGCGACCCTCTTCACGGCATCGAGGAAACCCTCGCCGGCGGAGAGACAGAGCACCAGGAACTCCAGTGTCGTCGGAAGCTCGTCCGCGAGGCGCATCTTGCGCGCCCGGATCCGCGCCGACACGTGCATCTCGCAGACGACGGCGGCGGTCGCACCGGAGAGGAGCGGGATGGCCCCGGCCGGAACCGACCACCGTCCGACGAGAACGAGGACGATGACGGCGAGCGCTCCGCCCACGACCCCGCCGAGCGCCCAGGCGAGCTGCCGTCCTCGGAAGGCGATGGGGTCGAGCGATGATCCCGCCTGCGCGAGGCGCCGCCGCAGACCCTCAGTGCCGCCGACGAGACGGTCGATCGCCTGGGCGCCGCGGACACCGAGGCGGTACCGGCCGGCGGGCTGTGCTCCCGGGCGGGGAAGGGCCTCACGCGGCAGCAGGTCATCATCAACGACATCGCGCACGTACGGCGCGACCCGCAGGACGAGCGGAGCAGCACGCCAGCGGGGCACAGTGGCGAGCAGGGCGAGCATGCCCGTCGCGAAGGCTCCGCCGAGCAGCACGGCCACGGCGAGCGCGGACAACCCGCTCATCCGAACCACCGCCGCGGCTCGGGCAGCCTGCCGATGCGGATCATGATGCGGAACGCGAGGACCGAGACGAGCGCGCCGACGCCGATCACGGCGACACCCTCCGGGGTGCCGTACGCCTTGGCACCCTCCGGGCGCAGCACCAGCAGGACGAGGATGACCCACGGCGCCACGGCCCCGAGGACCGCCGCACCGCGGATCCACGACTGCCGCGCCTCGACCTCGCCCCGGAGCGCCGCGTCGGCCCGGACGGAGGAGGAGAGGGCTCTCAGGACAGCGATGAGCTCCGTTCCGCCGACCTGGCGCGCCATCCGGAGCGTCTCGACGATCCGGTCCCCCAACGGGTCTGCGAGGAGGTCCTTCAGCCGGTCGAGACTGGCGTCGAACCGTCCGCTGCTCCGCAGGTCTCGCGCGAACACCGCGAACGCGGGGCGCAGCGGCGGCGGAGCCGACTCCGCGAGTGTGGCCAGCGCGTCCGGCAGCGACAGCCCGACGCGGATGGCGGCGATCAAGAGGTCGCAGACATCGGGCCAGAGCTGCCGGCGCAGACGTCGCAGCCTCAGCCGGCGGCCCCGCAGGAATGCGATGGGCGCCGTTCCTCCCGCGCCTCCCGCGAGGGCCGCGAGGACGGTGCTCCCGGTGACGAGCCAAGCGACCGAGGCCGCGGCCAGGGCGGCACCGGCCACGCCCAGGAGGAGGGCGCGGGCCGAGAGCCCGGGGAATCCCGCTTCCCCGGCCAAGCGGAGCAGGCGTCCGCGGTGCGCCACGGACCCGGACCGCTCCCCGGCAGGCCAGAGCCACGGAGACAGCGTCAAGAGGAGGCCGGCGGCGAGCGTCGCACCGAGCAGGATCGTCATGCGACGGCCTCCGCGGCGGCCGGGGCGCGTCGCCGGAAATCTTGTCCACCCGGGGCCGTGAAGACCGGTCTGCTGAGCACCCGCCCTCCGACGACTTCTCCGGTCGGGGCGACGACCTCCGCGACGTATCGTCGACCCGCCGCATCGCGGGCGCAGTGGACGACGAGATCGACGGACGACGCCAGGGCCGGGGCGACGAAGTCACGGTCGATGTTCCTTCCGCCGAGCAGCGGCAGCAGGCACAGCTTGTCGAGCGCCTCCGCAGCGGAGTTCGCATGGACCGTGCACGCACCTGGGACGCCGGTGTTGAGCGCGAGCAGGAGGTCCAGAGCCTCCGCGTCGCGCACCTCCCCCACCACGAGGCGGTCGGGACGCATCCGCAGGGCCTCCTTCACCAGCCGCCGCAGGGTGATCTCCCCCGTGCCCTCGAGGCTGGGCTGACGCCCCTGCAGGGCGACGACATCCGGCCCGTCGACGGCGAGCTCGAACGTCTCCTCCACCGTGATGATGCGCTGCTCGGCCGCGCACGAGGCGAGCAGAGCGCCGAGCATCGTCGTCTTCCCCGCGTGGGTGGCCCCGGAGACGATCACGGAGGCGCCCTCCCGCATCGCTTGTCCCAGGGCGCCTGCGGTCTCGGGCGGAAGAGCTCCCTGCGCCGTGAGGGCGTCGAGGGAGCGATGCCCCGGCAGGAACTTCCGGATGTTCACCGCCCAGGCCCCACGAACGACATCGGCGATCGCGACGTGCAGGCGAGAACCGTCCGGCAGCGAGGCGTCGACGAAGGGCTGCGCGATATCCACGCGCCGCCCCGTCGACTGCAGCATGCGCTCGACGAGATCCCGGACCGTCACCTCGTCCAGCCGCAGGACCGTGCGCTCCGCCACTCCACCCCGCGCCGCGTGCACGGCCCCGTCGCCGTTGACCCACACCTCCTCGATGCCCGGGTCGTCGAGGAAGGGCTGCAGAGGACCGAACCCGCTCACCGCCGCGAGCACATCCCGCACGCATGCCGCCTCGTCCTCCACGAGTTCGCCTCCCCGCGCGAGAGCCCGATCGTCGTGACGCCGCACTTCCGCCCGCGTGACGGCCCGGGCGCGGGCGGGATCCCTCGTGGGGTCCACCCCCTCGGCGCGCAGACGGCGCCGCACGACGTCGGCGATGATCGAGGCGGGCTGCTCCATCCGGGCATCCTTGCAACGATCAGGTTTCCCGGGGCGAAGTTATCCACAGCGGTACCGAGTCGCGCAGCCGCTGTCAACCGGTACGTCCCCCGTCGTGGCGCTCCCTAGGCTGAGGATCAGACCTGCGAGGAGACGATGTGCATCGCGCCACACCAGCCGCCCCTGAACCGACCCTGAGCGTGGTCATCCCGGTCAAGGACGACGCGGCGGAGCTGCGGCGGTGCCTCCGGGCCCTGGCGCGGCAGACGCTCCCGCCCGACGAGATCATCGTGGTGGACAACGCCTCGACCGACGACTCGGCCGTCGTGGCCGCGCAGCACGGCACGCGGGTCGTGCGGTGCGAGACCCCGGGCATCCCCGCGGCGAGCGCGACCGGGTACGACGCGGCGACGGGCGACGTGATCCTGCGGCTCGATGCCGACGGCGTACCGGGGCCCCGGTGGATCGAGACGATGGCGGCCGCGTGTGCACGGGATCCGCGGGTCGGAGCGTGGACCGGTGGCGCGCACTTCATCGACGGGCCCCACCTCCTGCGGCGGCCCCTCGCGGCCGCGTATCTCCTCTCCTACGTCGTCGTGTGCGGCTCCGCCCTCGGCCACGCGCCGCTGTTCGGATCGAACCTCGCCCTCCGCCGCTCGACCTGGATCGCGGTGCGCGACCGTGTACACCGCGACGACACCGAGCTGCATGACGACCTCGACCTCGCGTTCCATGTGGGCGAGCGGCATCGCATCCGCTGGATCCTGCACGCCGACATGGGCATCTCCATGCGCCCGTTCGGCAGCGGCCGCTCCTTCGCCCGGCGGAGCTGGATCGGCGTACGCACCGTCCTCGTGCACTGGCCGCAGGACTTCCCTCCCGTGCGCTGGGTGCGGCTCGCGCTGCGCCGGGTGCTCCACGGCCTGGGCGTGCCCGCGCCGGGAGCACGGCGATGACCGCGCCGCTGCTCGGAGCGCCGTCCGCCACCGAGCTGCACGTCATGACCCTGAACATCCGCCGCGATCTCGGCGCGCTCGCCTGGCCACGCGCCGACCGCTGGGAGGTCCGCCGCCCGCGGCTCCGCGCTCTCCTGCACGCCGAGCAGCCGCAGGTGCTCGGCGTGCAGGAGGCCCTGCCCGCGCAGGCCACCGCTGTCTCCGCCGCGCTCGGCCCCTCGTTCCGCCGCGTCGGCCACGGCCGTCTCCCCGGACCGCGCGGCGAGGGCTGCCCGCTGTTCTACGACGCCGACCGGCTGGAGCTGCGTGACTGGCGCCAGGTGGCGCTCTCCCGCACTCCTGACCGCCCCGGTTCCCGCTCCTGGCTGAGCGTCGCGCCGCGGGTGGCGGTCGAGGCGTTCTTCCACGATCGGCGCACCGGCGCCGCCGTCACCGTGCTGAACACCCACTTCGACGCGTTCTCCCCGTGGGCGCGACGGCGTCAGGCGCTGGCCGTGCGTGACATCGCCGCGGCGGCCGAGTCAGCCGTCATCCTTCTCGGGGATTTCAACGCCCCCGCGGGGAGCGCCCCCTGGCGCGCCCTGGAGACCTGCGGTGTCCTCCGCGACTCGTGGACGGCCGCCGTATCCCGCCGCACGCCCTCCTGGGGCACGTTCGCCGGGTACCGGCCGCCCCGGCGCGGGCGGCGCATCGACGGCATCCTCGTCTCCCCCGGACTGACCGTGCGCCGAGTGGGTGTCGACGCCCGCCAGTATGGAGGAGGCTGGCCGTCGGATCATCTCCCCGTGCAGGCGCTGATCGACCTCGCCCCCGCCGCCTTCACCCAGCCCGAGGAGACCGCATGAAAGAGGATTTCCTCCGCCCCCCGCGCTCGATCGCGGAGTACGCCGCCGATGCGGTCCGGGTGATCGGCATCCTCAGCGTGCTCGTCGCGGCGATCTGGTCGACGCCGACCGACGCGGGCATCCTCGCCCTCGCCCTGCCCGCCCTCATGCTCCCCCGCGTCCTCGGCATGCGCGGCGGCATGGATCTCGCCATCGGCGGGATCGTGCTCGTCGCCGCGGCGAGCAACGTGTTCGACCTGTACCGCACGCTTACCGGGTGGGACCTCGTCGTGCACTTCCTCTGCACGGGAGCCATCGCCGCCACCGGCTACCTCGTGCTCTCCCGCCTCGGCATCGTCGCCGCGCAGGGGTCCTCGATGTTCCGCCCGCGGATCCCGATCGTCCTCTGCACGGTGCTCGGACTCGCAGCCAGTGCCGTCTGGGAGATGATCGAGTGGGCAGGGCGCACCTTCGTCACCGCCGAGATCTTCGTCACCTACGAGGACACCATCGGCGACATGGCGATGGGCGGACTCGGCGCTCTCGCGGCGGGTGTCCTCGTCGCCGTCACCCGGCTGGAGCGTCGGCGGGACGATCCCCAGGGTGCAACGGGGCGCGGGTCAGTAGACTGAACCCACCGCGCGGGAGTGGTGGAATTGGCAGACACGCAGGATTTAGGTTCCTGTGCCCCAGGGCGTGTGGGTTCAAGTCCCACCTTCCGCACGACGGGTGCTCCGGCGCCCGCCTCGCTCCACCGCCGACACCTCACGACCGACGGGAATCCCGCCAGTGCTCGAAAGCATGCTGCACGCCCCCACCGCGCTCATCCCGTGGCTCGACCCGCAGACGATCATCGGGGCGGCGGGGCCGTGGGCCCTCCTGGTGGTCTGCTTCATCATCTTCGCCGAGACCGGGTTGCTCGTCGGCTTCCTCCTGCCCGGTGACACGCTGCTCATCATCGCCGGCCTGTTGACCCACACGAGCAATGTCTTCGGCGTCAACATCTGGGTGGTCTCGCTGCTCATCGCTCTCTCCGCGTTCATCGGTGGAGAGGTCGGTTACCTCATCGGGCACAAGGGCGGTCCCGCGGTGTTCGAGCGCAAGGAGTCCGGCCTCTTCAGCCGCAAGAACGTCGAGCGCACCAACGCCTTCTTCGAGCGCTTCGGCGGTCTCACCGTGATCCTCGCGCGATTCGTCCCGATCGTGCGCACGTTCGCTCCGGTCGCCGCGGGTGTGGGCCACATGCCGTGGCGGCGCTACTCGCTCTACAACTTCATCGGCGCGATGATCTGGGGCTTCGGTCTCACGATGGTCGGCTATCTCATCGCCTACATCCCGTGGATCCGTCACCTCGTCGTCGAGTACATCGACGTCATCCTGCTGATCGCCGTCGGCGGTACCGCGATCGTCACCCTGTGGCACTACCTCGCCGAGCGTCACAAGGCGAAGAAGGCCGCCGCCGCGGGCGAAGACGTCGTGACCGATGCCGACGAGGCGGAGGAACTCGTCCTCGATGCCGAGGTCTTCGACCGTGCTCCCGACCTGGACGGCGACGGGAAGCACTGACCCCCTCCCGGATCAGCCCGCGTTCTTGGAGCGCTTCTCCTTCGAGCGGGCGACGCTCGCGCGCAGCGCCTCCATCAGGTCGATGACCTCACCGCCGTCGGCCCCCTTCTCGGCGTCGCCGCCGAAGGTCTCCGCGACGTCGAACGTCTCGCCGGCCTCGATCTTGGCATCGATGAGCGTGCGGAGCTCCTTCTGGTACTCGTCGACGAACTCTTCGGGATCGAAGTCCGCCGAGTAGCTGTCGACGAGGGAGGAGGAGAGCTCCAGCTCCTTCTTCGAGATCCGCACGTCCTCGTCGAGGGACGGGAACTCGGCCTCGCGCACTTCGTCCGACCAGAGCAGCGTCTGCAGCACGAGCACCTTGCCGCGCACCCGCAGCGCGGCGAGCCTGGTCTTCTGGCGCAACGTGAACCGCACGATCGCGGTACGGTCGGTCTGCTCCAGGGTCTTGCGCAGCAGGACGTACGCCTTGGGCGACTTGGAGTCGGGTTCCAGATAGTACGGCTTGTCGAGGGTGAGCGGATCGACCTGCTCGGAGGGCACGAACTCCACGACGTCGATCTCACGGCTCTTCTCCGCCGGCAGCGCGGCGAGGTCGTCTTTCGTGAGCACGACGGTCTGTCCGTCGTCGACGTACGCGCGATCGATGTCGGAGTACGCCACCGTCTCACCGCACACCTCGCACGTGCGCTGGTACCGGATCCGGCCGCCATCCTTGTCGTGGACCTGATGCAGCGGCACGTCGTGGTCCTCGGTCGCGGAATACACCTTGACCGGCACGTTCACCAGCCCGAACGTCAGGGCGCCCTTCCAGATCGTCCTCATCGCACCAGTAGACACCAGCCCCACCCGTCACGGCCACCCCTTGACTACGCTGGCTCCATGGTGGGAGAGGCGCAGGTCGTACAGGTCGACGGCCGACGGCTGCGCGTGACCAACCTCGACAAGGTCGTCTACCCGGAGACGGGCACGACCAAGGGCGAGGTGATCGCCTACTACACCGCCATCGCGCCGCTGCTCCTCCCGCTCCTCGACGGGCGCCCCGTCACCCGCAAGCGCTGGGTCGAGGGTGTCGGTACGGCGACCGCCCCCGAGGACGCGTTCTTCGCGAAGCAGCTCGAGCCGGGCGCCCCGGACTGGATCCCGCGACAGGACATCCAGCACTCCGACGGGCCCAAGGCCTACCCCCTGGTGGAGGACGTGCCCACCCTCGTCTGGCTGGCCCAGGTCGCGGCGATCGAGCTGCACGTCCCGCAGTGGCGCTTCACCCCCGAAGGCCTGCCCGGCCGCCCCGACCGCCTCGTGCTCGACCTCGACCCCGGCCCCGGCGCGGACCTCGCCCAGTGCGCCCAGGTCGCGCGCATCGCCCGGACCCTGCTCACCGGCATGGGGCTGGACCCATTCCCCGTCACGAGCGGCAGCAAGGGCATCCATCTCTACGCGGCCCTGCCCGGCGAGCAGACCAGCGACGAGGTCTCCGCGGTGGTCAAGGAACTGGCGCGCATCATCGAGAACGACCACCCCGATCTCGCCACGAGCGTCATGTCGAAGTCCGTCCGCGGCGGGAAGGTGTTCCTCGACTGGAGCCAGAACAACGGCAAGAAGACGACGATCTCCCCCTACTCGTTGCGGGGTCGCTCCCGACCGGGTGTCGCCGCTCCCCGCACGTGGGAGGAGCTCGACGACCCCGCTCTCGCGCACCTGGAGCTGGACGAGGTGCTCGCGCGAGCGGCCTCCGGGTTCGACCCGCTGTCGACGCTGCGCCCCGATGCTCCGGCCCGGCCGGCGGCTCTGCGCCCCTCGTCGCCGCCGACCGCGCCTGCGATCCGTGCCGCGAACGCGTCGAGCGCCCGCCGCCCCCGTCCTCTGGCGGAGCCGGCACCGGCACCCGCCGGGACCACGCTCCCCTCCCTCGCCCCGATGCTCGCCGAGAACGGCACCCCCGCGATCGCCCGCTCCCCTGAGTTCACCGTCGTGGGTGGAGGTGAAGTGGGACGGCATCCGCGCGATCGGGACCTGGCGCGACGGGCAGATGTCCCTGCATGCCCGCCGCGGGACCGACATCACCGCCCGCTATCCCGAGCTCACGGCAGACGGCGCCCCTTTCTTCCCGGTGGACGAGGCGATCGTGGACGGGGAGATCGTCGCCTTCGACAGGGCCGCTCGACCGAGCTTCTCCCTGCTCCAGAACCGGATGCACCTGACCAGGCCACGGGAGATCGAGCGGGAGGTCGTACGCACACCCGTCGTGTACATGCTGTTCGACCTGCTCCGGCTCGACGGCCACGACCTCACCGCGATGCCGCTGCGCGAGCGCCGCACGTTGCTGGGCGACATCGTGGCGGGAATCGATGCTCCCATCCAGGTGCCGCCCGTGTTCGACGACGTCGACGCCGCGCTGGCGGCGAGCGAGGAGTTCGGGCTCGAAGGCGTGGTGGTGAAAGACCCCGCCTCCCGGTACCGCCCCGGCCAGCGCTCACCCTCCTGGCTCAAGCTCAAGAACACGCACATGCAGGAGGCCGTGATCGTCGGCATCCGCCCCGGCAAGGGCGAGCGCGAGGGCACGCTGGGCTCTCTCCTCCTCGCCGTGCCCGAGGACGGCGGCCTCCGCTACATCGGCCGAGTGGGCACCGGGTTCACCGACCGGATCCTGCGCGATCTCCTGGCCCGGCTGGAGCCACTGCGGGTGCAGCGCGCTCCCCTCGACGGCGTCCCACGGCCCGACGCAGCCGATGCGCTGTGGGTGCGCCCCGAACTCGTGGGCGAGGTGGAGTTCGCGAACTGGACGCCGGACGGCATCCTCCGGCACGCCCGCTGGAGAGGGCTGCGCCCGGACAAGGCCGTCGACGAGATCACCGTCGAGGCGTGAGCGGCACGCCGCTCAGGCGTGGTGCGGTTCGCAGTCGCTCTGCTCGGCCGGCTCGATCTGGAACGTCGAGTGCGCGACATCGAAATGATCCGCGAGACACGCCTGCATCTCCGCCAGCAGCGCCGCGGAGCGCCCGTCGGCCAGCAGGTCCGGCCGCACGCTGACATGTGCCGTGAACACGGGGGCGCCGCGGGTGAGCTGCCATACGTGCACATCGTGGACCCCGACGACGCCGTCGTAGCCGAGCAGATGGGTGCGGATCTCGCCGACGGCCATGCCCTTCGGCGCCGACTCGGCGAGCACGGAGAACACCTCCTTGAGCAGCACGAAGGCGCGCGGCAGGATCATCGCCGCGATGAACAGCGAAGCGAGCGCGTCGGCGGGCATCCACCCGGTCACGAGGATCACGCCGGCCGCGATGATGACCATGAGCGAGCCGAGCAGGTCGCCCATCACCTCGAGGTAGGCACCGCGCACGTTGAGGTTCGTGCGCTGGGCGCGACTGAGCAGCCACATCGAGACCGCGTTGGCGAGGAGACCGACGACCGCCACGACGAGCATGAGTCCGCCGGCGACCTCGATCTCCGCGGGGTTCAGCAGCCGCTGGACGCCCTGCACGGCCACCACGGTGGCGAGGGCGATGAGGATGACGGCGTTGATGAGCGCGCCGAACACCTCGGCTCGCTGATAGCCGAACGTCCGGCGGTCATCAGCCGGACGCGCTGCCACCGTGGCGGCGATGAGCGCGATCACCAGCGCCGAGGAATCGGTGAACATGTGGGCGGCGTCTGCGAGCAGCGCCAGCGAACCGGTCAGGAGAGCCCCGACGACCTGCACGATCATCACCGTGGCCGTGAGGGTCAGGGAGATCGCGAGCAGGCGTCGGCTGCTCGCCGAACGAAGGCCGCCGGGCGCGGGCGCGTGATCGTGCATGCCCCCAGGCTAGCCCGACGGCAGACGCGGAAAGGCCGTGTCCGCCTAGTCGGGAACAGTAACGATTCTCAGCTTCAGCAGGGGTTCTTGCGCGCCGATCAGAGGGCGGCGAGCAGCGGCACCAGCGCCGTGAACGCACGGGCGCGGTGCGACTGCGCCTGCTTCTCCTCCGCGGTGAACTCCCCCACCGTGCGCTCCGCACCGTCCGGCTGACCGTCCGGGATGAAGATCGGGTCGTAGCCGAAGCCCCCGGCTCCCGAGGCTTGATGCGCGAGCCGTCCTGGCCAGATGCCCTCCACGACGTGCTCGCGGCCGTCCGGCAGCACGAGGGCGATGGTCGACGTGAAGTGCGCGGCGCGATGCGGATCGGCGATGTCGCGCAGCTGGTCGAGGAGCAGCTCCAGGTTCGCCGCCGCGTCCTTCTTCTGCCCCGCCCAGTACGCGGAGAACACCCCGGGCGATCCGCCGAGCACGTCCACACAGATGCCGGAGTCGTCGGCGAGCGCGGCGAGCCCGGTGTGCGCGGCGGCTGCACGCGCTTTGAGGAGGGCGTTCTCGGCGAACGTCACTCCGTCCTCGACCGGCTCGGGTCCGTCGTACCCGACGACCTCCAGGTCGGGCCGCGTCCGCTGGACGATCTGCTGGAACTCCGCGACCTTGTGCGGGTTGTGGGTCGCCAGGACGACGCGCATGCTCAGGCTCCCGCCAGGGCGGCGAGCTGCCGCTCCTTCAGCTCCGCGCAGCCGGCGACGCCGAGGTCGAGGAGCGCGTCGAGCTCACGCTTGTCGAACGGCGCACCCTCCGCCGTGCCCTGCACCTCGACGAACAGGCCACGGCCCGTCACGACGACGTTCATGTCGGTCTCGGCGCGGACGTCCTCGACGTAGGCGAGGTCGAGCATCGGTTCCCCGTCGACGATGCCGACCGAGACCGCGGAGACGGAGTCGAGCAGCGGTGTCGAGTTCTTGCCGATGAACTTCTTGTCCCGGCCCCACTCGATCGCGTCCGCGAGCGCGACGTAGGCGCCGGTGATGGCCGCGGTGCGGGTGCCGCCGTCGGCCTGGAGCACGTCGCAGTCGATGACGATGGTGTTCTCGCCGAGCGCCTTGGTGTCGACGACGGCGCGCAGCGCCCTGCCGATGAGACGGGAGATCTCGTGCGTGCGGCCGCCGATGCGACCCTTCACGCTCTCCCGATCGTTGCGGCTGTTCGTCGCCCGCGGGAGCATGGCGTACTCCGCCGTGACCCAGCCCTTGCCCTTGCCGGTGAGCCACCGAGGCACGCCGTTCGTGAACGAGGCGGTGCTCAGCACCTTCGTCCCGCCGAAGCTGATGAGAGCGGAGCCCTCGGCCTGCGCGCTCCAGCCGCGCTCGATGGTGATCTCACGGAGCTGCGAGGCGGAACGGCCGTCGGCGCGGACGATGTCGGTCATGGGCTTCTCTCGGTCGGGGATGGAGCGACGCGCTCAGCGTGCGTCGAGGGCGGAATCGGGAAGCGTGATGACGCCGGTCTGGACGAGCTGCACGTCGCGCACCTCGCGCCCCATGAGCCGGTTCGCGAGGGCTGTGAAGTCGTCGGCGGAGTCCCCCGTGGCCTCGTAGACGTAGGTCGCGGTGGCGTCCGCGGACGCGAGCAGGTCCCCCCGCACGAGTTGACGGTACACGTCACCCGCCGTCTCGTCGTCGCTGGAGACCAGGGTCACCCCCTCCCCCATCACGTAGCTGATCGCGCCGCGGAGGAACGGGTAGTGCGTGCAACCGAGGACCAGCGTGTCCACCTCGGCGTCCCGCAACGGGGCGAGGTACTCCTCCGCGACGGCGAGCACCTCGGGCGTGCCGGTGACGCCCGCCTCGACGAACTCGACGAACCGGGGGCAAGCGGCCGTGAACACCTCCAGCCGCTCGTTGACCTCGAGCATGTCCTGATAGGCGCGGGAACCGATGGTGCCGACGGTGCCGATCACGCCGACGCGGCCGTTCCGCGTCGTCGAGACCGCGCGTCGCACAGCCGGTCCGATCACCTCCACCACCGGCACGTCGTAGCGTTCGCGCGCGTCGCGCAGCATCGCCGCGGAGGCTGTGTTGCACGCGATCACGAGCATCTTGACGCCCTGATCGACCAGGGTGTCGAGGACTTCGAGCGCGTAGCGCCGCACGTCCGCGATGGGCTTGGGCCCGTATGGCGAGTGGGCGGTGTCGCCGATGTAGACGAACGATTCGCGGGGCAGCTGGGCGCGGATGGCCCTGGCCACCGTGAGCCCGCCGACACCGGAGTCGAAGATCCCGATGGGCGCGTCGTTCATGACTCCCCAGCCTACCCGCGTGCGCGGTGCCTCGCGCATCACGCCGCTCACTAAGCTGAGCGCATGACCACGTCGACGGCGCTGCTCACCGACCGTTACGAGCTCACGATGCTCGCCGCCTCGCTCCGGGACGGCACCGCGTCCCGTCCGAGTGTCTTCGAGCTCTTCTCCCGGCGCCTGTCCGGCGGGCGTCGCTTCGGCGTCGTCGCGGGCACCGGACGCCTGCTCGGACTGCTCCGCGACTTCCGCTTCGGCGACGACGAGCTCCGGTTCCTCCGCGACCAGCACATCGTCGACGCCGAGACTCTCGCCTCCCTCGAGGGCTACCGCTTCACCGGCACCATCCGCGGCTACCACGAGGGCGAGCTCTATTTCCCCGGGTCCCCGATCCTGACTGTCGAGGGCTCGTTCGCAGACGCCGTGGTCCTGGAGACCCTGGCGCTGAGCGTGCTCAACCACGACTCCGCGGTCGCCACCGCCGCCGCCCGCATGAGCATCGCGGCCGGTGAGCGCCCGCTCGCCGAGATGGGGTCCCGGCGAGCGGCGGAGCGCTCCGCGGTCGCCGCCGCGAGGGCGGCCTACATCGCCGGATTCGGCGCCACGAGCAACCTCGAGGCCGGCCGGGCGTGGGGCATCCCGACCATGGGCACCGCGGCGCACTCGTGGACGCTGCTGCACGACAGCGAGGAGGATGCCTTCCGCGCTCAGGTGGCGAGCATGGGCGTGGACACGACCCTCCTCGTGGACACGTACGACATCCGGACCGGTGTCGACACCGCGATCCGCGTGGCCGGAACGGGGCTCGGCGGCGTCCGCATCGACTCCGGTGACCTGCCGATCGTGGCCGCCGAGGTGCGCGCGCAGCTGGACGAGCTCGGCGCGACCGAGACCCGGATCACGGTCACGAGCGATCTGGACGAGTACGCGATCGCCGCCCTCGCCGCGTCGCCCGTGGACGCGTACGGCGTCGGCACCTCGGTCGTCACCGGTTCGGGCTACCCGACGGCCAGCATGGTCTACAAGCTCGTCGCCCGGCAGGATGCCGACGGTGGCTGGGCCGGCGTCGCGAAGGCCTCCGCCGACAAGGCCTCCTTCGGCGGCCGCAAGGCCGCGTTCCGCACCCTCAGCGAAGGCGTGGCCGCGGCCGAGACCGTCGTCGTCTCCGACGGCTTCGAGGCACTGGACACCCCGGCCGAACACCCGGAGGGACGCCCGCTCCAGGTGACGCTCGTCGAGGGCGGCGAGATCGACACCGCCCACGAGGGGGCCGCAGGGACGGCAGCCGCCCGCGCGCACCACCTGCGCGTTCGAGAGGAGCTCCCGGTGCGCGCGTTGGCGCTCAGCAAGTCGGATCCGGCGATCCCGACGGTCTACGTCGAGGCGAACTGAGTCCGCCGGTGGACGGACGTCAGCCCACCATCGACTCGTAGATCTCCTTGCAGGTCGGGCAGATCGGGAACTTCTCCGGATCACGGCCCGGCGTCCACTTCTTGCCGCAGAGAGCGCGGACGGGCTTGCCCGTGATCGCCGACTCGAGGATCTTGTCCTTCTTGACGTAGTGCGAGAAGCGCTCGTGGTCGCCCGGTTCGATGTTCTCCTCGCGGAGAAGTTCTTCCAGTTCGCGATCAAGCGTTGCCACGCCGCCCTGATCGGGGCTGTCCAGCGGAGTACTCATCCCGTGATTCTAGCCGCGTCCACGCATCGGCGGGGCGGGCGTCACGCCGTCTCGACGAACTCCATCAGGCGTTCACCGCTGCGCTCGAAGATGCGGCCCCCGAGCACCGCTCCCCCGATGAAGACGATCATCCCCGTGACGACGCCGACCCAGAACGTGGCGGGCGCGTAACCGGCGTCGGAGGCGAGGCTCGCCGCGAACAGCCACATCGTCGGGAGGCTCAGCACGATCGCGCCAAGGAACGCCGCCGCGGGTCCGTAGATGCCGCGCGAAGTGGGGCGCTGGGGCTGCTGGAACGGGCTGTCGCCCGGCCGGGAGACGGCGTAGGGCGCGACGACGGACACCACGCTGGAGATGCCGAGTGCGGAGAACAGCAGACTCGCCCCGAGCCCGACGAGCGGGAGCAGGTGGATCCAGCGCCCGGCGAGCAGCAGGGAGAGGGGGACGGCGATCGCCAGGACGGGGACGGCGACGAGCAGGACAGGGACGAGGCGTCCGAGTCGGTCGGGGAGACCGCGGACTCCGCTCGCGACGTGGGTCCACAGTGCCGTCGAGTCGTAGGCGACGTCGTTATGGGGCAGCCAGCCGAAGAAGAGGGCCATGACGGGCACGGGCACGAGGGCGGCGATCTCGACCGGGACGCCCGCGACGATCAGCGGGAACACGGTCAGCACCCCCGCCACCGGAACGACGATGATGTTCATGATGTACCGACGGTCCCGCAGCCAGTACACGAGGCTCCGCGCCGCGATCGCCCCGAAGGCGTTGGAGGGCAGCAGTGCGAACCACCCCAGTCCGCTGCGCTCGCGCGCGGCGATCGGGCGCTCCGTCGTGGTGAGCAGCCGCCGCACGAACCACGCCCAAGCCCACCACAGCAGCGCCAGGGTCGCGACCGCCACGAGGCCGCTGATCCAGGCCGCGGCCGTCTCGCCTTCGGCCGCCGCGAACATCGCGGCCGGCGACGCGGCGAGCGGGGTGAACCCGATCACGCTGGTGAGGGTCGCCAACGAGGGTGGCACCTCCCCGTCCCAGCGCAGCGACCCGAGGAAGACGGCCACGGGGAAGGCGATGACGATCAGGGCGAGGGCGAACAGGGCGGTGAGTTCGCGGGAGCGGCGCTCCGGGAGGAGCAGAGCGTTGATCGCCATCCCGATCCGTGACAGGAGCACGGTGGTCAGCAGTCCCGCGATGGCGAGCAGCACGGCCAGCGGCCAGGGCGCGCCGACGCCGATCGCCACGCTCGCCACGCTCACGTAGACGGCGAGGAGTGCGAGGCTCGGCACACTCACGAGCGATGCGATCGCGAGCACCCAGGGCATCTTCCGCTCGTCGACGCCGAACACCGCGAAGCGACGGGGGTCGAGCTGGTCGACCGCCCCCACGAGGAGCGGCCCCACGAGGAAGCCGAGCAGGACCGCGGCGCCACCGAGGACGGTCACGGCGCTGGAGACGGGGACCGGCGCGTCGGCGAGGCTGAGCACCGCGACGCAGACGACCACGGCGACCGCCACGACGGCGCCGAAGGAGAGCACGGTCCGCACCCGGTGTTCTCCGCGCAGGGCGCCCAGGAGGAGCGCGAACCTCAGTCGGAGAACGTGTGCAGCCACTCGAGCCCCTCCACCTCTCCGCTGGACCCGGCGAGCTCCACGAAGCGCGACTCGAGCGTCTGGCCTGCGCGCACCTCGTCGATCGTGCCCTCGGCGAGGACCTCGCCGTTCACGATGATCGCCACGCGGGAGCACACCCGTTCGACGAGGTCCATGCCATGGCTCGACAGGATCACGGTGCCTCCGTGCGAGACGTAGGCGCGGAGGATGTCGAGGATGACCGCGGACGACACCGGGTCGACGGACTCGAACGGCTCGTCGAGGACGAGCACACGCGGAGAGTGGATCATCGCGCCGGCGAGCATGATCTTCTTCGTCATGCCGGCCGAGTAGTCGGAGACCACCCGGTTGAGCGCGTCGCCCAGATCGAAGGCACGCGCGAGGTCGGCGGTGCGCTTCTCGATGACGTCGGCGGGGAGCCCGCGCAGCAGTCCGTAGTAGTAGAGGAGCTGGCGGCCGGTCAGCCGGTCGAAGGTGCGCAGCCGATCGGGCAGGACGCCCATCACCCGTTTCGCCGCGAGCGGATCGCTCGCCTGGTCGATGCCGCAGATCAGGACGCTTCCTTCGTCGGCACGGAGGAGACCCGCGACGATCGACAGTGTCGTCGTCTTGCCTGCCCCGTTCGGCCCGACGATGCCGTAGAAGGAGGCGGCGGGCACGGTGAGGTCGATGCCGTCCACCGCGCGGTTCTCACCGAACTGCTTCACGAGACCGCGGATCCGGATAGCCTCGGTGGCCGATCCTTCCGCCTGCTCCTCGTCGGCGCTCCCCGGGGGCTCCTCGGCGGTCACCGGCTCGACGACCTCGACGACCTCGACCTCCGCGGCGCGGCCGTCCTCCGGTGCAGGCTCATCCGTGACCGGCAGCGCGGTGTCCGTGGCCGCGACCGCAGGCTCCGCCGCAGCAGGCTCCTCGATCAGAGTCGCCGTCTCAGTGGTTCCACTATCGGGTGTCGCCGGCTCGACGGAGGCGGCGTCGGCCTCGACGGCCTCTGCGGACGCGGTGTGTTCCTGCGGCGATCCGGACTCCTCCGGCGCCGTCTCCACCGCGCGTGCCTCCGCGGCCGTGGCCTCGACGACCGGGGCTTCCGCGGCCTCGGCTTCCGCGGCCTCGGCTTCCGCGGCCTCGGCTTCCGCGGCCTCGGCTTCCGCGGCCTGAGCCTCCGCCGCCTTCGCTGCAGCCGCCTTCGCCGCAGCCGCCTTTGCCGCGGCGCTCTTGGCGGCAGTCGTCTTGGCCGTCGTCTTGGCCGCCGACGCCTTCGCGGCGGCGGTCTTGGCCGCGGCGGCCTTGGTCGCAGCCGTCTTCGCCGCCGACGCCTTGGCGGCCGCCGTGCTCGCCGTCTTGGTGGCCGCGGCAGACGGACGCCTCGAGCCCGCGGTACGCGCGGCGGTGTTCTTCACCGCCGCCGCACGGGCGGCAGACGCCGTCCGAGCTGTGGCCGGGGCCGTCATGGGATCGACGCTCGCCGCAGGCGTGGGCTCGACCACGACCTCGGCCGTGGGCGCGGCCTTCTCGGCCGCCGCCTTGGTCGGTGCGGGCCTCGCCGTCCGCGCCGCGGTCGACTTCTTCGCCGTGGCGGAGGTCGTCGACGTGGAGGACTTCGCCGCGGTCGATTTCGGGGCCGAGGACCGCGCTCCGGCGGTCTTCGCTGCCGTGGTCTTCGCTCCCGTGGTCTTGGCGGCGGTCGACTCGGCGGCTGTGATCTTCGCTGCCGTGGTCTTCGCTGCCGTCGACTTGGCGGCTGTGGTCTTCGCTCCGGTCGACTTGGCGGCCGTGGTCTTCGCGCCCGTGGTCTTCGCTGCGGTCGATCTCGCGGCGCCGGGCTTCGCCGCGCCGGACGTCCGAGACGTCGACGTCGGCGTAGTGGTCTTCGGGGCGGCGGGCTTCTTCGCAGCCGGCTTGTCGGCCGAGGTGGCCTTCTTCGCGGCGGCGGAGGCCGAGGCAGGTCTCTTGGCGGCCGGTTTCCGAGCCGGGGCAGAGGCATCGGTCGGAGTCTCGGCTCCCTCTGCCTGGGCGGTACGGTCATCAGGGGAGGAAGTCACCGTCCTACGGTACCAACGGGTGGCTGAGAGCCAAGGCCCCACGCGACAATCCGCAATCCGAACCCCTTCTCGCCCGGAAGCGCAAGGGGGTTGTCGTGCCTGAACGTTGCGTGTGTACTCGATCACGAAATGGCAACGGGGGACGCCTGGCCCCGGGGTTCCCAGGCGGAATCGCTAGCATGACATTCGGCACGACGAAGTGTCTGGTCGGTGAACCGACCGTGAACACATCTTCCATTAGGAGCACTCGTGACTCTTCAGACCGTCATCCTCGCAGCCGGCATGGGCTCTCGGCTCGGCCGCGCGCTGCCCAAGCCGCTCACGGAGCTCAGCGACGGCCGCACGATCATGGGCCAGCAGCACGACAACATCCGCGCCGCCTTCGGCTCGGACGCACGCATCACCACGGTGGTGGGCTACCGCGCCGAGACGATCATCGAGGCCTTCCCCTCCGTGAACTACGTCCACAACGACCGCTACGACGAGACCAACACGTCGAAGAGCCTGCTGCGTGCCCTGAGCGCCACGGGGAAGAGCGGTGTCCTGTGGATGAACGGCGACGTCGTCTTCGACCCCATGATCCTGGGCCGCGCGGCGGCATACATCGAGCGCGACCAGTCGTTCGTGACCGTCAACACCGCCAAGGTCAGCGATGAAGAGGTGAAGTACACCGTCACCGCCGAGGGCTTCATCAAGGAGCTGTCGAAGTCGGTCAAGGGCGGTCTCGGCGAGGCGGTCGGCATCAACTACATCTCCTCCGGCTTCAAGAAGGCCTTCATGCGCCAGCTGCAGCGCGTCGAGGACCAGGACTACTTCGAGCGCGGTCTCGAGCTGGCGATCGCCGAGGACGGACTGCTGCTCGAGCCGATGGACGTCTCCGACCTGTACGCGGTCGAGGTCGACTTCGCGGAAGACCTGGAGCGCGCGAACCTCTTCGTGTGATCTGCGTGTCCGAGAGCCCCCCTCCCTTCAGGGACGGGGGCTCTCGGTGTTTTCGCGGACGGGTTCCCTAGGATCGGCGCATGGCCCCCCAGGTGCACAAGATCCACTCCCTCCCCGACGACTCCCCGTGGGACAAGGGCGTGCCGCCGGTCGGATCCCCCGAACACCCGATGATGGTGCGGGGCCTGGATCGCGTGCTGTCGATCCAGCGCCCGC
This sequence comes from Microbacterium sp. 1S1, assembly GCF_008271365.1. NCBI lineage: Bacteria > Bacillati > Actinomycetota > Actinomycetes > Micrococcales > Microbacteriaceae > Microbacterium > Microbacterium sp. 1S1. The sequence continues at coordinate 3,236,788 of NZ_CP043430.1, forward strand.
TGGTGCTTGCCCACATCCGCAGCATCCGGCTCCGCAATCCGCACGCCACGCCCGCCGAGATCATCCGCATCCTCGAGCGGCGGTACCTTGCGGCCGTCACGACCGGAGGGGCTGCCGTCGGTGCGACGGCCGTCGTCCCCGGCATCGGCACGGGTATCACGCTCGCCCTCTCTGGGGTCGAGACGGTGGGCTTCGTGGAATCCACCGCTCTCTTCGCCCAGTCGGTCGCCGAGGTGCACGGCATCGCGGTGGGCAATCCGGACCGCGCTCGCGCGCTCGTGATGACGCTCATGCTCGGCAAGGAAGGCGTCGATCTCGTCGGGCAGCTCGCCAAGCAGGTCGCGGGCCGCGGCACCAGCCGCTCGGCATACTGGGGCGAGCTGGTGACGAAGTCGCTGCCGCGCGCGGCCGTCGGACCGCTCGTGGACCAGCTCAAGGGGATGTTCGTGAAGCAGTTCGCCGCGAAGGGCGGGGCCTCGTTCCTCGGCAAGGCCATGCCGTTCGGCATCGGCGCCGCGATCGGCGGAGCGGGCAACCACATCCTCGGCCGTCGCGTGCTCACCACCTCGCATCGTGCGTTCGGAGCTGCGCCGCTCACCCTTCCTGCCGAACTGGAGCCGGTGCCCGGAGCCGAGAAGATGGAGCTGCGGATGCTGCGAGGAGCACGTTATGCCGGCAACGCGGTCGCCGGCGCCGCGGGCACTGTCGCCCGTGGCGCAGGATGGGTGGGCAACCGGGTCGGGGAGCTCACCGGGCGTCGCCGCGGTCGGCCGGGGGAGATCGACGGTGTCGCCGGTTTCGGAGACCACGACCTGCCGTCGCACCCCGGGGCCGATACGACCTCGGCGTGACGGGCCACGGACCTCACCAAAGGATCCGCCGCCCCGTTGTGCCGATCATCCAACGGACGGCGCGAACCCGGCGCTAGGGTGGAATCCGTGACGGACAAGCCCGACCCCTTTACCACCGCCGGCAAGATCGCGGACCTGCGCGCTCGCTACACCGAAGCCGTCGTCGACGCCGAAGCGAAGGCGAAGGAGAAGCAGCACGCCAAGGGCAAGATGACCGCCCGCGAGCGCATCGAACTCCTCGTCGACCCCGGAAGCTTCGTCGAGTTCGACGAGTATGTGCGCCACCGCACCACCGCCTTCGGGATGGACCGTTCTCGACCCTACGGCGACTCGGTCGTCACCGGCGTCGGGACCATCCACGGCCGCACCGTGGCCGTGTATTCGCAGGACTTCTCCACGTTCGGCGGGTCGCTGGGCGAGGTGGCCGGCGAGAAGATCGTCAAGATCATGGAGTTCGCGCTGGCCGGAGGCATGCCCTGCATCGGGATCCTCGACTCCGGTGGGGCACGCATCCAGGAGGGCGTCGTCGCGCTCGGCAAGTACGGCGAGATCTTCCGTCTGAACACCCGCGCCTCCGGCGTGATCCCGCAGATCTCGATCATCATGGGCCCGGCCGCCGGTGGCGCCGTCTACTCCCCCGCCCTCACCGACTTCGTCATCATGGTCGACAAGACCAGCCAGATGTTCGTCACCGGCCCCGACGTCATCAAGACGGTCACCGGCGAAGACGTCGGGATGGAGGAGCTCGGTGGCGCGTACACGCACAACACGCGCTCCGGTGTCGCGCATTACCTCGCCGAGGACGAGGACGACGCGATCGACTACGCCCGCACGCTCCTCGGCTTCCTGCCGGACAACAACATGGCGGAGCTGCCCTCCTACGAGAGCGCGTTCGCGTTCGAGACCACGGACGCCGACCGCACCCTCAACACGGTCGTCCCGGACTCGCCGAACCAGCCGTACGACATCCACACCGTGATCGAGCACGTCGTCGACGACGGCGACTTCCTCGAGGTGCAGCCGCTGTTCGCCCCGAACATCGTCATCGGCTTCGGTCGCATCGAAGGCCGCTCGGTCGGCATCATCGCCAACCAGCCCTCGCAGATGGCCGGCACGCTCAACATCGAGGCGGGTGAGAAGGCCAGCCGCTTCGTGCGCTTCTGCGACGCCTTCTCCATCCCCATCGTCACGCTCGTCGACGTGCCCGGCTACCTTCCCGGCACCGACCAGGAGTGGACCGGTGTCATCCGTCGTGGCGCCAAGCTCCTCTATGCGTACGCAGAGGCCACGGTGCCGCTCGTGACCGTCATCCTGCGCAAGGCGTACGGTGGCGCGTACATCGTGATGGGGTCCAAGCAGCTCGGCGCCGACGTCAACCTCGCCTGGCCGACGGCCGAGATCGCCGTCATGGGCGGTCAGGGTGCGGTCAACATCCTGTACCGCGGCGAGATCCGCAAGGCGGAGGAGGCCGGCGAAGACGTCGCCGCCGTCCGCACGCGCCTGGCGAACGAATACACCTACAACGTGGCGTCCCCCTTCCTGGCGGCGGAGCGCGGTGAGCTCGACGGCATCATCGAGCCGGCGAACACACGGGTGGCGATCGCGAAGGCCCTGCGGGCCCTGCGGGGGAAGCGCGCCGAGCTGCCCCCGAAGAAGCACGGGAACATCCCGCTGTGAGCGGTCAGGACCCCGCGGCGGAAGCGCCAGAGCCGCTGCTGCTCGAGATCACCCGCGGCTCTGCCAGCGAAGAGGAGCTCGCTGCCCTCATCGCGGTCCTCGGTGACGCGTACGCCGGCGAACAGGCCGAAGCCACGGTCGATGAGCCGCCGGTCTCGGCCTGGACGCTCACGCAGCGCCCGCTGCGTCGCCCGCTCCGCCGTGACATCCCCTGGGGGCGCTTCGCCGGCTGAACCACGCCGCGGAGATTTTGTCCCCCAAAATACCTACAGACAACCGTGGCACGACCCCGCAGACTAAAGGGGACGCTTCGCGTTCGGCTGGTCTCTCTGTCCCAGGGTAGACAGACGCTGATCGGCCACCAGCGGACGGTTTTCGGGTAACTGTCCGCACGGCGAGGGGCAGGCGGATTCGCCGCCCCTCGCCCACTCTTACTTCCGCGCCTCCGAGGGCGTCTCGCGCCGCTCCCTCGCGATCTCGTGCCAGAGGTCCACGGAGTCGTCGTCCGACGCGCGCAGCCCGGAACGGCCGACCACCGTCACCGCGACGAGTGGGTCCCTGGCGGATCGGATGATGATGCGTCCGGTCCCGGCGCTGCGGAGCACGGCCGCGAGCTCGTCGCGGATCTCCCTCCGCCTGGCCTCGTCCACCCCATCCAGCCCGCCCTCGTCGAACACCGTCACCGAGGCGCCGTGGCGTCGCGCGACGTCGATGGCATTGCGCACGTCGTCGTTCAGGAGGTCCGCACCACGGAGCTCGTCCCGGAGGCGCCCTTCCGCGAGCCTCGCCTCCAAGCGCTCCTCCTCGTCGAGCATTCCCCGCGACGCCACCACCCTGCCGAGGACAGGACCGGCCACCGCAAGGGCGAACTGGGTGCGCAGCCGACGTTCGCGCTGCCGGACCCGCTGCGTCGCGTGCCAGGCCGACACGGCCTGCTGGATCTCCGACAACCGCTCCGTGTCGCGGACGGCACGGTCCCAGAACATCACCAGCAGTTGCGCGACCGCCACCCACATGATCGAGCCCACCACACCCAGGTTCATCGCCACCCCCGTGCCGAGGGCGAGCGAGGCGGCGAGGACGAGAACGGCGAGCGTCGTCCAGCCGACGGCCGGGCGGCGCCGGACCACGCAGACGACGCCGAGCAGTCCGAGCGCGCCGATGTACCAGGTGGCGAAGGGCGCCGTGCGATCGCTCGGCTCCAACGAAAGCGTCACGAGCACCGGGATGACGACGCTCGCGGCGAGGGCGAGGAGCGCCGACCACAGCGGCATCCGCACGGTCGCAGGACTCCCGAGGATCGCGATGTTCACCACGAGGAGATAGACCGCGATGGCGACCACCATCAGCAGCGGTGCTGTCGGCTGCTCGATCCACCAGATGCCGCGCGCGACGAAGTACAGGGCGAATCCCACGGCGAGCGAGGTCGCGACGCTGCGCACGGTCCGATTCATGAGCGCTCCCAGCCCAGGGTCACGACGGTGCCGTCCGCGTCCGAGGAGATCTGCGCCGTCCCCGCCACACCGGCCATCCGCGCGAGGATCGACGCGCGGATGCCGAGACGGTCCGGCCCGATCGCCTCGACGTCGAATCCCGGCCCGGTGTCCGAGACGACGACGGCGATGCCTTCATCCCCGTGTCCGACGACCAGGATGTGCAGACCGCGGCCGTGCGCGTGCGCCACGGCGTTGCCGATCGCCTGGCGGGCGGCGAGGACGAGCGCCCTCGCCGCTCGCCCCGGGATCATGCCGCTGCCGCCGCGTTCCTCCACGATCGCGTCCGCGCCGAGCTCGGAGAGCGCCCGACGCAGCTCCACGACGATCTGTGCGGCACCCACCGGCTCATCGCTGCCCTCCTCCGCCACCGCGGCCTCGGTGTTCGCGAGCCGGGTCAGTGCCTCCCTGGCCATCGCGACGGCGAGCTCCCGGGCCCGTTCTCCGTCCGCGCGCTCGGCCGCGATGAGCGCCGCCAGCACGCTGTCGTGCATGAGCGCCGACATGGCCACCCGCTCCTCTTCTGCGGCCGCCGCGGCAGCCGCGGTCGCGTACGACGCCACGGCCATGCCGCGCGCCTCGTCGACCCCCGCCGCGACCGAACGGAACATCCAGCCCAACGAGACGATCACGACGCCGAGGATCAGCGTGAAGGAGACGTCGAATGCCGTCGTCACCCAGAACTCCCGGGAGAACCCGCCCTGCACCAGGCGCACGTATCCGTAGACGAAGGGCACCCCCACGGCCCAGGCGAACTGCAACCGGACGGGGAAGGCGAGCATCGCCGCCACCACACCCACGTTCACGAGGAAGAAGATCCAGGGCTGCTCGCCCGCCACCTTGTCCGTGGGGTCCACGACGACGGGCCATGCCGCGAGCGCGAGGACGTAGACGACCGCAAACGCGCCTGAGGCGAGGCGCACAGCGCGCCCCACCAGGCAGGCGATCAGCATCCAGGCCAGCGGCACGAACACGGCGACGAGCATCGCGATGTGCGGTACATCCGCCCGGGACAGCGTCTGCACGGCCGCGATCAGGGCCTGTGCGCCGAGCACGGCGGACCCCAGTGCGACCACGATCGCGAGGATGCGCTCCATCCGCTTGCCGGTGAACCGCTCGAAGCCGTTCTCCGCGCTGCCGGGAGACGGGATCTTGCTCCAGGCGTCGCGGACGCTCAGCGGCTCAGCGGGCACTCGGCGCCCCGTCGGCCGTCACGATGCCGTCCTCCAACGCGCGCCGCAGCAGGTCCACCTTGGTGGGCGCCGGCCGGCCGACCTCGACGTACTTCACCCGGATGCGGGTGATGTTCTCCTTCGCCGTGGAGTAGGCGACGCCCAGGCGCTCGGCCACGGCCTTCAGCGGCAGACCCGTCGCGTAGAGGCGCAGCACCTCTCGCTCACGGATGGACAGCTGGGCGTCGGCGAACGCGCGGTCGCCGTCGACCGCGCTCGCCCATTCGACGTTGTTCAACGCCTCACCCTGGGCCACCGTGCGGATGGCGTCGAGCACGTCGTCGAGGGCCGACGACTTGCTGACGACACCGGCCGCACCCGCCGCCAGGGCCTCCCGGACCGCTGCGGGCCGGTCGGCGACGCTGTGGATCACGACGCTGGCGCCATCGGCGACGAGGGACACGACGTTCTCTGTCACCGTCGTCCCGTCTCCCAGCGTCAGGTCGAGGACGACCACGTCCGCCGGCGAGGCCCCCGTCGAGGACCGCCACACGAGGTAGGAGCCGACCGTGCTCCCGGTGAACACGACGGTCTGCCCGTCCCTGGCACACGCGGCCTCAAGGCCGAGGCGGACGGACTCGTGGTCGTCGATGAGGGCGACGGTGCTCATGCCCACAGCCTAGTGAGTCGCGGACCGGGGACCGGGAATGCGCTCACCGGGTGAGCAGGGCGACGACCTCGAAGTGGTGCGAGTGCGGGAACAGGTCGAAGCCTCGGAGCGCGTCCACGCGCCACCCCAGGCCGCGGAAGGTGCCGAGATCACGCGCGAGGGCGACGGGGTCGCAGGCGACGTAGGCGATCGCGGACGGAGCCAGCGCATGCACGCCCTCCACGACCACCCGACCGGCGCCGGAACGGGGCGGGTCGAGCACGACGGCCCCCGTCGCGCCCCCGCCGCGCGGCTGCTGCAGGAAACGGTCGACGCGGGCGGTCACGGCGGTCACCTCGAGCGGAGCGAGGTTCGCGACGGCGTGCTGCGTCGCGCGGCGGCTGGACTCGACGGTGACCACGTCGGTGCCGCCGAGATCCGCGAGCGTCCGGGCGAAGAGCCCGACGCCGCCGTACAGGTCGTAGTGCGTCGCGTCCGGCTCCACGTGACCGTCGAGCAGCCCGTACACGGCGCCGTCGAGCACCGAGGCGGCACGGGGGTGCACCTGCCAGAAGCCTCCTGCGTCGACGTCGAATGTGCGGTCGCCGACGCGCTCCTGCACCACCTCGGGCTTCGGCCGAGAGCGGCGGTCCCTGGAGGCCCGGCGTTCCGCCTCAGGGTGCCGGAGGATGCGCACGCGGCCGTCGGCCGGCTCCACGAGCTCGATGCGTCCGGCCTTCTCGCCCTGCAGGGCCAGGGCGGCCTCGGCGATCGCGGGGCGGGCGAGCGGGTAGGTCGACACCGGAACGACGCGGTGACTGCGGGCGGCGAAGGGGCCGATCCGCCCGGCATCGTCGACGTGCAGCGTCACCCGGGTGCGCCACCCCGTCCCGTCGCCGGACTCCACGGCCTCGATCTCCGGCGCGTCGAGGCCGGGGCCGGCGAAGCGGTCCAACGCCTCCGAGAGAACCTGTCGCTTGAGCACGCGCTGGTGGTCGAGCGCGATGTGCCCGAGGTCGGCGCCGCCGGGCCGCTGGGCGGGGTCGTGCGCGACGTCCGCTTCCGGCCAGATGTGCGGCCGGCGATGCGGGGAGGCGTCGAGGACCTCGATCGTCTCGGCGCGCCAGAAGCTCCGGGTGTCGGGCTCCCCCGTGCCGGCGGACGGTTCCAGGAGCCGGGCCCGGACGCGCTCACCCGGGATCGCGTCGGAGACGAAGACCACGCGTCCTTCGTGACGGGCGACGAAGGTGCCTCCGTGGGCGATGCCGGTGATGTCGAGATCGAGCACGTCGGCTGCGGAGGAAGTCATCCTTCGAGGATACGGTGGTCTCCATGCGCGTCTGCCTTGCCTCCACCTCCCCCGCCCGGCTCATGCTGCTGCGTCAGGCCGGCATCGAACCCCTCACGCTGTCGCCGGAGGTGGACGAGGACGCCCTGGCCGCCGCGGCGGAGGAACGCATGGGTCCCCTCGCCCCCGCCGATCTGGTGCTGCTGCTCGCGCGCGCCAAGGCCGCCGCCGTCGCCGAACGACTGGCCGCCGACAGCGCGTTCGACGGCGTCGTCATCGGCGGCGACTCGATGTTCGCGCTCGGGGACCGGGTGTACGGCAAGCCCTACACGCCCGAGGAGGCCACGCGCCGCTGGCGGGAGATGCGCGGCGCAACGGGCGTGCTGCACTCCGGCCACTCCGTGTTCCGCGTCTCTCCCGGCGCTGACCCTGTCGAGGCGACCGCGGTGGCGGAGGCCGCCGTGACGTTCGCCGAGGACATCAGCGAGGACGAGATCGCCGCCTACGTGGCGTCAGGGGAGCCGCTGCACGTCGCCGGGGCGTTCACCCTCGACAGCCTCGGCGGCGCCTTCATCACCCGGGTCGAGGGCGATCCCTCCACCGTGGTGGGCATGTCACTGTCCACCGTGCGCCGTCTCACCGCCGACCTCGGGGTGCGATGGACGGATCTGTGGTCGTAGACTCCCCTCCACGTTTTTCCCTCTTTCTTGTCGAGAGTCGTCAAAAGTATCGGGATGCTACTCGCTAGGCTGACAAGCATGCCTGAAATCGCGAAGGTGCTCGTCGCCAACCGCGGCGAGATCGCCGTCCGCATCGTCCGTGCCGCTCGTGACTCCGGGATCGCCTCGGTCGCCGTCTACGCCGACCAGGACAGGGACGCCCTGCACGTCCGCCTGGCAGACGAGGCGTACGCGCTCGGTGGTGCGACCAGCGCCGAGACCTACCTCCAGATCGAGAAGATCCTCTCCGTCGCCCGCCGCGCCGGGGCCGATGCCGTCCACCCCGGCTACGGGTTCCTCGCCGAGAACGCCGAGTTCGCGCGCGCCGTGATCGGCGCAGGCCTGACCTGGATCGGCCCCTCCCCGGAGGCCATCGAGGCCCTCGGCGACAAGGTCACCGCCCGCCACGTGGCCGAGAAGGTCGGCGCGCCCCTCGCGCCCGGCACCCCCGGCCCCGTCTCCGGCGCCGACGAGGTCGTCGCCTTCGCGAAGGAGTACGGCCTGCCGATCGCCATCAAGGCGGCCTACGGCGGCGGCGGACGCGGCCTCAAGGTCGCCCGCGAGCTCGACGAGGTCGAGGAGCTCTTCGAGTCCGCGACCCGCGAGGCGGTCGCCGCCTTCGGCCGCGGCGAGTGCTTCGTCGAGAAGTACCTCGACAAGCCCCGGCACGTCGAGACCCAGTGCCTCGCCGACGCCGAGGGCAACGTCGTCATCATCTCGACGCGCGACTGCTCTCTGCAGCGGCGGCACCAGAAGCTCGTGGAGGAGGCTCCGGCACCGTTCCTGACGCCCGAGCAGAACGAGAAGCTCTACTCGGCCTCGAAGGCCATCCTCAAGGAGGTCGGCTACGTCGGCGCCGGCACCTGCGAGTTCCTCATCGGCGCCGACGGCACCGTCTCCTTCCTCGAGGTGAACACCCGACTGCAGGTGGAGCACCCGGTGTCCGAGGAGGTCACCGGCATCGACCTCGTCCGCGAGCAGTTCCGCATCGCAGCGGGCGGCACGATCGACTACGACGACCCCCAGCCGCAGGGACACTCGATCGAGTTCCGGATCAACGGCGAGGACCCGGGTCGCGGGTTCCTCCCCCAGCCCGGACCGATCCACGTCTTCAAGACCTTCGGCGGTCCCGGCATCCGCCTCGATTCCGGTGTCACCGCCGGCGACGCGGTCTCCGGGGCGTTCGACTCGCTGCTCGCGAAGATCATCGTCACGGGCAAGGACCGCGCCGAGGCTCTGGAACGGTCCCGCCGCGCCCTCGACGAGTTCGAGGTCGCCGGTCTGCCCACCGTCATCCCCTTCCACCGCAAGGTCGTCCGCGACCCCGCGTTCACGGCCGAGGACGGGACCTTCGGCGTCTACACGCGCTGGATCGAGACGGAGTTCGACAACGACATCCCCGCCTGGGACGGCGAGCTCGAGACTCCGGCTCCGGCGAGCAGCCGGCACACGGTCGTCGTCGAGGTCGGCGGGAAGCGGCTCGAGGTCAGCCTCCCCGATCGTGTCGCCGTCGCCCCGGGCACCACCGGCCGTCCCGCGGCCGTCCCGCCGTCGCGCCGCAGTCACGCCACCGTCGCCAACGCCGGAGCGTCCGGAGACGCGGTGAAGTCGCCCATGCAGGCCACGGTCGTCAAAGTCGCCGTCGAGGAGGGGCAGCAGGTCGTCAAGGGCGACCTCGTCGTCGTCCTCGAGGCCATGAAGATGGAGCAGCCGCTGCAGGCACACAAGGACGGCGTCGTCGGCAACATCAACGCCGACACGGGGGCCACGGTGTCCGCCGGCCACCAGCTCCTCACGATCTCCTGAGCCGAGACCCCGCTCAATCGCCGAGACCCCGGGCTGCAGACGTCTGCAGCCCGGGGTCTCGGCGTGAAACCGGGGTCTCGGGTCAGGAGATGTTGACGAGGTGCATCGCGCGGCTCGCGTCGGTGATGCTGCTCGACAGCGAGGGGTATGCCGCGAACACACGGGAGACCTGATCGACGGTGAGGCGACGCTCCACCGCGATCGCGATCGGGTAGATGAGCTCCGAGGCCTTGGGCGCCACGATGACGCCGCCGATGACGGTGCCGGAGCCCTTACGGGCGATGAGCTTGACGAAGCCGTCCTTGATACCCATCATCTTCGCCCGCGGGTTCGCGGCGAGCGGGAGCTTGTAGACCATGCCGTCGGCGAGGCCGTCCTCCACGTCCTTCACGCCGTACCCGACCGTCGCGATCTCCGGGGCGGTGAAGATGTTCGACGTGATCTTGATGAGCTCGAGCGGGATGACGATGTCGCCCAGCGCGTGGAACACCGCCGTGCGGCCCTGCATCGAGGCCACCGAGGCCAGCGGGAAGAAGTTCGTGCAGTCTCCGACCGCGTAGACGTTCGGTACCGAAGTGCGTGCGACGCGGTTCACCCGGACGTGGCCCGAGTCGTCGAGCTCGACGCCGGCCTCCTCCAGCCCGATGCCGGCCGTGTTCGGGACGGACCCGACCGCCATGAGGCAGTGGCTGCCCTCGACCGTGCGTCCGTCCGACAGGGTCACGGTGACGCCGTCTCCGGTGACCTCGACCTTCTCGGCCCGCGACTTGGACAGCACCTGCATGCCACCGCGCTTGAACACCTTCTCCAGCACGCGCGCGGCATCCTGGTCCTCGCCGGGGAGCACCTGCTCGCGGCTCGAGACGAGCGTGACCTTCGCGCCGAGGTTCATATAGGCCGAAGCGAACTCGGCCCCCGTGACGCCGGAGCCGACGACGATCAGGTGCTCGGGCAGCGCCTTCATGTCGTAGAGCTGCGTCCACGTGAGGATGCGCTTGCCATCGGGCTTGGCGGAGTCCAGCTCCCGCGGCGAGGCGCCGACCGCGACGACGATGGTGTCGGCCTCGACGCGGTCGAAGTCGGTGCCGCGCTCCCCCGTCGAGACGACGATGGCGTTCGGACCCTCCAGGCGGCCGTGCCCGGACAGGATCCGGACGCCCGCGTCGAGGAGCGTCGTGCGCATGTCCTCGGACTGCTGACCGGCCAGCGCCACGAGCCGCTTGTTCACGGCGGCGAGGTTGATGGCGATCTCCGGCTTGAGCGGCTTGCCGTTGTCGCCCTTGGCGTAGAAGTTCACGCCGAGGTCGCTGGCCTCGGAGATCGCGACCGCGGCGTCCGCGGTCGCGATGAGGCTCTTCGAGGGCACCACGTCGGTGAGCACGGCAGACCCGCCGACACCGACGCGCTCGACGAGGGTGACCTCCGCTCCGAGCTGGGCCGCCGCCAGGGCCGCCTCGTAACCGCCGGGTCCGCCGCCGAGGACGGCGACGCGCTGAGTGCGCTCGAAAGTGGTGGAAGACATGCTCTCCATTCTTCCGCAATCCTGGCACCCGAGCCTGCCACTTCCTAGAGTGGATCCATGCCTGAAACCCACAGCAACCCCCTCGACGACCCCGCCGCGAACCCGTTCGAGGTCGCAGCCGAAGCCGCCGCCGACATCGCGCGGCTGACCGGCGTCGAGAAGCACGACATCGCCCTCACGCTCGGCAGCGGCTGGGGCAAGGCCGCCGACCTCATCGGCGAGACCGTCGCGAGTGTCCCCGCGACCGAGGTGACCGGGTTCTCGAAGCCCGCACTGGAGGGCCACGTCGGCACGCTGCGCAGCATCCGGACCCCCGGCGGGAAGAACGTCCTCGTCATCGGCGCCCGCACGCACTACTACGAGAACCACGGCGTGCGCCGGGTCGTGCACAGCGTCCGCACGGCCGCGGCGACCGGCGCCTCGATCATGGTCCTCACCAACGGAGCCGGCGGCATCCGGGAGACGTGGAAGCCCGGGCAGCCCGTGCTGATCAGCGACCACATCAACCTCACCGCGGACTCCCCGCTCGAAGGCGCGACCTTCATCGACCTCACCGACCTGTACGCGACGCGCCTGCGCGACATCGCCCGGACGGTCGACCCCACCCTCGACGAAGGCGTCTACACCCAATTCCGCGGGCCGCACTACGAGACCCCGGCCGAGGTGCAGATGGCGAAGCACATCGGTGGCCACATCGTCGGCATGTCCACGGCGCTCGAGGCGATCGCCGCGCGCGAGGCCGGCATGGAGGTGCTCGGTTTCTCGCTCATCACGAACCTGGCCGCGGGCATCCAGCAGACGCCGCTCAGTCATGCCGAGGTCATCGAGGCCGGACGCGAAGCGGAGCCCGTGATCTCCGCCCTCCTGGCGAGGGTGGTCGAGGCCCTGTGAGCGAGGAGCGGCTCGCCCAGGCCCGCGCCTGGCTGCGGCAGGATCCGGACCCGCAGACCCGCGACGAGCTTGCGGGCATCGTCACGCGCGCCGCGTCCGGCGACGAGGCGGCCGCGGCGGAGCTCGACGACCGCTTCGGCAGCCGGCTCGCGTTCGGGACGGCCGGACTCCGGGGCGCGCTGGGCGCGGGGAGCAACCGCATGAACCGGGTGCTCGTCTCCCACGCCGCGGCCGGCTTCGCCGCCTACCTGCGCGAGCGCGGCGGAAACGCGGCACCCACGGTGGTCATCGGCTACGACGGCCGCCGCAACTCCCGCGTGTTCGCTCAGGACTCCGCCGAGCTGTTCGCCGGCGCGGGACTGCGCGCGATCCTGCTCCCCCGCCTGCTGCCGACGCCCGTGCTGGCCTTCGCCGTGCGGCACCTCGGCGCGGACGCGGGCGTCATGGTGACCGCGAGCCACAACCCGCCGGACGACAACGGCTACAAGGTGTACCTCGGCGGTGCCGACGCGGGCTCGCAGATCGTCGCTCCGGCGGACGCCGAGATCGCGGCCCACATCCAGCGCGTCGCGGACACCGGGGACGTGCGGGCACTGCCGCGCTCCTCCGACTACGAGACCGCCGGCGACGACCTCGTCCAGGCCTACGTCGCCGCCACCGCAGCGGTCGCCCCCGCCCCTGCCGCGGCCCGCCGCCTGCGCTGGGTGTACACCGCGATGCACGGTGTCGGCTGGGAGACGTTCGCCCGCATCCTCGACGCCGCCGGCTACCCCCGGCCGGTCGTCGTCGACGAGCAGCTCCACCCCGACGCGACATTCCGCACGGTGTCCTTCCCCAACCCGGAGGAGCCAGGGGCCATGGACCTCGCGTTCGCGACGGCCAGGAGGGCGAAGGCGGACTTCATCCTCGCGAACGACCCGGACGCCGACCGCCTCGCCGTCGCGATCCCTGACGACACCGCCGCGGAGGGCTGGCGACGGCTGACCGGCAATGAGGTCGGCCTGCTGCTCGGCGCCCGCGCCGCGCGGGCCGCAGCCGGCACCCCCGGGGCCTCCCTCGCCTGCTCGCTGGTCTCCTCCCCCGGGCTCGGCGCCATCGCCGCGCACCACGGTCTGGACTTCCACGAGACGCTCACGGGCTTCAAGTGGATCTCGCGGGCGCCGGGGCTCGTCTTCGGCTTCGAGGAGGCTCTGGGCTACCTCGTCAACCCCGACACCGTTCGCGACAAGGACGGCGTCTCGGCCGCGGTCGCCGTGCTCGGACTGGCCGCAGAGGCGCAGGAGCGCGGGGCCACCCTCGCCGACCTCGTCCGCGAGGTCGGCGACACGTACGGGCACTTCGCGAGCGCCCAGGTGTCGGTGCGCGTGGCCGACCTGTCGCTCATCGGCACGGTGATGCTGTCGCTGCGCTCCCTCCCGCCGACGCAGATCGGGGGGCGCTCGATCGCGTCGGCCGAGGATCTGCTGCAGAGCGCCCAGGGACAGCCTTCCGGGGATGTGTTGCGGTACCGGCTCTCGGATGGCTCCCGGGTGATCGTGCGTCCGAGCGGCACGGAGCCGAAACTCAAGGTCTACATCGACGCCACGGCCGATTCCACCGAGGGGGCCGCAGCCGCGGTCACCGAGCTCGAGGCCGGCGTCCGCGTCCTGCTGGACGAACGCTCCTGACCATGCCCGTTCGCCACGTCGTCGTCAGTGCCCACAACGGCGTGCACGCGCGGCCGGTCGCGGAGCTCGTGCGCCTCGCGCAGGCACACGAGCTCCCGGTCACGCTGCGCACCTCAGACGGCACGACGGTGGATCTGCGCAGCGTGCTCGCGGTGATGGATCTCGCGCTCGCCCCCGGAGATGCCGTGATCCTGGAGACCGCCCCCTCCCCGACCTCCGAACGCGTCCTCACGCAGCTCGCCCTGGTACTCGCGCCGGACGCCTGAGCCTCAGCCGTCGATCACGGCGACGAGCTCGTCGAGGAAGCCCTCGAACGTCGTGCCGCGGCGGACGATGCGCTGCACGCTCTCGCGTTCGCTGAACACCTCGACGAGCTGCTCGAACACGGTCTGGAAGGCAGCGCGGTCGCTCTCGCTGAAGGCGGCGAGCGCGACCACCTGCACGCGGGCGTCCCCCCACGCCGCGGATCCGTCCGCCACCCCGAGCGCGATGGCCGTCCGGGTCGCGGTCATCTGCAGCGCGTGCGGGACGGCGAGGGCGTCGGTGAACGCCGTGGAGGACATGCGCTCGCGCACGATCGTGTTCTCCACGTAGTCGTCCCCGATCAGCCCCGCCCGGACGAGCGGCGCGCCGAGACGCCGGATGATGGCCTCCTCGCCGTCGTCCGGCAGCGGGTGCACATACGCCTCCGGATGGAAGTAGCGCGCGAGTTCCTCCCGGAGCCGCGTGAGCCTCCGGCCGCGGCGCAGGCGAGCAGCCGCCTGCTGGATGCGATCGACGTCCGCGTCGGTGAGGAACGGCTGGATGCGGACGAAACGATCCCCGGAGGCACCGGGTTCGATCGTGCTCAGCACGAGGTCCGTGTCGAACGAGGCCCAGTCCGGATCGACGTTCGTGACGACGCTCGTGACCTCGATCGCGGAGCCCAGGGAGCGATCGACGCTGGAGCGCAGCAGTTCGTGCAGTTCGTAGTAGCCGGGGCACACGATGGTCGCCGTGAGGATGGACTCCGCCTTGCGGCTCCGCTCCAGCCGTCCGCCGACGTGCATGGCGATGTAGGCGATCTCGTCGTCGTGGATCGGGGTGCCCAGCCGGTCGTGCAGGCCGCTGGCGATGGACACGGCGACCTCGAAGATCATCGGATAGGTGGTCTTCAGGGACCGCGTCAGCGGGTTCCGTGTGAGGGCGCTCTCCTCGGCCCGGCGCAGGAGGTTCTGCACATGCAGGGCGAGCCGCAGCACGAACGTCTCGTCGACCAGATCGACACGGTAGTCCTCGGCAGCCCTGGCGATCTCCGCGCGCACGGCCGCCTCCACGTCCGGGGCGACGCCGCTGCGCGCGAGCTCCCTCGTGGCCTCTCCGCCCGGCGCCACGATCCGCGTGAGGACCAGGGAGGCGAGGTGCCCGCTGTCGCCCTCACCCAGCACGACGGCGAAATGCTCGGCCGCGAGACGCGCGATGACCGCCCCCACGCGCGGAACCTCGGGTCGGGCCCCGGACGGCGGCGCGTCGAGGGCGCGACCGGCGGCGACCCGCTCGGCGGCGATCGCGATG
This sequence comes from Microbacterium sp. 1S1, assembly GCF_008271365.1. NCBI lineage: Bacteria > Bacillati > Actinomycetota > Actinomycetes > Micrococcales > Microbacteriaceae > Microbacterium > Microbacterium sp. 1S1. The sequence goes on from NZ_CP043430.1 coordinate 3,252,077, forward strand.
TGCAGCAGGACGTCGGCGATCGCGAGCTCGTTGACGTAGTAGCCGAGCTCTCCGAGCTCGCGCACCAGGGCGGACTTGAAGGGGCCGACGGCGTGCGCGTCGACGGCCGTGCCGGAGAGGGCCCGCCGGAAGATCTCCGGATGGAAGGACGCGTCGTCCATCTCGTCGTGGGCGAGCCGGCTGAGCAGCCGCCGTTGTGCGGCTTCGTCGCCACGAAGCCGCACGCGTTCGCGCGCCCGCTCCAGGGTCAGGTCGGTGCCGTCGAGGAGCCCGCGCACGCGCACGAGGTCGGCCTCCAGCGTCGCTTCACTCACGTGCAGGGCGTCAGCGGTGTCGAAGACGTCGATCCCCTCCGCTTCGTCCAGCAGCAGCCGGACGAGGGCGTGCAGCCGTTCCCGGGGAGCGGAGTCGCCGCCCTGGCGAACGCGCAGTGCGCCGCGCGCTCCGGGGCCCGCCCGATAGCCCGCGGGGCCGGACTCGACGACCGCAGCGCCCGGGGTGCGGGCGTTCAGCGCCGCGACGTAGGAGCGGATGCTGCGCGGTGTCACGCCGAGCAGATCGGCCAGGGTGCCCGCGGTCGCCCAGCCCTCCTCGCGCAGCAGCGCGGCGAGGAGCTGGTCCTGACGCTGGCGCGACATGATCCCTCCGTGTTCCCGTGCTGACGGCACTGTCCGACTGCTCTCCATGATGACAGCCCTCGACGACCACGGCGCGGCGAGGATGGTTCCGCAGGGGCGGAAGAGAACGTGTTGGTGCCGTTGAGGCCCCCTTTCCCAGACTGTTCTCAGGAAGGTGGCATCGATGAGGATTCTCGTGGTCTGCGGCGCCGGTGCGTCGAGCACGTTCGTCGCCCAGCGCCTGCGTACCGCCGCGGCGGCGTCCGGCCTCGACTGGGCTGCGGATGCCGGGGTCGAGAGCACCGTCGCCCTCGGGGGGCACGACCTCGTCCTCGTCGGGCCGCATCTGCGCGACCGGCTCGACGCCATCCGCGGCCTGACCGGTGCGCCGGTCGCCGTTCTGCCCGACGACGTCTTCACCGACCGCGAGGGCGGTCGCACCCTCCTGCTCGCCCAGTCGATCCTCGCCGCGGCCGGCGAGGCCCCGAAAGGAACACCATGACCGCCACCCGCACCGTCCGCATCGGCTCCTCGCACGGCCTGCACGCTCGCCCCGCGAAGATCTTCGCGCAGGCCGCGAAGGACTCCGGTCTCGCCGTCACGATCGCGAAGGACTCCGGCAAGCCCGTCAACGCGGCGAGCATCCTCGGAGTCATCGCGCTGGCGATCGAGCACGGCGACTACGTGACTCTCACGGCCGACGGCGACGGTGCCGAGGGCGTCCTGGACACGCTCACGGAGCTGTTGACGACGGACCACGACCAGGACGCGGCCGGATGAGCGAGCTCCGAGGAGTGGGGATCGGTCTCGGCGTCGCGCAGGGACCCGTCGTCCGCATGACCGAGGCGCTTCCCGCGCCGGAGAACGTCCCGAGCACCGCGGGCGCCGAGGCCGAGCGCGCACGGGTCCGCGAAGCGGTCGCCGTCGTCGCGCAGGAACTGACGCAGCGCGGCGAGGCCGCGGGCGGCGCCGCACGGGAGGTGCTGGAGGCGCAGGCGATGATCGCCGAGGACCCCACGCTGCAGGATGAGGTCGACACGAGGATCGATGCCGGCGCGACCGCGGAATGGGCGGTACACGACGCCTTCGCCGGCTTCCGGGCCACCCTCGAGGCCGTGGGCGGCTACCTCGGCGAGCGCGCCGCCGACCTCGACGACATCGCGCAGCGGGTGCTCGCCCGCCTGCAGGGGGTCGACGCCCCCGGCGTGCCCGATCCCGGACACCCCTTCGTGCTCGTGGCACGCGACCTCGCTCCCGCCGACACGGCTCTGCTCAACCTCGACCGGGTGCTCGCCCTCGTCACCACCGACGGCGGACCCACCTCCCACACGGCGATCCTCGCCAGGGAGAAGGGCATCGTCGCCGTGGTCGGCGTCGGCGGGGGGCACGCGCTGACGACCGGGGACACGGTGATCGTCGACGCCGCCGCCGGCGTCGTCACGCAGGAGCCGACGGAGGAGGAGCGCGCCCGTGCCGCCGAACGTGCGGCGGCCCGCCGGGTGGCCGACGACGCGCCGCTCTCTCCCGGCGCCCTCGCCGACGGCACGCCGGTCGCGCTGCTCGCGAACCTCGGGAAGCCGGCAGACGCCGCCGACGCGGTCGCGCGCGGGGCGGAGGGCGTCGGGCTCTTCCGCACCGAGTTCCTGTTCCTCTCCGCGACTCAGGCGCCCACGGTGGCCCAGCAACGAGAGGCATACCGCGAACTCCTGGAGGCGTTCCCGGGCAAGAAGGTCGTCGTGCGCATGCTCGACGCGGGAGCCGACAAGCCGCTGGCCTTCCTCAACGACGCCCACGAGGAGAACCCCGCCCTGGGACTGCGCGGCCTCAGGGCGCTCCGCGCGAGCGAGGACATCCTCCGGGAGCAGCTCACCGCCCTCGCCGAGGCCGACGCCGCGACCTCCGCCGACCTCTGGGTCATGGCGCCGATGGTCGCCACGGTCGAGGAGACCGCCTACTTCACCGGTCTCGCTCGCGAGTACGGGCTGAAGACGGCCGGTGTCATGGTCGAGGTCCCCTCCAGCGCGCTGCTCGCCGACCGTGTGCTCGCGCACGCCGACTTCGCGTCGATCGGCACGAACGATCTCACGCAGTACACGATGGCCGCCGACCGCCTGCTCGGTTCGGTCGCCTCGTTCCAGGACCCGTGGCACCCCGCGGTGCTCCGCCTGGTGCGCGAGGTCGGTGAGGCCGGCGCCCGCCTCGGCAAGCCGGTGGGCATCTGCGGCGAGGCCGCGGCCGATCCCCTGCTCGCCGTCGTGCTCGTGGGACTCGGCGCCACCAGCCTCTCCATGGCGCCGTCCGCCCTCGCCGATGTCCGCCAGGCGCTCGCCGCACGCACCCCCGCCGACGCCGTCCGCCTCGCCGAAGCCGCGCTGGCCGCGGACGACGCCCCCTCCGCCCGCACCGCCGCGGCGACCCTCGCCGCGGCCCTTCCCCTCACCAGAAAGAGACCACATCATGACGACGACGTCACCCGCCGCCACCAGACCCGGTGGCCTCCGCGTGGGCGTGCAGCGCTTCGGCACGTTCCTCTCCGGCATGATCATGCCGAACATCGCGGCCTTCATCGCCTGGGGCTTCATCACGATGCTCTTCATCCCCGACGGCTTCTTCGGCGCGAGGAGTCCGTTCGGATGGCACTGGGCCGGCGTCGCCGAGATCATCGGCGGCGGCGGCGACTCGGCCGTCATCGGCTGGCAGGGCGCCATGACCGCCGTGGCCGAGGGCGACGGCGGGAACATCCTCGCCTACGTCGGCCTCGTCGGCCCGATGGTGACCTATCTCCTCCCCCTGCTCATCGCCAACACCGCCGGCCGGCTGGTCTACGGCGAGCGTGGCGGTGTGGTGGCCACGATCGCCACCGTCGGCGTGATCGTCGGCACGAACATCCCGATGTTCCTCGGAGCCATGATCATGGGTCCGATCGCCGCCTGGCTCACGAAGCAGATGGACCGTCTGTGGGACGGCAAGATCCGTCCGGGCTTCGAGATGCTCGTGAACAACTTCTCGGCGGGAATTCTCGGGATGATCCTCGCGATCGTCGGCTTCTTCGCCTTCGGACCCGTCATCCTCGGCGTCAGCACCGCCCTGGGTGCCGCGGTCGACTGGCTCGTCACCCTGAACCTCCTGCCGCTGGTGTCGATCATCGTCGAGCCGGCGAAGGTGCTGTTCCTCAACAACGCCATCAACCACGGTGTCTTCACGCCCCTCGGCATCGAGCAGGCCACTGAGACCGGCAAGTCGATCCTGTTCCTCATCGAGGCGAACCCCGGACCCGGAATCGGTCTGCTGCTGGCGTTCAGCTTCTTCGGCGTCGGGGCGGCCAAGGCCTCGGCGCCGGGAGCGGCGATCATCCAGTTCTTCGGCGGCATCCACGAGATCTACTTCCCCTACGCACTGAGCAAGCCGGCCACGATCCTCGCGCTCATCGCGGGGGGCGCGACCGGCGTCACGACGAACATGGTCCTCGGCGGTGGCCTGGCCTTCCCGGCGGCCCCCGGCAGCATCATCGCCGTGACCGCCGCGGCCATCGGCCCCGGCGTCGCGAACCTCCTGGTCGTGTACCTGTCGGTCATCCTGGCCGCCACCGTCACGTTCCTGCTCACGGCCGTGATCCTGCGCTCCTCCCGCAAGCGGGACCTCGAGGCCGAGAGCGACAGCTTCGGGGCGGCGATCGCGCAGACCGAGGCCAACAAGGGCAAGTCCTCCGCCGCGATGGACGCGCTCCGCTCCTCCACCGGCACGGCAGCCGCCCCGACCGAGACGGCCACCACCGTCGTCGACCGACCGATCTCGACGATCGTGTTCGCCTGCGACGCCGGCATGGGCTCGTCGGCCATGGGCGCGAGCGTCCTGCGCAACAAGATCAAGAAGGCCGGCATCGAGGGCGTCACCGTCACGAACGCCGCGATCGCCAACCTCGACGGTACCGCCGACGTGGTCGTCACGCAGCAGCAGCTCACCGACCGGGCCACGGCGAAGTCGCCGAACTCGGTGCACGTCTCGGTGGACAACTTCATGAACTCGCCGAAGTACGACGAGGTCGTCGAGATGGTCAAGGAACAGCGAAAGGACGAAGAATGAGCGTTCTCACTGCCGAGCAGGTCCGCATCCACCCCGGAGGGGCGACGCGGGACGACGCACTCCAGGAGGCGACGGACATCCTCGTCGCCGCCGGCGCGGTGACCCCGGCATACGTCGACGCGATGCGTCAGCGCGAGGAGACCGTGTCGACGTACATGGGCAACGGGCTGGCCATCCCCCACGGCACGAACGACGCGAAGGACGCCATCCTGGCGTCCGCCCTGTCCGTTGTCCGCTACGACGGCGGCGTCGACTGGGACGGCGAGCGGGCGACCTTCGTGATCGGCATCGCGGGCGTCGGCGACGAGCACCTGGACATCCTGTCCAGGATCGCGATCCTGTTCTCCGAGGAGGACGACGTCGCCCGGCTGGCGGCGGCGACCACGCCGGACGAGCTTTTCGCCCTGCTCTCGGAGGTGAACGAGGGATGAAGGCGGTCCACTTCGGGGCGGGCAACATCGGGCGCGGCTTCGTCGGCCTGCTCCTGCACGAGGGCGGATACGAGGTCGTCTTCTCCGACGTCGCCGATGCTCTGGTGGAGGCGATCGAGCGGGCGGACTCGTACGCCGTGCACGAAGCCGGCCCCGGAGGGACCGACCACGTCGTCACCGGGTTCCGTGCGGTGAACAGCCGCACGGACCCGGCCGCGGTGGCGGAGGAGGTGGCGACGGCCGACGTCGTCACGACGGCCGTCGGCCCGACCGTGCTGCGGTTCGTCGCCCCGTCCATCGTCGCCGGCCTCGCGCTGCGCTCCCCGACGGCCCCGGCGCTGCAGGTCATGGCGTGCGAGAACGCCATCGGGGCGACCGACCAGCTCCGCCAGGAGATCGTCGCCGCGGCCGGTGCGGACGCCGACACCCTGCTGTCTCGTGCGGTGTTCGCGAACACCGCCGTGGACCGGATCGTCCCGGCGCAGCCCGAGGGCAGCGGCATCGACGTCACGGTGGAGCCGTACTTCGAGTGGGCGATCGAGGCCCGACCCTTCGGCAGCGCCCCGCCGCACATCCCCGGTGCCCACTTCGTGGACGACCTCGCGCCGTACATCGAGCGCAAGCTCTTCACGGTGAACACGGGTCACGCCGCGACCGCGTACTTCGGCGCCCGCAACGGCGTCGAGCGTATCTCCGACGCGCTCGCCGACGAGGCCATAGCCGCACAGGTCTCCGCCGCTCTGGAGGAGACGTCCGCGGTGCTGGTCGCCGAACACGGGCTCGACCCCGTGGACCTCGCAGAGTACCGCGCGACCATCCTGGAACGATTCCGCAACCCCGCGCTGGTCGACACCGTGCAGCGCGTCGGTCGTCAGCCTCTGCGGAAGATCTCCCGCCACGAGCGCTTCATCGGCCCGGCCGCGATGGCCGCAGAGCACGGACTGTCGACGACAGCGCTGGTGGCGGCCGTCGCCGCAGCACTCGAGTTCGATGACGCCGCGGACGAGCAGTCGATCGAGCTGCAGACCCTGCTGCGCGCCGAGGACGCTGCCGCCTTCACGACCCGCACGACCGGCCTCGATCCCGAGCACCCGCTCTTCCCGGCCATCCGCGACGCGGTGACCCTCCGTCAAGCGGCGCTGTCCGGCTGAGGGAGAGCAGCACGGCGGGGAGTAGCGTTGCTGCTGTGCAGAAGAAGTCCCGCCGCATCGTGAAGAGAGTCCTGTGGGCGGTGGCGATCGTCGTCCTCCTCGCCGTCGGCGGGATCCTCGCCTGGAGCCAGATCGGCGTCATGGCCGCGGAACCCGAGCCACTCGCCGCCGTCCGCGACAACCCCGAGATCACGGTGACCGACGCCGACGAAGGCATCGTCCTCGAGCCTGCGGACGGCGGCTCCGACCGGGGGCTCGTGTTCATCCCCGGTGCGAAGGTCGACCCCTGGGCGTACGCATCGATCCTGCAGGGACTCGCGGAGGAGGGCACCACGGTCGTCATCACGCGGCCCTGGCTCAACCTCGCGTTCTTCGACCCGCGCGGCCTCGCAGCCTTCACGAGCGCCGCACCCGACGTCGACGTCTGGGCCGTGGGCGGCCATTCCCTCGGCGGTGTGCGCGCCTGCCAGCTCGCCCCGGATGGCGAAGCCCTGGTGCTCTTCGCCTCCTACTGCGCGACGGACCTCTCCGGTTCCGGTCTCCCGGTGCTCAGCGTGTCCGGCAGCGAGGATGGCCTCTCCACACCCGAGAAGATCGCCGACGCCCGCCGCGAACTCCCCGCGGACGCCGAGTTCGTCGAGATCGACGGCGCGGCGCACGCCTCGTTCGGCGACTACGGACCGCAAGCCGGCGACGGCACCCCGACGATCGACGACGACGAGATGCACGCCGAGATCACCGACGTCGTGGGGAGTTTCCTGCAGCAGGTCGCGCCCTAGCCCGCCGTCGGAGTCCCGAGCACCGGATCGAGCAACGGATGCAGGTGCCGGGTGCCCAGAATACCCGCAGCCGCCCGTGCGCCCGCCGTGAGCGCTGTCACGAGGTCCGTGCCGCGGAGCCGCGCGTCGAGGACTCCGGCGAGGAATGCGTCGCCCGCGCCGTTCGTGTCGACGACGGTGGTCGGCACCGCGGGAACGCGCAGCTCGGCGCCGTCGGCGGTCACGGCGACCGCCCCCTCCGCGCCGAGGGTACAGACGGCGAACTCCGCGCCGTCCGCGACGGCCGCCCGGAGGAACTCCACCGGAGCGCCCAGTCGATCCGCGTTGCAGAAGACCGCCCCCGCCCCGGCCAGGAACGGCCGGTGGTACGCGTCCACACCGTCATAGTCGTGCACGTCGACCCACAACGGCGTCCCGCTCGCCGCCGCGAGCGGCAGCAGCCGCCGCGGCTCGGCGGCCAGGTCGAGCACGACCGCGTCGGCAGCCGCCATCTTCGCCGCGTGCATGGCGTCGTCCGTCCCCGTCGTCTCCGCGGGCGTGGAGAGATACAACGACACCCGCGCGCCGCCTGCCGTCATCAGGTTGAGGTGACGCTCGGTGACCCCGTCCGTCCACCGGGCAGCCACACCGGCCGCCCGCAGCGCCGCGCGGATGCGCCGGCCGTCGTCGTCCTCCCCCGTGATCGCGTGCAGGACGACGGACCGGCCCAGCCCGGTCAGGCTCAGTGCCTTCCCCGCGCTGGTCCCGCCCACCGACTCCCAGCTCGCCTGCGCGAACTGCATATGGGGAACCGGCTCGGGCAGCCGGTCGAGCAGGACCATACGGTTCCATGACGCGGGACCGGCGAGGAAGACGGAGGCGGGCATACCCCCATCCTCCCCGCGCCGCGTCGCGTCGGCGCCGTGCCGCCGGCCCGTGTCGGACGCCGGCTCAGGCGTCGAAGCCCTCGGCGATCATCTCCACCAGCTCCTCGCGCTCCTCGACGGGGAGGAAGGCCGCAGCCGCGGCGTTGAACTGGAAGGCCTCGAGGTCGTCGAGGTCGTACTCGAACGTCTGCACGAGCAGGGCCAGCTCCCGGGTGAGCGACGTGGAGCTCATGGTGCGGTTGTCCACGTTGACCGTCACGGCGAAGCCGAGCTGGTAGAGCAGGTCGAACGGGTGATCGGCGAGCGTCTGCCCCCACGCGGCGACCGCGCCGGTCTGCAGGTTCGAGGACGGCGACAGCTCGAGCGGGATCTCGCGGTCCCGCACCCAGCGGGCCAGGTCGCCGAAGCGCACCTGCACCTCGTCGCCCTCCTGCGTGACGACCTCGAGGTCCTCCGCGATCCGCACGCCGTGTCCGAGCCGGAGCGCACGCCCGTCGAGCAGCGCCGAGCGGATCGAGTCCAGTCCCGCCGCCTCCCCCGCATGCACCGTCACCGGGAAGAAGTTCTCGGCGAGGTAGTCGAAGGCGGCGCGGTGGTCCGACGGTGGGAAGCCGTCCTCGGGCCCGGCGATGTCGAAGCCCACGGCGCCCCGCCCGCGGTAGTCCACGGCGAGTTCGGCGATCTCCCGAGCGCGGGCGGTGTGCCGCATCGCGGTGAGGAGCTGACCGACACGGATGCTGTGCCCGCCCCGGTCCGCGGCGTCCTCGCCCTCCTCGATCCCCTGCTGCACGGCCTCGACGGCGTCCTCCAGCGAGAGCCCGCCGCCCTGGTGCTGTTCCGGTGCCCAGCGCACCTCGCCGTAGATGACTCCGTCGGCGGCGAGATCCTGGACGAATTCGCGCGCGACGCGGGTCAGCCCCTCACGCGTCTGCATGACCGCGGTCGTGAGCTCGAAGGTCTTCAGGTACTCGACCAGCGACCCCGAGTCGCTCTTCTTCGAGAACCAGGAGCCGAGCGCCGCCGGGTCGGAGGCCGGGAGTTCGAGACCGATCGCGTCGGCGAGCTCGATGATCGTGGCCGGGCGCACTGCGCCGTCCAGGTGGTCGTGCAGTGACACCTTCGGCAGGCTCCGCAGGGAGGCCCCCTGGATGGCGACGTCGCCGTTCGCATCGATCGACATGGGAATCCTCTCGGTCGCTGATGTTCGTCCAGGCTATCGCCCGGCCCTCACGCCGTGATGCGCTCGCGGACGATCGGCCCGCCGACGGGAGCCTCGTCGCCGATCTCCCAGGCGCCTTCGAGCGCCTCGACCGCTCGGGGGAACCGCGCCTCGTCGGCCGCCGAGAGCGTGAACAGCGGCTGTCCCGCCGACACGCGGTCGCCCGGCTTCGCGTGCAGGTCGATCCCCGCCTCGAAGATCACCGGGTCTTCGGCCCGAGCGCGTCCGGCGCCCAGACGCCACGCGGCGATGCCGAAGGGGAGCGCGTCCATCCGTGTCACGACACCGTCGACGGGCGCGGTCACGACGTGGGTCTCCTGCGCGACGGGGAGCGCCGCGTCGGGGTCGCCGTCCTGAGCCCGGATCATCGCCTTCCAGGTGTCCATGGCGCGTCCGTCGTCCAGCGCCGCCTCCACGTCCGCGTCGGGCTGGCCGGCCAGGGAGAGCATCTCCCTGGCGAGCGCGACGGTCAGCTCCCGCACGTCGGCGGGTCCGCCGCCGGCGAGGATCTCGACCGACTCGCGGACCTCGTTGGCGTTGCCGATCGCGCGCCCCAGGGGGACGTTCATATCCGTCAGCAGGGCCGTGGTGGCGACGCCCGAGTCCGTGCCGAGCGCGACCATCGTGCGGGCGAGCTCGCGGGCGCGGTCGATGTCCTGCATGAAGGCGCCGGAGCCGAACTTCACGTCGAGGACGAGAGCGTCGGTCCCCTCGGCGATCTTCTTCGACATGATGCTGGAGGCGATCAGCGGGATGGCCTCGACGGTGCCCGTCACGTCGCGGAGCGCATAGAGCTTCTTGTCGGCGGGGGCGAGGCCCGACCCCGCGGCGCAGATCACGGCCCCGACGTCGCCCTGCATCTGCGCGAACATCTCCTCGTTGCTGAGCGCCGCGCGCCAGCCGGGGATGGACTCCAGCTTGTCGAGCGTGCCGCCGGTGTGGCCGAGGCCGCGGCCGCTGAGCTGCGGTACCGCCACGCCGAACGAGGCCACCAGAGGCGCGAGCGGCAGGGTGATCTTGTCGCCGACGCCGCCCGTGGAGTGCTTGTCCACGGTCTTCTTGCCGAGGGTCGCGAAGCTCATCCGCTCCCCCGACGCGATCATCGCGTCGGTGAGGACGCGGATCTCGTCGCGCTCCATGCCGCGCTGGAAGATCGCCATCGCGAAGGAGGCCATCTGCGCGTCAGACACGTAGCCGCGCGTATAGGCGTCCACCATCCAGCGCAGGGCCGGCTCGGGCACGACGCCCCCGTCGCGCTTGGCTCGGATCACATCGACCGCGTCGAACGGCTCCACGGTCATCGTGCTTCCTCCAGGTCGCGCGGCCCGAACGCGTCGGGCAGCACCTCGTCGATCGTGCGGATGCCGGAGACGGTCTCCAGCAGCATGCCGGGTACGGCGTGCTCGAACAGCAACTGCCGGCACCGGCCGCAGGGCATGATCGTCTCGCCGTCGTTGTTCACGCACACGAAGGCGACGAGCTGGCCGCCGCCGGACATGAACAGGTCGCCCACGAGCGCGCACTCCGCGCACAGCGTGACGCCGTACGAGGCGTTCTCGACGTTGCAGCCGGCGACGATCCGCCCGTCGCTGACGAGAGCCGCCGCCCCCACGCGGTAGCGCGAGTACGGCGCGTACGCCTTCGTCATGGCATCCGCGGCGACCTGGCGCAGCTCATCCCAGTCGATGTCCGTCATGGTGGTGCTTCCTTCTTCCCTGCGAGTTCTACGACTTGACGTACGGCTTGCCGCTGGCGGCGGGACCCCGGATCTGTCCGGCGAAGCCGGCGACCGCGAGCAGCGTGACCACGTACGGGAGCATGAGCATGAACTCGCCGGGGATCGGCGTCTTGAGGATGGACAGCAGGTTCTGGAGGTTCGTCGCGAACCCGAAGAGCAGGGCGGCGAGGGTCGCGCGGATCGGATCCCAGCGTCCGAAGATCACGGCGGCGAGGGCGATGAAGCCGAGGCCCGCGGTCATCTCCTTGCCGAACTGCGGAACCGAGACCAGGGTGAAGTACGCGCCGCCGATGCCGGCGATCGCGCCCGCGAGCAGCACGTTCCAGAACCTCGTCGGGTTGACGCGGATGCCCACCGTGTCCGCCGCCTGCGGGTGCTCGCCCACGGCGCGCAGCCGGAGACCCCACTTCGTGCGGTAGAGGCCCCACGCGACGACCGCGACGGTGATGAACATGAGGTACACGATGAACGTCTGGTTGAACAGCACGGGGCCGATGATCGGGATGTCGCTCAGCACCGGGATCTCGATACGGGAGAAGCGCTCGGGGGTGTTGAGCTCGCCCTCGTTCGGCGCGAGCAGTGCGCCGTACAGGAAGCCCGTGAGCCCTGTTACGAGCACGTTGAGCACGACACCGACGATCACCTGCTCGACGAGATACTTGATCGCGAAGGCCGCCAGCACGCTCGCGACGAGCACACCACCGATCATCGCACCGATCAGACCGACGAACGGGTTCCCCGTGATGCTGGACAGCAGCGCGGCCGAGAACGCGCCGAGGAGCAGCTGCCCCTCGATCGCGACGTTGACCACGCCGGCGCGTTCGCCGATGACGCCGCCGAGCGCGCCGAAGACCAGGGGCACCGACAGCGAGACGGCTCCGAAGAGCAGGCTCGTGACGGGCACGAGACCGCCCGCTGCGGCCCAGACGAGGAACGCGAACACCGCGAGCACGCCGTAGGTCACGATGAGCCAGATCGACGGAGCACGGTACGTCCAGGCCCGGAGGAACGCTCCGACCGTGAGGACGACGAGCACGGCGAAGACGACCCAGAAGGTCGGCGCGGTGGGCAGCCCCACGTCGGGGAGCTCGAACGCGGACGTGCGGTCGCCGAGGCGGAACGTGCTGGTGCCGCTGCGCGGCACGGCGAGGAAGAGCACCGCCAGCAGCGCGGTGACGACCGCGAGGCTGATCGGCGCCTTGAGGCGGCGCTCCCGGACGGTGGCGAGCTGCACCGTGCCGTCGGCGGCTTCGGTCTGCACGAGCGACATCATGCCGTCACCGCCTTCTTCGCGGCCTTGGCTCTCGCCTTGGCGGCCTTCTCTGCGTCGGACTTGGGGAGGAAGAACACCGTGCGCAGCAGCGGCGGAGCAGCGATGAACAGCACGACGAGCGACTGCACCACGAGCACGATGTCGACGGGGATGTCCTGCGCCTGCATCGAGAACGATCCCGCCTTGAGTGCCCCGAAGAGGATGCCGGCGGCGAACGTTCCCCAGGCACGGCTCCGGCCGAGCAGGGCGACCGTGATGGCGTCGAAGCCGATGCCCGCGTCGATGGTCTCCGTGACGCCCGTGGTGACCGCGCCCTGGAGCTGGTTCATGCCGGCGAGGCCGGCGAGGCCGCCCGCGAAGAGCATCGCGTACACGTACACGCGCTTGACGCTGATGCCCGCGGCGCGGGCCGCGTGCGGGTTCTCCCCCACGGCGCGCATGCGCATCCCGAGCGAAGAGCGCTCGATGAGCCACCACACGAACAGCGTCGCGATGACCACGATGACGAAGCCGAGGTCCAGCAGCGGGAACTGCGGGCCGAGCAGGGTCGGGAACTGCGCGCTCTCCGGCGTGGCCGAGCCGAGCGCCTGGTTCGTCCCCGGCTTCTGCAGCAGCCCGGGCGTCCGGATCATCCACAGCAGCAGGTAGTACGCGATGTAGTTGAGCATGATCGTGAGGATCACCTCGTGTGCGCCCGTCCGCGCCTTGATGAGACCGGCGATGCCACCCCAGAGCGCGCCGCCGGCGATGCCGGCGAGCAGGGTCACGGGGAGGTGGAACCAGATCGGCAGGTCGAGGCTGAACGTCAGCAGGGCCGCGATCGCGACGCCCACGAGCATCTGACCGCGGGCACCGATGTTGAACAGGCCGACGCGGAAGGCGAGCGCGACTCCGAGCCCTGCGGCGATCAGCGGAGCCGCGAAGCCCAGCGTGTTCGTGAGCGGCCGGATCTGCGCGGCGAAGTCGGCGCCGCGGGCGTTGAAGATCGCGCCGCGGAACAGCGCCTCGTAGCCGTTGTAGACCGCGTTCCAGGCCGCGGCGAACGTGTCGCTCGGCTTGTTGAAGAAGTACCCGGAGGCCTCCTGCACGTCCTCGTTGGTGAACGCGATGAGGATGCCGCCGACGATGAGCGCGAGGACGATCGCCAGGACGGTCGTCACCGCGCTCCCGCGGAGGATCTCCTTGAGGACGACGTTGCCGCGCGGGGGCGGAGGAACCTCGTCCGCCAGGCCCGTGCTGGGCGGCAGCTGCTCGGGAGGCAGCCCCTTCGTGACGTCTCCTGCACCGGGTGTCGCACCGCTCACGCGGTCACCTCCGCATCGGCCGCTCCGGCCATCATGAGTCCGAGAGTCTCCCGGGGCGTGTCACCGGGGACGATGCCGACAATGGTGCCGCGGTACATGACCGCGATCCGGTCGGCGAGGGCGGCGACCTCGTCGAGCTCGGTCGAGACGACGATCACGGGGATGCCCGCATCCCGCGTCTCGATGATGCGCTTGTGGATGAACTCGATCGAGCCCACGTCGACCCCTCGGGTCGGCTGGGCCGCCACGAAGAGCCGCAACTCGCGGCTCATCTCGCGCGCGATCACGACCTTCTGCTGGTTGCCTCCGGAGAGTGTTCCCGCGGCGGTGTACGGCCCCTGGGTCCGGATGTCGTACTCCGCGATGCGCTCCTTGGCGAAGGCCTCCAGCGCGCCGCGGCGCAGCGTGCCCACGCGGCTGAAGGCGGGGTCGTCCGAGCGGTCGAGGATGAGGTTCTCGGCGACGGAGAAGCCGGCGACGAGGCCGTCTTCCGTGCGATCCTCCGGGACGAACCCGACACCGGCGTCGAGGATCCCCCGGACGCTCTTGCCCACGAGCTCGGTGCCGTCGAGGACGATGTTCCCCTCGACTCGGGCCGCGAGGCCGACGATGGCCTCCACCAGCTCGGTCTGTCCGTTGCCCTGGACACCGGCGATGGCGAGCACCTCACCGGGACGCACCGTGAAGTCGACATCGTCGACGACGATGGCGCCGGTCGGCGTGAGCACGCGGAGGTTCCGGACTTCCAGACCACCCTCGCCGAGGCGCGGGACCTCCTTGTGGACGGTCAGCTCGACGGCGCGGCCGACCATGAGCGAGGCGAGCTCGGCGTTGGTGGCGGTCGGCGAGGCCTCCCCCACGACACGGCCCAGCCGCACGATCGTGATGCGGTCGGCGACCTCGCGCACCTCGCGCAGCTTGTGCGTGATGAACACGATGGCTGTGCCCTCGTCGCGGAGCTGGCGCATGATGGCCATGAGCTCGTCGGTCTCCTGCGGCGTCAGCACCGCGGTCGGCTCGTCGAAGACGAGGACCTTCGCGTCACGGGAGAGCGCCTTGATGATCTCGACCCGCTGCTGCACGCCGACCGGCAGGTCGCCGACGACCGCGTCCGGGTCGATGTCGAACCCGAATCGGGCGGCGACCGCGCGCACATGCTCGCGCGCCTTCGCGATGTCGAGCGTGCCGAGGCCCTTGGTCTGCTCGTGACCGAGCATGACGTTCTCCGCCACCGTGAACACGGGCACCAGCATGAAGTGCTGATGCACCATGCCGATGCCGGCGGCCATCGCGTCGCCCGGGCCGCGGAAGTGCTGCACGACGTCGTCGAGGAGGATCTCGCCCTCGTCGGCCTGATACAGGCCGTAGAGCACGTTCATCAGCGTCGACTTGCCCGCGCCGTTCTCGCCGAGAAGCGCATGGATCTGACCGGGCTCGACCACGAGATCGATGTGGTCGTTCGCCACGAGGCTGCCGAATCGCTTGGTGATGCCGCGAAGTTCGAGCTTCATATCTGCACCTTATCCAGAAGAGTCACCGAGGAGAATCGTCGCCGCCCACAGTGCGGGGCGAGTGGCAGCCTGCGCCACTCGCCCCGTGCTGGGTACGGCTCCGACTCAGCGGGTGGGAGAGTTCTCGGACTCCACCGTGATGTCGCCGGAGATGATCTGCTCCTGCAGAGCGGACAGCTCGTCCATGAGGCCCTCGGGCAGGTCAGCCTCGAAGTCGCCGAAGCCGGAGAGCTTGACGCCCTCGTTCTCGAGCGTGCCGATGTAGGGCTCCGGGTCGAACTCACCGGCGGCGGCCGCGAGCGTCGCGTCGCGGACGGCCACGTCGATGGCCTTCATGATGGAGACGAGCGTGATGTCGGCGACGCTGGGGTCGGCGACGGCGAGGTCGCTGTCGACACCGAGCATCAGCGTGTCCTTGCCGCTGTCGTTGATCGCCGCTGCGGCGCTCTGGTAGACCGGGCCTCCGACGGGAAGGATGACGTCGACACCCTGGTCGAGCACGCCCTGGGCGGTCTGCTTGGCCGTGTCGTTGGCGTCGAAGCCGCCCGTGAAGGAGCCCTTCTGGGTGGCGGCGTCCCAACCGAAGACCTGGACGTCGGCCGACTTGTCCTCGTTGTACTTCTCGACACCGAGCTGGTAGCCGTCCATGAAGACGGCGACCGACGGGATCTGCATTCCGCCGAAGGTGCCGACCTTGTTCACGCCGGCCTCTGCGGACCAGGCGGCCGCGGCGTAGCCGCCGAGGTAGGCCGCCTGAGCGGTGTCGAAGACGAGGGGCTTGATGTTCGGCGCGTCGGTGGTGCCGTCGAAGTCGTTGTCGGCCCAGTCGTCGATGATCGCGTAGTCGATCTCGGGGTTCGCGAGCGCGGACTCGACCGTGGCAGCGGACAGCTTGAAGCCGACCGAGACGATGAGCGAGCAGCCCTCGGACACGGCGGTCTCGAGGTTCGGCGCGTAGTCGTTGTCGTTGGCGGACTCGAACTCCAGCGGCTTGATGCCGAGCTCGTCGGCGGCGCTGTCCATGCCCTCCTTGGCCGACTGGTTGAACGACTTGTCGTTCCAGCCGCCCGCGTCGGAGATGAGGCAGGGCTTGAAGTCGGAGTCGACGGGGGCGGATCCGCCCTCGGACTCCTCGGTCGGCGCCTGACCGCAGCCGGCAAGAGCGAAGACGACACCGGCGGCGACCGTCGCGCCGAGCAGCTTCTTGGTGGTGGAGATGGTCACGGATGCCTCCCTCAACGAACCCGCGGCCATCGCGGATCGATCAAAGTTACCTACTGTTTCGACGTTCGTGCACGTCGGCTCCGGGCGCCCGGGCCAATGGTTACAAAGCTGAAATCAACCCTGCCGATGAGCACGTCACGCTGCTCATCAGAGCACATCGCCCTGTCCGTTGAGTTTCAGCGACTCGACGACGCCCTTCACGCGCTGGGCGTTCTCGACCGTCGTGACCAGGAGGGCGTCGGGGGTGTCCACCACGACGATGTCCTGCACCCCGACGAGGCTGATCACGCGGGTGGTCTGGCTGACGAGGATGCCGCTGGCCGCGTCAGTGAGCACCCGGGCGCGGGGTCCGAGGACCGCGAGGTCGTTCTTGCGGCCGTTCGTGATGAGCTTCGTCAGCGACGCGAAGTCCCCGACGTCGTCCCAATCGAAGTGACCGGGCACCACGGCGAGACGACCGCGCCGCGCCGCCGGCTCCCGCGACGGCGTAGTCGATCGCGATCTTCTTCAGCCGCGGCCAGATGCGGTCCACGGCGGGACCGCGGAGGTCGCGGTCGTCCCACGCCTCGGCGAGCTCGAGCAGACCGGCGTGCAGGGCGGGCTCGTTCGCGGCGAGCTCGTCGAGCAGGACACTGGCCTTCGCGATGAACATGCCGGCGTTCCAGAGGTAGGTCCGCTCGGCCAGGTACGCCCTGGCCGTCTCCAGGTCCGGCTTCTCGACGAAGCTCTCGACGAGAGCCGCCTCCCTGGCGCGCTCCACGACGAGCTCCGGGCCCTTCTTGATGTAGCCGAAGCCCACCGCCGGTTCCGTCGGCGCGATGCCGATCGTGCAGATGTACCCCTCCCTGGCGACCTCGACGGCGTCGCGCACCGCGAACTCGAAGACCCGCGTACCGCGGATCACGTGGTCGGCGCTGAAGGAGCCGACGATCACGTCGGGGTTGCGGCGATGCAGCACGGCAGCGGCCAGCCCGATAGCGGCGGCCGACTCGCGCGGTTCGGACTCCAGGAAGACGTTGAGGTCGGCGATGCCGGGAAGCTCGGCCTCCACGGCCGCACGGTGGGCACGACCCGTGACGACCGCGATCCGATCCGGCCCGGCGAGGGGCTCCAGCCGGTCCCAGGTGTCCCGCAGCAGCGAATGGCCCGACCCGGTCAGGTCGTGCAGGAACTTCGGGGCGTCCGCCCGGGACAGCGGCCACAGCCGACTGCCGATGCCACCGGCGGGGATGACCGCGTAGAAGTCTTCGATCGGCTCGCTCATGCAGGCCAGCGTACCGGCGGCGCTATCGTCGACCCATGAGCCGGCCCCCCAGACCCCTCTCCTCCCGTGCCCGCCGCCTCGCCGCCGCTGTCGTCGCCGGCGTCCTGGCCGTCCTCGTCCTCACCCCCACGGCCGCCACCGCCGCCGGGGGCGCCGCAGGGGATGTGTTCGCGCGCACGAACGCGCAACGGACGGCCGCCGGGCTCCCCGCGCTGGTCTCCGACCCCGGCCTGGATGCGGCGGCCGCCGAGTGGGCCAGGCAGCTGGCGTCCTCATGCACGTTCGAGCACAGCTCCTCGTCCTGGCGCAGTACGCGTATCGCTGCCTTCGGCTGGACCGCGAGCGGCGAGAACATCGCGGCGGGTCAACCGGATGCCGCCGCCGTGGTCTCGAGCTGGATGGCGTCTCCCGGCCACAAGGCCAACATCCTCGATCGCCGCTACACCGGGCTCGGCGTCGGTCATGCGACCGGCTCCTGCTACCGCACGTACTGGGTCCAGATCTTCGGGGTCGGCTCTCCCGTGCGGACCCTGCCGGGCGGTGCCGGCGACCTGAACGGCGATCGATCCGCCGATCTGCTGGCCCGAACCGCCTCCGGCGACCTCCGGCTGTACCCCGGCCCCGGCACCGCGCGATTCGGAGCGACGAGCACCGTGATCCCTGGTTGGGGCAGCCGTCCCTTCACGCCCCTCGGCGACTTCACCGGGGACAAGGTCCCGGACATCGCACGCACCGAGGCGGACGGGCGGCTGATGCTCTTCGCCGGCAACGGCCGTGGCGGATTGGGTGCTCCGGTTGCGATCGGATCCGGCTGGTCACGCTTCAGCCAGCTCATCGGCGGGATGGACTTCGACGGCGACCGACTCGCCGACGTCATCGCACGGACACCCGCCGGGGAACTCCTCCTCTACAGGGGCAACGGGCGCGGCGGCTGGCTCTCCGGCGGCACGCGCATCGGCTCAGGCTGGCAGACCTTCACGGCGGTCTTCTCGGCCGGCGACTTCACCGGAGACTCCCGGAGCGACCTCATCGGCCGTCGGAGCGACGGCACGCTGTGGCTGTACGCGACCACGGGCAAGGGCTCGTGGGCGACGGGGCGACAGATCGGGAAGGGGTGGGGATCCTTCACCGCACTCGCCGGCGCGGGGGACTTCGACGGGAACGGCACCCAGGACATCTTCGCCACGAACGCCTCCGGCGCGCTCCTCCTGTACGGCGGCACCGGGCGCGGCGGATTCCTCCCCCCGCGGACCGTGGGAAGCGGCTGGAACGGCATCGCGCAGCTCGGCTGACGTCGGGCGCCCGACTTAGGGTCCCCTTCGTCGCCCGGGGCGTTCTCACAGGAATAGGATGGAGACCGATCGGGCGTGCCTGACCCTCCTCCAGGCCAGATGTGGACGAAGCAGCGCACGCGACCGAAACACATCGATCCAGGGAGGACGACCGTGTCCACAAGCGCTCGCTTGACACCGTCGATTTCGGAAACCACGTCCAAGACCCCCCGCGGCACCCTCTATCGGGGTCGCGAAGGCATGTGGTCGTGGGTGCTGCACCGCATCACCGGAGTCGCCATCTTCTTCTTCCTGTTGGTGCACGTGCTCGACACGGCGCTGATCAGGGTGTCGCCGGAGGCGTACGACGCGGTCATCGGCACATACAAGAACCCGGTCATGGCGGTCGGCGAGGTCGTGCTCGTCGCCGGCATCGTGTTCCACGCCATGAACGGTCTTCGCATCATCGCCGTCGACTTCTGGTCGAAGGGCGCCAAGTACCAGCGCCAGCTCTTCTGGGGCGTGCTGCTCGTGTGGGGCATCATCATGGCCGGCTTCGTCCCGCGCCACCTGATGCTCGCGTTCGCCGGCTTCGGAGGAGGACACTGATGAGCGCGCAGACCGTCGCCGCTCCCGCCCGTCGTCAGCGCGGCATCAACCTCGAGAAGTGGGGCTGGGTCTTCATGCGCGTCTCGGGCGTCGTGCTCGTCGTGCTGATCTTCGGCCATCTCTTCGTGAACCTGATGGTCGGCGAGGGGATCCATGCTCTCGACTTCGCGTTCATCGCCGGCAAGTTCGCGACGCCGTTCTGGCAGTGGTGGGACGTGCTGATGCTCTGGCTCGCCCTCATCCACGGCGCCAACGGCATGCGGACGATCGTGAACGACTACGTGACCAACCCCACCGCGCGCAAGGCGCTCGTCTGGGCCCTCGGCCTGGCCGCCGGCCTGCTCATCCTCCTCGGCACCCTGGTCGTCTTCACCTTCGACCCGTGCCTGGGTGTGACCGAGTCGAGCACGCTGTGGGAGACCTGCCAGGCGCAGGGCTAGAAGAAGAGGCAAACGAGAAGTGACTACCCAGACGCAGGATTCCGTCGTCCGCGACGGCGTGCATTACCACCAGTTCGACATCGTCATCGTCGGCGCCGGAGGCGCCGGCATGCGGGCGGCCATCGAGGCCGGCCCCGGCGCGAAGACCGCGGTGATCTCCAAGCTCTACCCGACGCGGTCGCACACCGGTGCCGCGCAGGGCGGCATGGCGGCGGCCCTCGCGAACGTCGAGGAGGACTCCTGGGAGTGGCACACCTTCGACACCGTCAAGGGCGGCGACTACCTCGTCGACCAGGACGCGGCGGAGATCCTCGCGAAGGAGGCGATCGACGCGGTCATCGACCTCGAGAACATGGGGCTCCCGTTCAACCGCACCCCCGAGGGCAAGATCGACCAGCGTCGGTTCGGCGGTCACACGGCCGAGCACGGCAAGACCCCGGTCCGCCGTGCCTGCTACGCCGCCGACCGCACGGGTCACATGATCCTGCAGACGCTTTTCCAGAACTGCGTCAAGCTCGGGATCAACTTCTTCAACGAGTTCTACGTCCTCGACCTCATCACGGTGAAGGACGACGCGGGCCGGACCCAGATCGCGGGTGTCGTCGCCTACGACCTCGCCACCGGTGAGCTGCACGTGTTCCAGTCGAAGGCCGTGATCTTCGCGACCGGCGGCTTCGGCAAGATCTTCAAGACGACCTCCAACGCGCACACCCTCACGGGCGATGGCGTCGGCATCGTCTGGCGCAAGGGCCTCCCGCTTGAGGATCTCGAGTTCTTCCAGTTCCACCCGACCGGCCTCGCCGGACTCGGCATCCTCCTCACCGAGGGCGCACGAGGCGAGGGCGCCATCCTCCGCAACGCCTCGGGCGAACGGTTCATGGAACGGTACGCCCCCACCATCAAGGACCTCGCGCCCCGCGACATCGTCGCGCGCTGCATGGTCCAGGAGGTCGCGGAAGGCCGCGGCGCCGGTCCCCACAAGGACTACGTGCTGCTGGACTGCACGCACCTGGGCGCCGAGGTGCTCGAGACCAAGCTCCCCGACATCACCGAGTTCGCCCGCACGTACCTGGGCGTCGACCCGGTCGTCGAGCCGGTCCCGGTCATGCCCACCGCGCACTACGCCATGGGCGGCATCCCCACGAACAACAACGGCGAGGTGCTCGCGGACAACGACACGATCGTCCCCGGCCTCTACGCCGCCGGCGAGTGCGCGTGCGTCTCGGTCCACGGCGCGAACCGCCTCGGCACCAACTCGCTGCTCGACATCAACGTGTTCGGCAAGCGCTCGGGTCGCAACGCGGTGGAGTACGTCAAGACGGCCGAGTTCGTCCCGCTGCCGGAGAACCCCGCCGGCTTCGTCTCCGGCATGCTCGAGGGCCTGCGCAACAACCAGGGCACGGAGCGGATCGCCGTGCTGCGCAAGACGCTGCAGGACGAGATGGACAAGGGCGCCCAGGTGTTCCGCACCCACGAGTCGCTGCAGCACGTCCTCGGCGTGATCGCGGAACTCCGCGAGCGTTACAAGAACGTGCACGTCGACGACAAGGGCCACCGGTTCAACACCGACCTGCTCGAGGCCGTCGAGCTCGGCTTCCTGCTCGACATCGCCGAGGTCGTCGTCTACGCCGCGCAGAACCGGGAGGAGAGCCGTGGCGGCCACATGCGCGACGACTTCCCGAAGCGCGACGACGAGAACTACATGAAGCACACCATGGCCTACCTCACGGGCGACCCGCACTCCTCCGACCCGAGCGACCACATCAAGCTCGACTGGAAGCCGGTCGTCTTCACCAAGAACGACAAGGGCGAGTTGAACTACCCGCCGATGGAGAGGAAGTACTGAGCATGTCGAACGCCATCGCCGAAGCGCCGGCCGAGACGACCGAAGACACCGGGATCCAGTCCTTCATCGTCACCTTCAACATCCGTCGCTTCGACCCCGAGGTCGACGCCGAGCCGCACTGGGTCGACTACGACGTGGAGCTCTACTCCACCGACCGTGTGCTCGATGCGCTGCACAAGATCAAGTGGGAGGTCGACGGATCGCTGACCTTCCGCCGCTCCTGCGCCCACGGCATCTGCGGCTCCGACGCCATGCGCATCAACGGCCGCAACCGCCTGGCCTGCAAGACGCTGATCAAGGACCTCGACATCTCGAAGCCGATCTACGTCGAGGCGATCAAGGGTCTGCCGCTGGAGAAGGACCTCGTCGTCGACATGGAGCCCTTCTTCGCCTCGTACCGCGAGGTGCAGCCGTTCCTCGTCGCGAACTCGGTGCCGGAGAAGGGCAAGGAGCGCACCCAGTCCATCGCCGACCGCGAGATCTTCGACGACACCACCAAGTGCATCCTCTGCGCGGCGTGCACCTCGTCGTGCCCCGTGTTCTGGACCGACGGCCAGTACTTCGGCCCGGCCGCCATCGTCAACGCGCACCGCTTCATCTTCGACTCGCGCGACGACAACGCCGCAGTGCGCCTCGACATCCTCAACGACAAGGAGGGCGTCTGGCGCTGCCGCACGACCTTCAACTGCTCCGAGGCCTGCCCGCGCGGCATCGAGGTCACCAAGGCCATCGCCGAGGTCAAGCAGGCGGTCCTCCGCGGCCGTCCCTGACGTCGACACAGGCATCAACGCGAGAACAGGCGGTCCCGGGCGGGACCGCCTGTTCTCGCGTTAGCGCCTGGTGTCGCGAAGGGGCACGATCCGTCTTGGGTAGGGTGGGGGCGTGTCAGAGCCCGGTTCGGCGGCCGACGGTCGCCTCGATGCCGCCGTCGAGCGCGCGACCGCTCTCACCCGGCGCACCCTGGGCCTCTTCCCCGTGCGGGTGTGGCGGCACTTCCTGCAGCACAACGGCTTCCTGCTGGCGGCGGGCGTGAGCTATCAGGCGCTCTTCGCCATCTTCGCCGCGATCTACCTCGCCTTCGCGATCGCCGGTCTGTGGCTGGGCGGCAGCGAGGACGCCGTGAACGGGCTCATCGGGATCATCAACAACTACATCCCCAACCTCATCCTGGACGAGGGCGGCGTCTTCACCCCGGCGCAGGTGCAGGAGATCGCCTCGAACACCACCGGCGTCCTCGGGGTCACCGGACTCATCGCCCTCGGCACGGTGATCTGGACCGCGATCGGCTGGGTGACCTTCTCGCGCCGGGCTGTGCGCGACATCTTCGGCCTCGAGCCCGACCGCCGCAGCTACCTGGTCCTCAAAGCGCGCGACCTCCTCGCCGCCCTGATCTTCGGTGTCTCGCTCATCGTCGGCTCCGCGCTCAGTTCGGCCAGCGCAGCGGTGCTGAGCTGGGTGCTCTCGCTGCTCGGTTGGGACGCCGGCTCCGACGGCCTCAACCTCGGCATCCGCATCGGCACGGTGCTCGTGTCGTTCGTCCTGTTGACCGGTGCGCTGGCGGCGATGGTGCGCTTCCTGACGGGCACGTCGCTTCATTGGGGGACGATCTGGCCCGGAGCGGTCCTCGGAGGCGCCGCCATGACGGTCCTCCAGTTCGGAGTGGGTTTCCTTCTGAGCTACACGCCGTCGAACCCCCTGCTGGCGACCTTCGCGATCTTCGTGGGACTCCTGCTGTGGTTCCGCGTGAACGGCGTGGTGATGCTCGTCGCCGCCTCCTGGATCGCCGTCGCCGCCCAGGATCGCGACCTCCCGCTGCTGCTGCCCACCGATGCGGAACGGAGGGCTGCCGAGCACGCCACACTTCTCTCGGCGGCCCGGATCCGCCTCCGCGATGCCGAACGTGCCCGTGATGCAGCCCCCTGGTACCGGCGCTGGTCCGCGGGCCACGCCGTCCAGGAGGCGCAGCACGAGGTCGCCACGCTCGAGGCCTCCGCTCCCCCGCCCGTTCCCCCCTCCTCTCCGCTCGCCCAACGCCTGCTCGCGGAGCTCGAACACCGCCGGACCCGTGATGTCGGCGGTGCTGGTTAGGCTGGAGGAATGCCTCACCTGCGTATCGCCTCGGTCAATGTCAACGGGATCCGGGCGGCGGCCCGCAACGGGATGAGCACCTGGCTGGACGCCGCCGACATCGACATCCTCACCCTGCAGGAGGTGCGGGGGCAGGACGAGCACATCGAGGCCGCGCTGCCCGGCTGGGCCTTCGTCCATGACGAGGCCACGGCGAAGGGTCGCGCCGGTGTCGCGATCGCGAGTCGCATCCCCGCTCTCGCCTCGCGGGTCGACTTCGGTCCGGAGGACTTCGACGCCAAGGGCCGCTGGATCGAGGCGGACTTCCTCATCGGAGACCGTCCGCTCACGGTCGTGAGTGCGTACGTACACTCGGGCGAAGCCGACACACCGAAGCAGGACGAGAAATGGAAGTTCCTCGACGCGTTCGAGGCGCGGCTCGCGAGCCTCAACACCGACGGCGCCCTCGCGCTCGTCACCGGCGACCTCAACGTCGGACATCGGGAACTCGACATCAAGAACTGGCGGGGCAACCGGACCAAGGCCGGCTTCCTGCCCCGCGAGCGGGCGTACTTCGACCGCTTCCTCGGGGAGGCCGGAGCACCGATCACCGGCGTCGACGGCACGGTCGGCACGGGCCTGGGCTGGGTGGATGTGGGCCGTCGCTTCCACGGCGAGGTGGAGGGGCCCTACACGTGGTGGTCCATGCGAGGGAAGGCGTTCGACAACGACTCGGGGTGGCGCATCGACTATCACCTGGCCACGCCCGCCCTGGCCGAGCGCGTCCAGGCGTACCACGTCGCTCGGGCGGCCGCCTACGACCAGCGCTGGAGCGACCACGCGCCGGTCGTCGTCGATTACACCTACTGACCCGGTTCCGGCCGCTCCGAGGGCGCCGGCTCCGACTCCCGGTACCATCCGCGGTACTCCAGCACGGTGCCGAGCACCGGATTCACGGCGCGCATGTCGATCGTGCGGCGACGCTGCTCCGCATCCCAGCCGTCGACGAGATCCACCCGGACACCGAGCGGGCCGGGGAGAGCGAATCGGCGCCCGAACAGCCGCAGGGCGACGCGCACCGTGCGCATGCGCAGGAATCCTTCCTCGGTCACGCTGCACTCCTCGATGAGCTCCACGCGGCCGCGCGCGCCGAGGAGGTTCCGGACGAGGCCGGGTCGCACGCTGACCGTGAGCCGGTCCACGACCCTCGCGGTACGCGCCGGGAACAGGAACTCACGCGTCGAGTCGAGGGTCGCGCGCCCGCTCGACGAACGCCCTGAGATCGTGCGAAGGACGAACGGCACCTGTGTTCCCCGCGTCGGCACCAGCAGACCCGGTCCGACGACGGGGCGTGCGAGCGACGCCCACCGACCGAACCGGCTCCCTGCGACGGCGAAGACTCCTTCCGCGTGCCCCGCGGCGGCCGGAGCGCGATACTGCGCGAGGATCTCCGGATGCAGGCGCTCCGCGTCAGGGCCGAGGGCGTCGAGGAAGACCCGTCCGCGCACGGGCGGCGTCGTCGCAGTCATGTCGTCAGCGTAGGGGATCCCGGCGCGCGAGCCGCACGCGGCGGGCGCATAGGATTGTCGGGTGAACAAGCCTCGTCTCTACTCCGGAATGCAGCCCTCCGCCGACTCCCTCCAGATCGGCAACTACATCGGCGCGCTCCTGCAGTGGCGAGACCTCCAGAGCTCCTACGACGCCTTCTTCTCGGTCGTCGATCTCCACGCGCTCACGGTCGCCCAGAACCCGGACGAGCTGCGCGAGAAGACCCGCCGCACCGCGGCCCAGTACATCGCCGCGGGCATCGAGCCTTCGCAGTCCACGCTCTACGTGCAGTCGCACGTCCGCGCGCACGCGGAGCTCGCGTGGATCCTCAGCACCATCACCGGCTTCGGCGAAGCAGGACGGATGACCCAGTTCAAGGACAAGTCCGCCCGCTACGGCACCGATGCCACGAGCGTGGGGCTCTTCACCTACCCGGTGCTGATGGCCGCCGACATCCTCCTGTACCAGACCGACGTCGTGCCGGTCGGCGACGATCAGAAGCAGCACGTCGAGCTCACGCGCGACCTCGCAGAGCGCTTCAACTCCCGCTTCGGCGAGACGTTCACCGTGCCCGTGCCGGTCATCCAGAAGGAGACCGCGCGCATCTACGACCTGCAGAACCCGACGGCGAAGATGTCGAAGTCGGCCGAGAGTGACGCGGGCGTGCTGTGGATGCTCGACGACCCCGCGAAGTCGGCGAAGAAGATCATGCGAGCGGTGACCGACAACGAGGGCTCGGTGCGCTTCGACCGCGAGAACAAGCCCGGGGTCTCGAACCTCCTCACCATCTACGCGGCGTTGACCGGGCGTCAGATCCCCGCGATCGAGGACGAGTACGCCGGCCGCGGCTACGGAGACTTCAAGAAGGGCCTCGCGGAGGTCGTCGTGGCGGAGTTCGACCCGGTACGGACCCGTGCCCTCGAACTCCTCGACGATCCCGCGGAGCTGGATCGGATCCTCGCGGAGAACGCCGCCCGCGCCGACGCCGTCGCCGACCGGACCCTGTCGGACGTGTACGACCGCGTCGGGCTGCTGCGCCGGGTGTGAGCCGCGGCCGCCCCTAGGATGACATCGTGACCGATCCGCAGCTGCCCCCGCCGCCCGGCGCCGCGCCTGCCGTCCCTCCGACGGCCTCGATCCCGCAGGAGTCGGCGCCCGGAGCGGTCCCGCCGCCCGCGTATCCGTCGGCACCCCCTGCCGCGCCGACACCGTACCCACCCGCCGGTGGATACGGACAGCCGACGCCCCCTGCCGCACCTCCGGGGGCGTACCAGGTGCCTGTGGGCGGCTACGCGACACCGTCCGGCACGTACACCGCACCGGACGCCGCGCCGAAGCCCTCGAGCTTCCTCGGTCTGCTCGCCCTCGGCCTCTCGATCCTCGCGGCCGTCGTCGTGCCGATCATCGGCGGGGTCAGCGCCTTCGAGATCGGCCAGCGGATCCCGCAGGGCATCAGCAGCTCCACGGGCGACCTCGGGTTCCTGTCCCCCGCGCGTGACCAGGTGCTGTGGGCGGAGCTGTCGTTCTGGGCCGGGACGGTCCTCGGTATCGCCGCCATCGTGCTCGGCATCATCGCCATCCGCAAGCGACAGGGGCGCGGGGCGGGGATCGCCGCCCTCGTGGTCGCCGTGCTCGGCGCAGTCATCTTCGTCGTCGCCGTGTTCACGGCTTTCGCCATCGGCGGGGCGGCCGGATACGCCAGCTTCACCGCCTGAGGCCCGCCGCAGGAGGCAGACTCAGCGCGGCGCGTGGTGCTTCTGCTGCGCCGCGAGCAACCCTTCGTCGACGAGGAGCTCGACGGCATCGGCCGCGTCGCCCACGAGGAGGGGCAGGTTCGCGCGCTCGTCCTTGCCGAACGGGGAGAGCACCCAGTCCGCGGGATCCTGCCGGCCCACCGGCCGGCCGATGCCGACGCGCACCCGGGGAAAGTCCGGGCTCGTGAGCGCCCTCGCGATGTCGCGGACGCCGTTGTGGCCTCCGTGGCCTCCCCCGGTCTTCAGCTTGACCGTGTCGAACGGGATGTCGAGCTCATCGTGCACGACGATCACGTGGTCGAGCGGGACGGAGTAGAACCGGGCGAGGGCGGCGACGGGCGTGCCCGAGACGTTCATGAACGTGTTCGGCTTCGCGAGGACGAGCTTATCTGCGCCGGGACGCAGCCAGGTCTCGACGACCCGCGCACCGCCTTTGTGCTCCCGGAAGCTCTCGCCCCGCCGCGTGGCGAGCTCGTCGACGACCATCTGGCCGATGTTGTGGCGGGTCGCCTCGTAGCGGGGTCCCGGGTTGCCGAGACCGACCACGAGCCAGGTCGCTGCCATTCCTCGTCCTCTCTCGCCGGGGCCGTCGCCTCGGTCAGGATACGACGGAGGGGACGCGATCGGATCGCGTCCCCTCCGTGATGAAGCAGGCGGAGATCACTCCGCGGCGGCCTCCTCGGACGCCTCGGCGGACTCGCCTTCGGCGGACTCGCCCTCGGCCTCCTCGTCCTCGACCGCAGCGGCCGGGACGGAGATGGCGACCACGAGGACCTCACCGTCGGTGAGCAGCGTCGAGCCCTTCGGCAGCGTGACGTCGGCGGCGGTGATGTGCGCGCCCTCCTCGAGACCCTCGACCGAGACCTCGATGTTCTCGGGGATGTGCGTGGCCTCGGCCTCGACCTGGATGGTCGTGGCGTCGAGGTTGACGATGGTGCCGGGGGCCGGCTCACCGGTCACGACGACGGGCACGTCGATGGCGACCTTCTCGCCCTTCTTCACGACCAGGAGGTCGATGTGCTCGACGATCTGGTGCACCGGGTCCTTCTGCACGTCCTTGACGAGCGCGAGCTGGGAGGTGCCCTCGATGTCGAGGTCGAGCAGCGCGTTGGCGCGGCGGATGATCAGCGAGACCTGGTGGCCGGGCAGCGCGACGTGCACGGGCTCGGTGCCGTGGCCGTAGATGACCGCGGGGATCTTGCCGGCGGCGCGCAGGCGACGGGCGAAGCCCTTGCCGAAGCTGCTGCGCAGCTCGGCGTGGACCGTGGTGTCTTCAGACATGGGGTTCTCCTTCGGGCACGCAGCGAAGGCGCCGCGCGGTGGTCTTGGAATTGTGGACTCGAACGCGGACGCGTGAGGAAAGCCACCGGGCTTGCTTCGCCGCGTCGATCACGGACGTCCGCGCACGCGCAGAAGCGTCCCTCGCCGAGGTACGCCTCCATGGTACCGGATCACCCGATAGGCTGAAGACACCGGTCCCCTCTGCAGAAACTCGGAGTACCCCCATGCTCGACGGCGCCTTCCTCTCCCACGTCATCCTCTGGCTGATCGGCGCCATGTCCGTGTGCGCGGCCGTCGCCACGGGCGCCGCGCTGTTCTCCCTCGGTCGCTCGGGCTACCGCAAGGACTGAGGCGTCCCCGGTGTTCCTGCCGCCGCGGTGAGCGCGTGCTGAATGGCCGCCACCTCCTGCGCCAGCGAGAGGGACGCCTCGACGCGGATCCCCCGCTCGTCGGGAGCCAGGGGCTCCAGCGCCTCCAGTTGCGAGTCCATGAGCGTCGCCGGCATGAAGTGATCGGCGCGTCCGCCTAGTCGCCGGGCGAGCGTGTCTCTGTCCAGCACGAGCTCAGCGAAGGTGGCGTCGGGAGCCTCCTTCCGGATCGCGTCCCGATAGCGCCTTCGGAGCGCGGAGCAGGCGACGACGATCCGCCCCTCCCCGGCCAGGGTACGGCCGACCACTCGCAACCACGGCATCCGGTCCGCGTCGTCGAGAGGGATCCCCGCCGCCATCTTCTCCACGTTGGTCAGCGGATGCAGGTCGTCCCCGTCCACGAAGCGGGCACCGAGCGCCTCCGCCAGTGCCGCGCCCACCGTCGACTTGCCGGAGCCGCTCGGCCCCATCACGACGACGCGCTCGCTCATGCCCACTGCATCCCGTCTCAGTAGAACTCGACCGTGTCGACCACCGCACGCAGCTCCCGCCCGTCGAGCAGCCGGGTCGCGTTGTCGGCGAACCTCCGCGCGATGCGCTCCTCCTCCTTCGAGCTGAGCGCCGCCGTGTGCGGGCTCACAAGGACGCGGGTGTGCGTCCAGAGCGGCGAGTCGGCGGGCAGCGGCTCCTGCTCGAAGACGTCCAGCCCGGCGAAGCCGACACGGCCGTCGTCGAGCGCGGCGAGAAGCGCCGTCTCGTCGACGACGCTGCCGCGTCCGACGTTGGTGAGGATGACCCCGGGCTTCACGGCGCGGAGGACCTCCTCGCCGATGAGATGCCTGGTCTGATCCGTGCCCGGCAGCGTGACGACGATCGCGTCGACCTCGCCCACCGCGTCCACGAGCTCGTCGAGCGCGATGAGACGGTCGACACCGTCGACCGCGCGGCCGGAGCGGCTGGTCCCCCATACCCGGGCACCGAGAGCATGGAAACGGCGAGCGCACTCCGCGCCGATGCCGCCGAGTCCGACGACGAGCACGGTCAGCTCGTCGACCTGGCGCATCTCCCAGCGGTCGGGCCAGGTGCGCTCCCGCTGGTCACCGAGCAGGCGCGGGAGGTCCTTCGCCCCGGCGAGCACCGCGAAGAGCGCGAACTCGGCCAGCGTTCCGCCGTGGACGCCCGCGCTGGTGGTGAAGACGATCCGGTCGAGGTCGGCGCGGTCGAGCCCCGCCGCCTTGACGGTGCTGCCGCCCCCGGCCGCCGTGGTCATGACCCACCGCAGTGCCGGGTTTGCGGACACCGTCCGCGCCAGCGCCCGGGGGTCGACGTCGGGGATACCGAAGAGCACATCGGCGGAGTCGACGAGATCGTCGAACGCGCGCTGCTGCTCCGGGGTCCGGCTGAAGTCCGGGTCCCCCGACCAGTCGGCAGGGCCGCGCATGGGGGGCACGAGCGCCGCATCGTGGACCACCTCGAGCCGCGGCTCGAGCTCTTCGATGAGCCCGCACAGTTCCTCCGCCAACGGCACCGCCACGACGGCGCGGACCTTCTTCTCGGACTCCGTCACGACCGACTCCCTTCAGCTCCCGTGCTCCCCTCAGCGTAGAGGTCTCGAGCGTCTCGGCCACCCGGCACCGCGGACGATGACGGGGTTGCGTCACGGGTGCGCCTCGATCGACCGCACAGCGATACGCTGAAGACAACCCTTCTTCACGATCGAGGAGCCTTCCGTGCCCGAAGCATCAGCGAACATCGGAGTCGTCGGACTCGCCGTCATGGGGTCGAACCTCGCCCGCAACCTCGCGAGCCGCGAGGGCAACACCGTGGCGATCTTCAACCGCAGCTACGAGAAGACGCAGACCCTCCTCGACGAGCATCCCGAGGCGGGCTTCATCCCGGCGAAGACCTACCAGGAATTCGCCGATTCGCTGCAGAAGCCGCGTACCGCGATCATCATGGTCAAGGCCGGTGCGCCGACCGATGCCGTGATCGACTCCCTCGTCGAGGTCTTCGAGCCGGGCGACATCATCGTCGACGGCGGCAACGCCTACTTCCCGGACACCATCCGCCGCGAGAAGGCGGTGCGCGAGACCGGCATCAACTTCGTCGGCGCCGGCATCTCCGGCGGCGAGGAAGGCGCCCTGACCGGACCGTCGATCATGCCGGGCGGATCGGACGAGTCCTGGGTCACGCTCGG
This sequence comes from Microbacterium sp. 1S1, assembly GCF_008271365.1. Classification (NCBI taxonomy): domain Bacteria; kingdom Bacillati; phylum Actinomycetota; class Actinomycetes; order Micrococcales; family Microbacteriaceae; genus Microbacterium; species Microbacterium sp. 1S1. The sequence goes on from NZ_CP043430.1 coordinate 3,282,918, forward strand.
ACCGATCCTGAAGTCCATCGCCGCCGTCGCCGAGGGCGAACCCTGCGTGACCCACGTCGGTCACGACGGCGCCGGCCACTTCGTCAAGATGGTGCACAACGGCATCGAGTACGCCGACATGCAGCTCATCGCCGAGGCCTACGACCTGATCCGCCGTGGCACCGGGAAGTCGCCCGCGGAGATCGCCGAGATCTTCGCCGAGTGGAACCGCGGCGAGCTGGAGTCGTACCTGATCGAGATCACGGCCGAGGTGCTGCGCCAGGTCGACGCCGAGACCGGCAAGCCACTGGTCGACGTCATCCTCGACCAGGCCGGCGCCAAGGGCACCGGTGCCTGGACCGTGCAGACCGCTCTCTCGCTCGGCGTCCCCGTCTCCGGCATCGCCGAGGCGACGTTCGCCCGGTCCCTCTCCTCGCATCCCGAGCAGCGTGCGGTCGCCGCGGCGCTCCCCGGCCCGGACGAGGAGTTCACGGTCCCCGCCGACGAGGTCGAGGCATTCGTCGAGGACGTGCGGCTGGCGCTCTACGCCTCCAAGATCGTCGCCTACTCGCAGGGCTTCGACGAGATCCGTGCCGGCGCCTCCGAGTACGGCTGGAACATCGACCTCGGCGCCATCTCGAAGATCTGGCGCGGCGGCTGCATCATCCGAGCGCAGTTCCTCAACCGGATCGCCGACGCCTACGCCGAGACCCCCGACCTGCCCGTGCTGATGACGGCGCCGTACTTCGCCGAGGCGCTCACCCGCGGCCAGGCCGCCTGGCGCCGCGTCGTGGTCACCGCCGGTCAGTCCGGTATTCCGGCGCCCGCGTTCTCGTCGTCGCTGTCGTACTACGACGGCATCCGCGCCGACCGTCTCCCGGCCGCACTCGTCCAGGGTCAGCGCGACTTCTTCGGCGCGCACACCTACAAGCGCATCGACAAGGAGGGCACCTTCCACACCCTGTGGTCCGGTGACCGCTCCGAGATCGAAGCCGAAGACACGCACTGACCTCGGGTCTTCGAAGGGCCGGACACCGCACGGTGTCCGGCCCTTCTCGCGTCAGACGGCGATGTTGTGGTTCCGACGGAAGGCGTTGCGCGGATCCCACTGCGCCTTCAGCGCGCGCAGCCGCTCGTAGGCCGCCTCGTCGTACATGTCCGGCACCGTGTCCGGGCGCTCGGCATCGACGAAGTTGCTGTACTCGGCGAGGCGCCCCGCGACGATGCGCTCGGCGTCGCTCGCCGCCTTCGCACGCGCCGCGTCGTCGAGCATGCCCGGAACGTCGAACGCTCCCGCCATCACGAACCAGGTCGCGGAGCGCGCGGGGAACGCGGTCTCCTCCTGCGCGACGTCGCCGAAAGCCCCGCCGAGCGAACGCAGGAAGATCACCGAGGCCGGGAAGTCGCGCCGAAACGCGATGAGGCGATCGATGAGCTCGTCGTCGAGGTCGGCCACGAGGCCGTTGCCACCGATGAACCCGGGAGGCGCTGGCGCGTCTCCCTCCGGCTGCGGCATCTCCATCAGGATGTCTCGATACGCGGGCTCCGTGATCGTGGTCGTCACGCCGTCGAGAGCGGAGATCGGGGCGAGCTCGACGCGCAGTGCCTCGGGGTCCGGCGCCGCCCACACCGCGGTCAGACGGGCACCCGCCGGTGCACTCGGGTCCATGGGCGGCACGTCCATGTAGGTGACCGTGAGTTCCCGCGGGGCATCGCGGAGGAGCTCCCGCACGGTGCGGAGCACCGCCGTGGCATCGCCGTCGACGACGGCTTCGGCGAGCGCGATGCCGGGCAGGCGGTGGGCCTCGAAGTCGAACCGGGTGACGACGCCGAAGTTGCCGCCGCCGCCGCGCAGCGCCCAGAACAGCTCGGGATGCTGCGTGGCGGACACCTCGACGACCTCTCCCGACGCGGTCACGACCTGGGCACCGACGAGCTGATCCGCGGCGAGACCCCAGGCCCGCACCATCCAGCCGATGCCCCCGCCGAGGGTGAGACCGCCGACGCCCACGCTCGCCGTGTCGCCGGAGCTGAGCGCGAGACCATGAGCGGCGAGGGTTCTCGCGACGTCACCCCACACCGCGCCGCCGCCGATACGCACGGTGGTGTCATCGACCTCGATCGACGAGAGCTCCCCGAGTTCGAGCCGCAGACCGGGAGCGGGGGCGTGCGACCAGGGGCCGTGACCGCCGGAGACGACGGTCAGGGGGACCGCCTCCTGTGCGGCGGCGCGGACAAGCGCAGCGACCTCGGAGACGGTGGAGGGACGGTGGACGGAGGGTTGTGCGGATTCGACGTTGTCGACCATGAGCACACGGTAGACCCCGACTCGGACATTGGGGAGCCCCGTTCTCAGAGAACGCATAGCGCGTTCCATAGAAATCACATAGGAGATTCCGCAGAATGGAGTCATGACCAGCGACCTGCCCGAACTGCGCCGCCCGGACGGCTCCCCTCTGCGCATCCTCGCCGTGGACGACGAGCAGATGCTCACCGACCTGCTCGCCATGGCCCTGCGCATGGAGGGCTGGGAGGTGCGCACCGCTTCCTCCGGCCTCGAGGCGATCCAGGTCGCGAAGGAGTTCGAGCCCGATGCCCTCGTGCTCGACATCATGATGCCGGACCTCGACGGGATGGCCGTGCTCAAGCGCCTCCGCGACGCCGGCAACCTCGTTCCCGTCCTCTTCCTCACCGCGAAGGATGCGGTGGGCGACCGGGTCGCCGGGCTCACCGCCGGCGGCGACGACTATGTGACCAAGCCGTTCAGCCTGGAGGAGGTCATCGCCCGTCTGCGCGCGATCATCCGGCGCACCGGGCACGCCAGCGCCGACGACGGGCAGTCGATCCTCCGTGTCGCCGACCTCACGCTCAACGAGGACAGCCATGAGGTCGTCCGCGACGGCGTGGAGATCGAACTGACCGCGACCGAGTTCGAGCTGCTGCGCTATCTCATGCGCAACGAACGCCGGGTGCTGTCGAAGGCGCAGATCCTCGACAGGGTCTGGAGCTACGACTTCGGCGGCAAGTCGTCCGTCGTCGAGCTCTACATCTCGTACCTCCGCAAGAAGATCGACGCCGGCCGCACTCCTCTCCTGCACACCGTGCGCGGCGTCGGCTACATGATCAAGGCCCCGCAGTGAGCGGAGCGGCGATGGCGCGACGGCCCATGAGCCTGCAGACCCGGCTGATGACCGCCGTGATCGGGTTCGTGTCGCTGATCCTCGTCATCGTCGCCGTCATCACCAGTGCCACGCTCGGCAGCACCCTGGAGCAGCAGCTCGACGACGAGGTGAAAGGCTATGCGATCACCATCCGGGACCAGTTGGTGTCACGCTCCACCCCTTCGGAGGCGACGGCGGAGAACATCCTCTACGGCCGCGACGTCAAAGTCCCCGGTCTGCTGTTCTCCGTCGCGAGTCCGGTCGTCGGCCCGACGGGCCTCGTCTTCGACGATAACCGCGAGGACCTCACCAGCTCGTCGCGCACCCTCACCTCCGAGCAGCTGCAGCAGCTCTACGGCACGGTGGCCCTCGGGACGCCGGCCACGGTCTCCTTCGATGGACTGGGTTCGTACCGCATCGTCGCGACGACCGCGAGCAACGGCGTCGTCGTCGTCACCGGGCTCCCCCGCGACGACATCCAGAATCAGCTCACCCAGCTGCTCACCGTCATCCTGCTCGCGACGGCCGGCGGGCTGATCCTCCTCGCCCTCACCACGGCCGTCACGATTCGCGTCGGACTGCGACCGCTGCGGGCGGTGGCGGCGACCGCGACGCGCGTCGCCAACCAGCAGCTCGACCGCGGCGAGGTCAGCATCACGGAGCGTGTGCCGGCGAGCGAAGCCGACCCCCGCACGGAGACCGGGCTCGTCGGGGCCGCGCTCAACAAGCTGCTCGACCACGTCGACTCCTCCCTCGCCGCCCGGCAGAAGAACGAGGAGCAGATGCGGAGGTTCGTCGCGGATGCGAGCCATGAGCTGCGCACCCCCCTGGCCTCGATCCGCGGATACTCCGAGCTGTCGCTGCGCGCCTTGCGGCAGGCCCCCGAGGCAACGCGGGAAGATCAGGTCGTCGAGGGCACCACGTCGTCGTTGGAACGCATCCAGGCGCAGTCGCTGCGGATGACGCGCCTCGTGGAGGATCTCCTTCTCCTGGCACGACTGGACGAGGGCCGGGAGCTGATCTACGGCACGGTCGATCTCGCCCAGCTCGCGCTCGAAGGACTCTCGGACGCTCGGCCGACCGCCGCCGATCATCACTGGAACATCGAGGTGCCGGACGAGCCGGTGACCGTCGTCGGCGATGCGGGGCGGCTGCACCAGGTCGTGGCGAACCTGCTGGCCAACGCCCGCACGCACACCCCCGCGGGGACGACGGTCACACTCAGCGTGGCGCGGGAGGGTGATGACGCCGTGCTCCGCGTGCATGACGACGGTCCGGGGATCGACCCTGCTCTCCGCGACGAGCTCTTCGCCCGGTTCGCCCGGGGGGACAGCTCTCGCGCTCGGCAGACCGGCGGCACGGGGCTCGGGCTCGCGATCGTCAAGGCCATCGTGGAGGGTCATCACGGCCGCATCTCTGTCGACAGCGAGCCCGGCGACACGACCTTCACCGTCCGGCTGCCGTTGACTCCTCCCGGCGACCCCTCCGACGCCTGATCCCGGGACCTTCGCACTCCCTCCGCCCCGTGCACATCTGCACGACCCGACCTCTTCCGCACGACGAATCCGTCCATCCCCTCGTGCAGACGTCCCGAGGTCGTGCAGCTGTGTTGTCCGGCCGGCGTCCGAGGTCGAGACGGGCACTTTCTCACCGGCACGACCCGACCTCGTCCGCACCGAGGATCCGTCCATCCCCTCGTGCAGACATCCCGAGGTCGTGCAGGTGTTATCCGGCCGGCGTTCGAGTCGGGACGGGCACTTTCTCACAGGCACGACCCGACCTCATCCGCACGATGGATCCGTCCATCCGGTCGTGCACCCGTGCCCCGATCGTGCAGGTGTCCCCGGTCGTACCCCCGTGCCCCGGTCGTGCACCCGTGCCCCGGTCGTGCACCCGTGCCCCGGTCGTGCACCCGTGCCCCGGTCGTGCACCCGTCCCCCCGGCCGCGGCCCTGTCATGACCAGGTCTCCTGCACGACCCGGGGGCGGATGCACGACGAGACGGCGGAGACCGTCGTGCCGGTGTCGCGGGGTCGTGCAGGCGTCGCGTAGCCCCCGGACGCGGAACCGGAGGCAGGGTCAGTAGCCGGCGAAGGCGTCCGTCGTGAGTGACCGGGCCTTCTGCAGCGCGGGGGCGAGGTCGGCGATGAGCCGCGGCGGCCCGGAGATGAAGGCGTGCCGCGCGGAGAGGTCCCCGACGGCGTGCTCCAGGGTCTCCGCGTCCAGACGCGCTCCCTGGGCCCAGGTCCAGTGCGGGGGAAGGTCGGCGGGCTCGTCCGGTGTGAACACGACCGCGCGCACTCCCGTCGCGGCGAGCTCATCGCGGAAGGCGAGCTCCCGTGCCGAGGACGCCACATAGACGAGCACGATGTCGCGCCGCTCCCCCGTCGCCTGAAGCTGCCGGAGCTGCGACACGAAAGGGGTCACGCCGATGCCCGCTGCCACCATGAGGACCGGTTGCTCGCCGCGCGGCAGGATGAAGTCGCCCCAGGTTCCGGTGACCGCGAACGTCGCACCGGGCTCGGCTGCCGCGAGAGCCCGCTTGTAGCTCGACGGGTGCTGCTGGTCGCCGTTCTTGTACGCGATGCGAAGGGTCGGAAGGTCGGCCGGAGCGGACACGATGCTGAACTCGCGGCGCGTCCCCCGCGCGTCAGGCCGCCGATGCGGGACATCGAGCTCGAGGTACTGCCCGGGGAGGAACCGCACGCGGCCCTTCGCCCGGAAGGTGAGCTCCTGGGCCGTCGGCGTCACGGAGGTGCGGCGCTCCAGGACGAGGCGCACGGACCCGCGGAGCGCGAATGCGAAGGCCACGAGGTTGCCGATGAGGAGCGCGCGCTCCTGCCCGAGTGTGAAGAGACCGGCCACGGAGATCGGCCACCCCGCGAGCACGCCGACCACGACCGCGACCACGAGCTGCTGCCGACGCCTCGGCGGGAGGGTGAGCGGCTCGGACAGCATGAACGCGCCGAGGAAGAGGAAGGGGGACTGCAGCACCGCGAAGGACAGCGCCGTCGGGAGGTCGAAGGAGACGTCGAACTGCACGGCCTGGACGGCCTGCCGCGCGATCGAGGTCGCCACGGCGACCGCGAGGAAGAGGAGCACGACGCCGACCTTCTCCGTGCGCCAGAGCACCGCCAGGCCGAGAACGACGACCGGGATCGCGAGCACGGGAGTGCCGACCCACCACGACGACGACGTGCCGAGCCAGCTGAACGCGCCGAACGCTCCGAGGATCGACACCACCGCGGCACCGAATGCGGCCGGGTTGAAGATGTGGCGGCCACGCCACGCGATGAGGTACTTGGACGCGCTCGCCACCGCCCCGGCGAGCGCGAGGCCGACGAGGGCCGACGGCTCGACGCCAGGGCGCAGCACGAACAGGAGGATGAGCGCGGTGACGAGCGACGACTCCACCCGCCACGGAAGCCGGAGAAGGCGTTGGGCGAGCGCGTCCACCGCGGAGATGACGAGCGCGAGTACGGCGAAGGATGCCAGCAGCTCGGTCGGCGTCGGCGCGACGATCACCCCGAACAGGGACAGGACGAGGGCGATGAGAGCGAGCGCCGCCAGGGCGAACAACACCAGGCGGTACATCGAGAGGGAGCCGAGCACGGCGAGGACGCGCTGGCGGGCGGCGGCGAAGGCGGTGGTCACGGTGTCAGGTCTCCCCCGGGTCCGGCGGCTCCGGCTGCGGCCGCGATGAAGAGTTCGGCGGGGCAACCGGGCGAGCGCTGCACCCGCCCGTCGGTGGTCATGCGCACCCACTCGGCACCCCAGCGGGCGGCGAGCTCCGGACCGCCGTCGAAGAACAGGGCGGTGGCCACGGCGTCGGCCGTCATCGCGTCCGGCGCGAGGGCCCACGTCGCCGCCCAGGTACGGACGGGCCGTCCCGTCCGGGCGTCGAGCACGTGGTGGAGGCCGTCGCCCCAGGCTCGGCGGTTGACGGCGGATGCGCACAGCGCGCCGTCGTGGAGCTCCACGACTCCGATCGCCTTGCGCGCATCGTAGGGGTGCTCGAGGGCGATGCGCACGGTGCCGCCACGCGCGCGGATGTCGCCGCCGGCGTCGACGACGACATCCCCGGGGACATCGGCCAGCGCGGCCATCACGCGGTCGACCAGACGTCCCTTGCCGACGGCGCCGACGTCGAGGAGCGCCGGGGCGACCGCCTCGACGGCATCGTCCGACCACGCCAGTCGCTCGGTCCAGGAGGCCGGAGCGGGGCGGGGATCGCCAGTCTGCAGCGAGTACGCAGCGTCGTACCCGAGCGCGGCGAGGCTGTCGGCGACCAGCGGGTTCACCGCTCCGGCTGTCGCGGCGTCGAGCTCGCGATACACGTCGAGCATGGGCCGCACGTCCGGGGACGACAGCCGCCCGCCGGCACGCCCCAGGCGCGACACGTCGGAGTCGTCGCGGAACCGCGACCACGCCCGATCGAACCGCTCGATCTCCGCCGTCACCGCTGCCCGGACGTGATCCGCGAGCGGCACGTCGGTCTCGATCTCCCACCCGGTGCCGATCGCCTCGAATCGCCAGCCCGCCATGACGACGCCTCGCGCCTAAGCGGCGGCCTGCTCCTTGATGGCCTCCACCGCGTCGTTGAAACCGCCGCTCGTGAGCGAGGAGCCGGCGACGCGGCTGACGTTCAGCTCGTCGATCGGCTTTCCCACGACCTCGTCGGCGATCCCGTCGATGAACTCGCCCTGGTACCGCTCGGTCTCCGGCGCCTTGGGGTCGCCGGTCACCTCGACCTCGGTCACGACGCCGTCGGCGAGGGTGAGTGTGACGGTGATCTCCTCCACCGTCTCCGGCGTCTGGTACGAGCCGTCGGCGGTGTACGTGCCGTCGGTGTAGGTGCCGGAGGCGTCGCCGCCGCTCGACGACGAGGACGAGGACGACCCCGCCGTCTCATCGGCACCGTTCGAGGTGTCGGCGGCGTCTCCGGTCGACGAGCACCCGGCGAGGATGAAGAGTCCTGCGACCCCGAGAAGGGCGGAGCCCGTGCGGACAGAGGTCGGAACGGTCGTGCGGATCATGGGTCCTCCCGGTGCGTCGTCGGTCGACTCTTCCGTCGATGACTCGACCGTAAGCACCGCGGCTATGCGCGGGCTGTGTCGTCCCGATGAGTTACGCGTCCCCGCCGAACATGCTCGTGACGGATCCGTCCTCGAAGACCTCGTGGATCGCGCGAGCCAGCAGCGGCGCGATCGGGAGCACCGTCAACGTCTCCCAACGGCGCGAGGCCGAGAGCGGGATGGTGTCGGTGACGACGACCTCGTCGATCGCCGCGTCCTGCAGGCGCTCCGACGCCGGATCGCTGAAGATGGCGTGGGTCGCGGCCACGATCACGCGGCGCGCACCGTTCGCCTTGAGCGCCTGAGCGGCTTTCACGATGGTGCCGCCGGTGTCGATCATGTCGTCGACGAGGAGGCAGGTGCGGCCCTCGACGGTACCGACGATCTCGTGCACCGAGACCTGGTTGGCGACCTTCGGGTCGCGACGCTTGTGGATGATCGCGAGCGGCGCGCCGAGGCTGTCGGACCAGGTGTCCGCCACCCGGACGCGCCCCATGTCCGGCGACACCACCGTGAGGATCTCGCGGTCCTCGGGCGTCAACGTGCGCTCGAAGTGCTCCAGGAGCACCGGCTTGGCGAACAGGTGGTCGACGGGCCCGTCGAAGAAGCCCTGGATCTGCGCGGCGTGCAGATCGACGCTCATGACGCGGTCGGCGCCGGCGGTCTTCAGCAGGTCCGCGACGAGCCGCGCACTGATCGGCTCACGCCCCCGGCCCTTCTTGTCCTGACGCGAATACGGATAGTACGGGGCGACGACGGTGATGCGCTTGGCCGAGGCGCGCTTGGCGGCATCGATCATGATGAGCGTCTCCATGAGCCACTCGTTCACCGGCTCGCCGAAGGTCTGGACGAGGAAGAGGTCGACCCCGCGGATCGAGACCTCGAAGCGCGCGTAGATCTCACCGGAGGCGAAGGTACGGTGCTCGACCGGGGCGATCTCGGTGCCGAGTGAGGCGGCGACCGCGGCGGTGAGCTCGGGATGCGAACGTCCACCGGCGACGACGAGCCGCTTCTTGGTCTTCGCGATGATGCCGGGGGCCACCCCGTTGTCGCGATCCAGGTCGACCGTCTTCTTCTTCCGGGCCATGCTCCGCCTATTCCGCTGAATTCTCCCGGGCAGCGGCATCCGCCGCTCCCGTGCCTGCTCTGTTCTTCTCGACCCACCCCTCGACGTTGCGCTGGGGGGCGACGCTCATGGCCAGGGCACCGGCCGGGACGTCCTTGCGGACGACGGCGCCGGCGCCGGTCTTCGCACCAGCTCCCAGCCTAACGGGCGCGACCAGCACCGTGTGCGAGCCCGTGTGCACCTCGTCGCCGATCTCGGTACGGTGCTTGTTGACGTCGTCGTAGTTGGCAGTGATCGTGCTCGCGCCGAGGTTCACCCCGCGCCCGATCGTCGCATCGCCGACGTAGGAGAGGTGCGGGACCTTGCTGCCCTCGCCGATCTCGGCGTTCTTCGTCTCGACGTAGGCGCCGATCTTCCCCTTCGCGCCCAGGACGGTGCCGGCGCGGAGGTAGGAGAACGGGCCGACGGTCGCCTCGGCGCCGATCACGGCCAGCGTCGCGTCCGTGCGGCGCACGACGGCGTCCTCGCCGACCTCGCAGTCGACGAGCGTGGTGTCCGGGCCGATGGTCGCGCCGGCGGCGATCGTCGTCGCGCGCAGGATCTGCGTGTTCGGCAGGATCGTGACATCGGGAGCGAGGGTCGCGTCATCATCGATCCACGTGGTCGCGGGGTCGACGATCGTGACGCCCTCGAGCTGCCAGCGACGCACGATGCGGGCGTTCAGGCGACGGCCGACCTCGGCGAGCTGGGCTCGGTCGTTGACGCCGAACGTGACCTCGACGTCGGCGACGATCGACGCGGCGACCCGGTCGCCGTCGCGGCGGACGAGGCCGGGGACATCGGTGAGGTACATCTCGCCCTGGGCGTTGTCCACGCCGAGACGGGGCAGGTAGGTCCGCAGCGTGGACGCGCGGAAGACGTACATGCCCGCGTTGATCTCACTGACCGCGGCCTCCTCCTCCGTCGCGTCTTTCTGCTCGACGATGCGGTCGACGTCGCCGTCCGCATCGCGGATGACCCGGCCGTAGCCCGTGGGGTCGTCGACGCGGGCGGTCATGAGGGTCGCCGGGGCTCCGGAGGCCCGGTGCTCGGCGAGGAAGGCGGAGAGCGTGTCCGCGTCGGCCAGCGGGCAGTCGCCCGAGAGCACGAGGATGTCGCCGTCGAAGTCGGCGGGGAGAGCATCGACGGCCACCTGGACGGCGCGGCCGGTACCCGGCACGTCGTCCTGATCGACGAAGACCGCATCCGGGTAGTCCTCGCGCAGTGCGGTGACGACCTTGTCGCGCTCGTGCCGCACGACGACCTCGATGTGCGCCGGCTGCAGTCGGGTCGCGGTCGTCAGCACGTGTCCGACCAGAGGCCGCCCGCTGATCGGGTGCAGAACCTTCGGCAGGCGCGACTTCATGCGGGTGCCCTGGCCGGCGGCGAGGACGATGATGGCGAGGTTGTTCCCAGTCATGCTCCGCCGCCAGGACTCGAACCTAGACCTCACAGCTCCAAAGGCTGTCGTGCTGCCATTACACCACGGCGGACCGCGGCACCCCCGGGGGGACCGCCCGATAAGTCTGCCACGTCCGCGCGGGTGTTCCTGTGTGGACGGCCCCCGCGCGGCGCTCCCGTCATCCGCCGGAAACACCGCTCTGGGATCCTGATGCCATGAACATCGCGATCCATCGGGTCACCGTCGCCAGCCCCGAGATGGCGGACTTCGTCGGCGCACACCACGCCGAGATGCAGGGCACCGCTCCGCCGGAGAGCCAGCACGCCCTCACGCTCGACCGGCTGCTCACTCCGCGCGTCCGCTTCTTCACGGGAGTCGTCGAGGGACGGATCGCCGCGACGGGAGCGCTCGCGGTCGTCGAGGAGGGGCACGAGGAGCTCAAGTCGATGCGCACGGACCCGGCGCTCCGCGGGCGCGGGTTCGGACGGGCGATGCTGGACCACCTTCTCGACGATGCGGCCGGGCGCGGCGTCCGGCGGGTCTCGCTGGAGACAGGACGCGACCCCTTCTTCGCTCCCGCCCGGGCGATGTACGCCGCGGCCGGGTTCCGGGAGGGTCCGCCGTTCGGCACCTACCTCCCCGATCCGCACAGCGCGTTCCTGACGACGCTCCTTCCCGCGTCGTCCGAGGCCACGACACGATCCCACGCGATAATGAACGGATGAGCGAGGCGGATGAGGTCGACCGGATCGTCGGGGCATGGAACACCCAGCGCCCTGACCTCGACTTCTCTCCGCTCGAGGTGCTGTCCCGGATGGACCGTCTCTCCCGGCACCTGGACCGCGCCCGCCGTGAGGTGTTCCGCCGCAGCGACCTGGAGCCGTGGGAGTGGGATGTCCTCTCGGCGCTCCGCCGAGCGGGGTCGCCGTTCCAGCTCTCGCCGAAGCAGCTCCTCCAGCAGACCCTCGTGTCGAGCGGCACTATGACCAACCGCATCGACCGCCTGGTCGGCCGTCGCTTCGTGCGCCGAGAAGCGGATCCGGCGGACGGCCGCAGCGTGCTCGTGACTCTGACCGACGACGGCCGGGTCCGGGTGGACGCCGCGATCACCCGACTCGTCGACGCCGAGGCCGACCTGCTGCGCGCTCTCTCCCGCTCCGACCGGGACCGGCTGGCCGCGCTGCTGCGCAAACTGAGCCTCAGTTTCGACACCTGAACCCGGGCCGGTGGGGTCCCGTGCGGTCGGGTCCCGCTCCACGTGTCCCGCTCCACGTGTTCCGCCTGCACGATCCGAGCACGGGTGCCGGGCGACAGCCGCCACACGGTCGTGCAACCGGACCCGCGTCGCGCAACCGTCGCGGCGGAGGTCCCGCGACGTCCGGCACACGTGCGGGTCAGAGGCCGAGGAGGAGACGCCGGTTCTTGGCCGGGACGGTGTCGGGGAGCGTGCCGACGACCTCCGCGATCGACACCGACTCCAGAGAAGTCCGCCAGGCCTCGTGGGCACGGCGCATCACGACCGCGAGCCCGCACGGCGCGGTGCAGTCCTCCGGACGGGCGGCTCCCCGTCCCTGTTGACGGAGTTCGCGGCAGATGTAGGGATCGGCGGCGCCGTCGACCGCGGTGACGAGATCGAGGATGCTGATGCTCTCGGGCTCCCTGGCCAGGCGGAAGCCGCCGCGTGGACCGGTGCTCCCGGTGAGGATGCCGGCTCGGACGAGCTTGGCGAGCTGCTTCGACAGGTACGGCCCCGGCACGCCGAAGTGCTCGGCGAGCTGCGCGCCGGACACCGTCGACCCCGCGGGGAGCTGAGCGATCACCGCGACGGTGTGCAGCACCCACTCGGAGGTCTCGGGGAGTTTCACTTGCCCATCGTATCCGGGCACCCTATTGTGGACACACAATATCCATGATTGAAGGAGCGGGCATGCGCATCGCGGTCGCAGGAGGAACGGGACGGATCGGGCGACTGGTCATCGACGAGGCACGGCGTCGGGGGCACGACCCGCTGTCGCTCAGCCGCAGCCAGGGCGTCGATCTGACCGCGGGCGAAGGCCTCGCGACCCTGCTGCGCGGCGTGGAGGCGATCGTCGACGCGACGAACCCCCCGGTATCCGACGTCGCCGAGGCGGAGCGCGTGTTCGGGACGGTCAGCCGCACCCTGCTCGCTGCCGGCGCCCAGGCCGGGGTCCGCCATCACGTGGCTCTCTCGATCGCGGCGCTCGACCGCGTGCGCGGCAACCCCCACTACGCGGGCAAGCGTGCCCAGGAGCGAGAGGTCACGCGCGGCGCGGTGCCGTTCACCATCGTGCGGGCGACGCAGTTCCACGACTTCCCTGCGATGATCGCCGAGTGGAGCATCGAGGACGGCGAAGGCATCGTGCCCCCTCTGCTGCTGCAGCCCATCGCCCCCGCGGACGTGGCCATCGCCCTCGTCGACGCGGCGGAGTCGCCGGCACTCGGCGGCTCGTTCGACGTCGCCGGCCCCCGCACGGAGGACGCCGTCGACATGGCCCGCCGCACTCTCGGGGCCTGGGGACGTGACCTTCCGCTGCGCGCCGCGTGGCGGGGTGCCGCACTCGGCGTCGAGTTCGCGGGTGAGGTACTGCTCCCCGGCGACGACGCGCGCATCGCGCCGACGACCTTCGACGACTGGCTCGCCGGCGAAACCCGCTGACACCGGATCCGGTCCCCCGATCTGGCGTGGGCCCCCGGCCGGTCCCCTCCGGTCCGGATGCACGACCAGTGTCCGGTCGTGGGACGAGAACCTCGGATTGATCGTGCAGGCGCAACCGGATCGTGCAACCGCCGACAGCGGCCTTGTCTCCGGTCCGGGTTCCCTCCGGTTCGGATGCACGACCAGGGTCCGGTTGTGGGACGAGAACCTCGGAATGATCGTGTAGGCGCGGCCGGATCGTGCAACCGCCGACAGGGCCGTGCAGGTGCGGCCACGACCCACGGACCCCGCCCGAGCGGGTCGCCTAGGCTGGGAACACCCGGTCGCGGCCCCGCGACCCCTGCTCCGAAGGCCGAGACATGGGCATGCCCTCCCCGCTCCCCGTGCGCGACGGCGTCGGGGCGACCCGGCTGCACGTACCCCTGACGGGCGCGTGGCCCACGGTCGCGGCCTACATGGTGGAACGGTTCTTCCACCTGGATCCGGAGCGGCTGCTCGTGCGCTTCGACCGCGGGGAGATCGTCGCACGCGACGGCAGGCCCCTCTCCCGGGACACGCCTCTGGGCGCCGAGGAGTTCGTCTGGTACTACCGCGAGCCTCCGATCGAGAAGGAGATCCCGTTCACCGAGGAGATCCTGCACCAGGACGAGCACCTGGTGGTCGTCGACAAACCGCACTTCCTCCCCACCACTCCGGGCGGCAAGTATCTCCAGAACTCCGCGCTCGTGCGGCTGCGCAATCGCCTCGACAACCCGGATCTCACGCCGATACACCGGCTGGACCGGGCCACGGCGGGACTGCTGATGTTCTCCGCCCGCCCGTCCACCCGCGGCGCCTACCAGCTGCTGTTCGAGGACCGCCGTGTGGAGAAGGTGTACGAGGCGGTCTCCGCGCGCCCGGCGGACTGGGATCCGTCGCGCTTCCCGCTCGTCTACCGCAACCGCATCGAGAAGCTCCGCGGTCAGGTGTGCGTGCAGGTGGATGAGGACGGCGAGCCGAACTCCGAGACGCTCATCGAGGTCATCGCCGCCGACGACCGCGTCGTGCACACCCTCCTCCGTCCGCACAGCGGGAAGATGCACCAGCTCCGTGTGCACCTTGCCGCCCTCGGCCTCGGCATCCTCCACGACGGCTTCTACCCCGTGCTGCAGCCGGAGCGCCCGGACGACTTCACCCGCCCGCTCCAGCTCCTCGCCCGCGAGCTCCGGTTCACCGATCCGCTGAGCGGACAGGAGCGCTCGTTCACCACGCGCCGGAGCCTGCAGGAGGCCCCGGCACGCTGATGGGCCTCAGCGGCGCATGACCTTCCGGGCGAGCCGGGTACCGAGGAGCTGCACGAGGTGGACGAACACCACGATGAGGATGATCGCCGCCCACATCACGAGCGGCTCGAACTGCCGGAAACCGTAGATCTGCGCGAAGGCCCCGAGCCCGCCGCCGCCGATGAGTCCGGCCATGGCGGTCATGTCGATGAGCGCGACGACGATGAAGGTGTAACCGAGGATGAGGGGGCCGAGCGACTCGGGGATCGCGACGGTGAAGAGGATCCGCCAAGGCCCGGCGCCCATCGCCCGCGCCGCCTCGATCACGCCCGGCGACACGGAGACGAGATGCTGCTCGACGATGCGGCCGATCGCGAACGCCGCCGCGAGACCGATGATGAAGGCTCCGGCGGTGGTGCCGATGCCGCTGCCGACGACCAGGCGCGCGAACGGCTGCGCCACCGCCATGAAGATGACGAACGGGATCGGACGGAAAAAGTTCACCACGAAGTTGATGAGCCCGGAGACGACGCGGTTCGGCATCAGTCCACCGGGGCGCGTCACGTACAGCAGGACGCCCACCGCCAGCCCGAGGATCCCACCGAGCACGAGCGCGAACGACGTCATGTACAGGGTCTCGAGCGCGGCCTGCCAGAACTCCGGCCACAGTTCGTTCAACCGATCCATCAGCGCGCCTCCTCTCCGGCGATCACCGTGACGTCGACACGCTCCGCGATATGCGCCAGGGCCCTGTCGATCGCCGCGCGGTCACCACGGATGGCCAGCGTGAGGTGGCCGAAGGCGCGACCCCGGATGTCGTTGATCCCGCCGTAGACGAGCTCGAAGTCGAGACCCGCCGAGGCGAGGTCGAGGAACACCTGGGCCTGCGACGAGTCGCCGTCGCGGAACGACAGGGTCACCAGGCGTCCGGTATGCCGGTCCCGCAGCACCGCCAGTTCCGACGGCGAGGGCACCCCCTTCACCACCGTGCCGACGAACCGCTGGGACGCGGGATTCCGCGGGGCGGAGAAGACATCGAAGACGTCGCCCTGCTCGATGACCCGCCCGTTCTCCATGACGGCGACGCGGGTGGCAATGGTCTGGATCACATCCATCTCGTGGGTGATGACGACGATCGTGACACCTTGCTCCTCGTTCACACGCTTGAGCAGGTCGAGGACCTCGTGCGTGGTCTGCGGATCGAGCGCGCTCGTCGCTTCATCCGCAAGGAGGATGGCGGGCTTGGTGGCGAGCGCGCGGGCGATCCCGACGCGCTGCTTCTGTCCACCGGACAGCTGCTCGGGGTAGGCCTTCGCCTTGTCGGAGAGCCCCACGAACGACAGCAACTCGGCGACGCGCGCCTCGATGTCCGGCTTCGACCACCCGGCGAGCTTGAGCGGATAGGCGATGTTGGCCTTGACGCTGCGTGACGAGAACAGGTTGAACTGCTGGAAGATCATCCCGATCCCGCCGCGCACGGCGCGCAGCTCGCTCTCCTTGAGCGCCGTGATGTCGACGCCGTCCACCGTGATGGTGCCGCGGGTGGCGGGCTCGAGCGCGTTGATGAGACGCACGAGCGTCGACTTCCCCGCACCGGAGTATCCGATGATGCCGAAGACATCGCCCTTGTCGATGGAGAGGGTGACGTCGTCGACGGCGACGATCTCACGATCGCCCTGGCTGCGGGAGGGATAGGTCTTGGAGACGTTCGTCAGGGTGACGATCGGCATGTGGTGCTCCGGTCTGGTTCTCGGGAAACGGAGAATCGGGCGGCGCACGAAGCGCCACCCGATTCTCCCTCATCGAACAGGGGGCGGATCACACCCCGGCGTTCGTCACTTCTCTTCGGCGTCCTTCTGGACCTTCTCCAGCGAGGCCACGAGGTCCTCGACCGGGGTACGCAGCGCCACCGCGGTGTCGCCCGAGGACTCGAGCAGGCCCGCCTGCACATCCTCGTTCGTCTGGAAGATCTCGACGAGCTTCTGGTACGTCTCGTTGTCCGCGTCCTCCGCACGCGCGGCGAAGATGTTGACGTATGGGAGGGCGTTCGGGTCCTCCGGGTCGTCCTGCGCGATCGCGTCGTCGAACGTCAGTCCGGCGTCCTCGACGAAGTCGTTGTTGATGATCGCAGCCGCGACGTCCGGGAGCGAGGTCGGGATGAGCGCACCCTCGAGGGCCGTCACCTTCACCTTCGACTTGTCCGCGTCGATGTCGGCGAGGTCGGAGTACGGCGTGCCTCCGCTCTTGAGCTCGAGCAGGCCCGCCTGCTGCAGCACGTTGAGCGCGCGCGCCTGGTTCGAGGCGTCGTCGGGAACCGCGACCGTGTCGCCCTTCTTGATGTCGTCGACGTCGTCGTACTTCGTCGAGTAC
This sequence comes from Microbacterium sp. 1S1, assembly GCF_008271365.1. Taxonomy (NCBI): domain Bacteria; kingdom Bacillati; phylum Actinomycetota; class Actinomycetes; order Micrococcales; family Microbacteriaceae; genus Microbacterium; species Microbacterium sp. 1S1. The sequence goes on from NZ_CP043430.1 coordinate 3,299,948, forward strand.
AGGCCGAGCGGGTAGATCGCGGTCGAGCCGATGGGCGTGAGGTCGGAGCCCGA